>JASMFB010000002.1 GCA_030751995.1 Candidatus Thalassarchaeaceae archaeon
AGTGGGCTCATCGGCCAAAATCAATGTTGGATTAGTGATTAGCGCCCGAGCAATGGCAACACGCTGCTGCTCACCACCCGACAATGCCGCAGGCAAACCTTGTGCACGGTGTCCCATGCCCAGTTCGGTCAATAGATCCAAGGCGCGTTGCTTAGCTTCCTTTGGTGACACTTTCTGATGGCGCAGTGGTTGAGCGACATTGTCGACTGCTGAAAGATGAGGCAGAAGATTGCCCTCTTGGAAGATGAAGGAAATTGTCTTCTGTCGAAGCAGAACCAATTCTTGTCCGGTGAGTCGAGTCATATTGCGTCCATCGAGAGAGACATTGCCGGCACTCGGTTTCATCAATCCCCCCAAACATTTGAGCAGAGTCGATTTCCCAGAACCTGATGGACCGACAACTGCAACCGCTTCTCCTGGCTTTACCTTGACATGTAGGCCACGCAGTGCGACGACATTTCCGTCCTCCGCCTTGGATTCATAGACGTGATAGAGCGCGTTGGCCTCTAGAATTGTCTGAATTTCTTCCGCCATCTTCACTCCCCCTTGAGAACGCTAGCCAGATCAGAGCGCAGCGCCTTGCGCGTGGTAAACAGCAATGCAATGACAACCGCGGCAAACACAGCGACGGCGACAAGGCCTAGTTCGAGCCACGGCCAAACCAATTCACGACTGATGATCGAAGATTCACCACCGATGAACAATTGGAAAATGAAGCCAAAGACATTGAACAGACCGTTGAAAGACAAGGCGAGACCCATACCCAGAAGCATACCCAATGCCATTGAGACGACTATGATTGAGAGGATCTCAAACAACACCAAGCGAATGATTTGATTGGGGCTGGCACCAATCGCTTGCAGAACGGCCAACTCTTTCTGTCGCTGGGTTAGGACCAGTGAAAGGAACACGAACGCAGAGGCAACCGCTGCGACGCTCGCTACGATGAATTGCAGGGTCAACAGACCAGGTGTTCCAAAGATGAGGCCACCGTTTCGTTCCACGTCATCATGCGCAGTTTCCCAATCTTGTGCACTGTCAAATCGTGAGTCGGCCTCTAGACTGATTCGAAGGGCCTTCAAATCTTCACCACTGACACCATCAATACTGACAATCCAAGTGGTTACAGACAAGTTATCCACCCGTTCATCGCCCATTAAATCACGATAACCAGATTCGCCGATAATAACGCTAGCCTCCATTTCACTGGTATCGACGCCAGGAATGAATTTGTGAGTACCAATATATCGCAGTGTCGTGTTATGAGCGGTTGTCTCCAAGGTCATCGAAGATAAATTAAGGGTTTTTTCTTCCCATGTGAAATTGATGTTCTTCGTATTTTTATTGTCCGGCTCAAGCAGGATGTCGCCGCCATCGGAACTCCCGCCTCTGTATGACCCCCACAAATCCAGATCGTAAGCTGCATCTTCTCCAGCGCTGAATCCACCAGTCTGGTAGGCATCCATCGCCGCTGTGACATCATCGCCGGGAATGGCTTGTGGGAACCAACGAAGAACATCGGCACTTTCGTCCAGAAGAACGTAAGCACTCATGCCTTCACCATCTTCAGGTATCAAACTCAATTGAGGTACATGGACTGCGGTAACCGTCACATCGCGTCCACTGATTTCTGCGATGGCGGCTTCGACTTCTGCCGAAGTGTTGTCTTGACCCATGACGACCTGAAGATCACTACCAACTGAAACATCAGCGGTTCTCTCATCCACAAGTGTTCCCGTGTACCCCTGAACGGCAGCCAATGTCACGATGGATAGGGTGAGTAGCATAATCACGGCCAATCGATTTACGGATTCCGCAGAACCACTGCCTTTCAGTCCACGCTTGACATCGGAAAGTAGTGGTGTTCGACCGAAGAAGAACTGCATGATTCGAGGGCCTGCGGCACCCAATCTACCCAGTAGCAATGCACCGCCAATCCACAGCATGAAGGGACCGAATACATTGATCAGGCCCTCTAGAAACCAATTGGTAATCAGGCCATCTTCACTGCCATTCATCTCCATCCAAGTATCGATGGCACCAAGGGAACCAACCAAGAACAGGACCCAGTGTAACCAAACTCTCGGTTTGGCCACTTTCTGCACTTTACTGACACCCTCATCGATCTCAAGTTCCATGAAATCTTTGGTACGACTTCGTCCGAAGATGAGTGCAAGACCCATTGTCGCCATCGCCGTGAAGATTGTAGCACCAATGCTCAACCTCGGATTGACGGTGAAACCAAGTGGTTCGAACTGCATGAAACCAACACTTGCCAATACCGCTGGAACCGCTGCCATCGCGGAGAGATATCCTAGGAACCAAGCAACGCTGGCAACGACTGCAAGTTCGAGCAGAACCATCCCACGCAGCCCCTTTGAGGTCGCACCGATGACTCGATGAATGGAAATTTCACGTCTACGTTGTTCTAAGGATAGAATCAACCCGTAGACAAGAACCGATAGAGAAAGCACCACAATTGGAATCATGATGATGTAATCGAATGCTTGGATTAGGCCAAGGAAGATGTTGAGGAACAGGATGGTACCGCTGATGATGTCGATGTAGTAGACTTCGACCTCACCACTCCCATAGGCACGATTCACACGTTCACCATTGGCATCCTCTTCAAACATCACTGAACGGCCCAAATCTTCCAACCAATCCGCCGCATCTGCAGTCGATGTTGTTGGCAGCAATGCACGATCAAGGGTCAAGCCGAGATAGATGTGGTCGTTGTCAATGAGTGCTGTGCGCTGACTTTCATTGAGTACAGTCCAGGTTGTGTAAATTGGATTGGCAGCCAGAGTTGGATTGCTTTGTGGCCATGGTTCGTAGATTCCGAGAATGGTCATGTTCTCGATTGTAATCGTATGTTGACAATGCATGAACCCCGTATCAGGGATAATCAGAATTTCACCATCACAATCCTCTTCCTCCATATCACCCGGATATGCTGTTTCAGAGGTATACGTAAAATTCAAACTCGTCAAATTATCACCAACTTCGGCATTAGAAAGGCTGGCGATATCCGAAGGAATGTACACGCCACGTTCGGCTTCAACATCTGTAGCTGATTTCCATTCGCCTCTTTCGTAGATGATATTCTCCGAAATACGATCCGCAATCACGCCGTCAAAGGCGCCCGGACCAAGCAATGCAATGGCGCGAGTGTTGGCCACAGGTGGTCCCGTCGTGTACTCATAATCCCATATTCCATCAGTATCCCAGGTCCGTTCAGAATCTGTAGAATTGACTTCTTGCATCATTAACGGAACCGCATTGAATACGTTCTCGTTACCCCAATCAAACGAACTATGCAGGCCCTTCTTACCCATGATGACTGTACAGTCAGAAAATTCGTCCATCTCCGTAAATTCATCACAAACCTCCAACAATTGTGAGGTGTTGTTGCTCCATCCATCGAGGTCATTGTAGTTGGGCTCATCGTTGAATTCAACCTTGGCATCAAAGACATTGATTTCGAGGAAGCCCTCGAAGAATGCTTGAGATAACCCAACACCGTAAGCAAGCACGGTTGTAATCACCAAACTAGAGAGGAAGACGCCGGCAAAGACGGCCATTCCGCGCTCACGGCCTCGCCATGCCCCAAGAGCAGCCAATCGCAAATTGTCAGGTAAATCACGTATTTTACGAGGTATATCTCGTAGTCCAGACGATTGATTATCATCTGCACCTCCTGAAAGTTTAAGCAAAAGGCGACCAATCATTCTTCTTCACCTCCTTCTTCATCCAAGCCCCAAGCGGAACGGATGTCACTGGCTGCGACTGTACCGTCACGAAGGAGGAGCATTCTGTCGGCCTGACTGGCCAAATCTGGATCGTGAGTCACCAGCAGAATGGAGATGGGGTTTTCTTCGTCATGACAAAGAGACTTGAACAAGCGAAGCATATCTGCTCCAGAAGCGATGTCGAGATTGCCTGTGGGTTCGTCGGCGAGCAGCAATGGACGGTTGCCAGCAATCGCACGAGCGATGGCCACACGCTGTTGCTGTCCACCAGAAAGTTGGTCTGGAATATGGTCCATCCTGTCACTGAGATTAACACGAGCCAGGGCGTTTCGTGCGCGCTCTTCAGCCTCCTTTGACGGTACACCGGAGATTTCCAGTGCCATGGCGACATTGTCTAGCGCCGAGAGGTGGTCAAGTAGGTGAAAATCTTGGAAAATCCAACCGACGAGATTGCGCCGGACATCAACAACTGATGCTGGTCCCTTCAAACCATAGTTGCGTGATTTGAGCGTGATTTCACCACTTTCTGCAGGCAATAATCCCCCAATGATGTTCAGTAGGGTAGATTTTCCGCACCCTGAAGGTCCCATCAGAGCAACAAGTTCGCCCGGTTCAATCTCCAGATTGATGCCCTTGAGAACCTCCAAGCGATTGGAGCCAGAACCGAAGCCCTTGGTGAGGTCATCAACTTTGAGCACGGCCCAACCGCCCTACGGGCGGTTAAAGCAGTTATCCCTCGGATGTTAAGAGTCCTAAAGATTCGACCAAGCGGCAGAAAGTGCTGACGACCAGCGTTCGATACTGAATTCTGCTGCGCGTTTCAAAGCGATAGTGCTCGGCTGACGGCGCCCCTCCTTTGAGGCGAATTCGACAATGGCATCGACCCATTCATCCACACTGTCGTGAGGAAGCAACCATTCCTCTGGCGCAACCTCATTGTGAGCGGGCATATCGGCCACACGAACCGGGCAACCAGAAGCCATAGCTTCCAAGGGTGGCAAACCAAACCCTTCGGCAACACTGGGGAATAGTAGCGCGTCGCAATGCTGGTAATATCCACATAGATCGATGTCCGAGAGGCGACCAACCCATCGAAGATTCACGCCCAATTCCTTGGCTCTCTTCGACAATTTGGATTTCGATTTTATACTCGATTCCGCACCAACCTTGTGTAGAATCACATCTCCCTTGAGGTGAGATGGAAGGCAACCCAATACTTCGACGAGGAAATCAATTCGCTTCCGTGGTTCTTCACTTCCTACACATAGTAGATTGACATTGGAGTGGTCAAGACCTTCGGGTTTGGGCAAAGGGTAGGAGAACGGATCGTAACCACCAATGTCGATACCATGAGGAACCACTGCAATTGCCTTTTCCGGCCACAATTCACGTGCTTCGTCTGCAGTCGCCTCTGAAATGCAAATCAGCAAATCAGCTCGTCCAAGACCCCGACGAATGTGGGACAAATCTTGTCGGCGCAAGATTCCAGGGGAACGTTGACCAATGTTCACTCTGCCATGTGAGGTTTGTATGCGGCGCGGTTCCAAATGGAACAGATCGTGGATGGTGACGCTGACGGGCAAATCACAGTGGGGTGGTACCAAGTGGGCTTGCTCCTGATCGGTGATGTGGAGAACACTTCCAGCATTTGTTGTTGCAGCCTTGGCCACTCGTTGAGGGTGTTCACTTCGTCGGCGTCTCCAGCGTGTGAACGCTCCACCGCCGACCTCGTGTTCGATGATACCTGCAGATGTGAATCCCTTGACTTGGCCTTCCTCTAGCCGCTCGACGAGGTCGTGGTGCGCCCTTCCCAGTCCACTGGAACGGGGCAGCGCCCCACCACGAACCACCAAAACTTGACGCGACATCAGCCCGCCCAGCCCATGCTGATATTAAACGGGCGAGCGAGGGCGTGTGCGTGGACGGCGATTCGGACTCAAAGCCCCGCCTGCTGGTGGTGAAGGGTACCTTCGAGCAATTTGGAGGTGCTGAGCGTGATTTGTTGAACAACCTAGAAGCATGGCAAGAGCAGTTTGAGATTACCTGTGCTTCACTGCATCTTCCAACCGAGGTTCGAGAGCAACTGGAAGCATTAGATGTCCTCTTTTTGACGCCGGCAATCCCTTGGAGCAAGCCAGTTGGACGATGGTCTGAATTTCGAGCTAGGGCTTCGCGTCAAGCATCAAATCGGTGGTGGAATATGCTGGAATTGACCGAGCAGGGTCTGCGTTTGCAAGATGTCCTTGCGACCAGCGATGCTGTCCATCTGACCAGTGGTGTCGGCAGTTTGGAATTCAGTCAATTGGTACCCAAGGATCTCCCGATTCATTACCACTGTTTGGAACCTCATCGAGGATTGCATGAAGATGTGCTGCACCGAAATCTCGATGGTGGCCCTAAGCAAAATCTAGCACTGACGAAATTTCTCCTCGGAAAGCAACGTCGACGAGACACTTCGATGACACATGATCTCGCAGATAGGAAAAATGCGGCAATCAGTGGAAATTCACCTTGGATACAAGAAAGAATTCAATCTGTGTATGGCGAGAAATCCGGATTGCTATGGCCATCGGTGAACCTCGATGTCTGGGCTGGTGATTCGTCTTCAATCGAAGATTATGTGGTTGCGATTGGAACTGCTTCCTACGTCAAGGGCACAATGGATACTATCGACATGCTCGCTGGAACTGGGTTGACTTACCACCACGTTGGTGGAGGTTCAGAGGAAGATATTGCTACCATCCAAGCCCATGCGGCGAGCAAGGGTGTGGAACTAGTGGTCGAACCACGTCTTTCACAAGAGGCTCTTGTGAGTCTGGTCAAACGTGCTCGAGCGGTCGTATCTTTGGCGCGAGGGGAACCCTTCGGATTGACACCAATAGAAGCTCAGGCCGCTGGCACTCCTGCACTCATGGTGAATGAGGGCGGATATCGCCACACCATCGAAGATGGTGTCACCGGGCGGTTGTTACCTCGTGGAGACTGGTCAGTCTGGCATGCTGCCCTTGAGGATGCAAGGGATACAGATACACGCGGAGCATGGTCCGAGGCGGGTCGAAAGAACATCGCGAAGATGGGTTTGCGACCCGAAGAGCAAGCGGCAACGCTTGCTTCGATAATTGACAAACTGAGAGAATGACCTCAGAGATGCTCAAACTCAAAGCGCTTGACTACTGAGCGGTATTCAAGCAGTTTGGCCTCAACATAGACGTCCTGTCCGACTGCCAATTCCATGGTATTAGGCATGCGAACACCGACGCCGGTGTCGTCAACCTCGCCAATGCAAGTATTGCCACCCCGAAATTCGTCACCCAAACCTATTCCGATGGTTTTCTCCATTTTGTCAATTCTCAATGTGAAATCGAAGACTTGATCGCTCAAACTTTCGATGTATCGACGCTTGTCGCCAAAGAGTTTCAGTGTATCGAGATGAGCGGCCACGTCGACAATGCTTCCGCTAGTGGAAGGGGTCGGGTGTTCAGGTTCCGGTTCGGGAACGGATTCCTCGGGAACATCCTCTTCTTCAGCAGGAGCAGATGAGTCACTTCTATCCATCAGCATTATGACTTTGAATTCCTCGAAATTAATGACTCCATCACCATCGGCATCGGCCTCATTGAGCAACGCTAGAATTTCCTCAGGAGTCATGCGTTCACCAAGGGTGTTCATCATGAGATGCAATTCCTGGATGTCGATGACACCGTTGCCATCGCGATCAAAGAGATTGAATGCTTCTTGCATTTTGTCGGAAGGTTTCTCCTCAATGGCTTCAGGTTCTGGCTCAGGCTCAGATTCCTCAACAACTTCTTCCGGTTCTGTGGCAGAGATTGAGAAACTCGTTGTCGCCATCATGTCATGGGCATTGTTTCGGAATAGTCGGGCTTCGTAATCGCCAGCAACGTACTGTTCTCCAACAAAAGTCACAGAACCTGCGATTTTTCCTTCGCCTGGTTGTTGGCCTCCCCCGACATACAACCAATTGGCCCCATGTTCTCCATTTGGGCTACCTGCGGGAAAGATGCCAATCCACGCATGGGGGCTACCCGAACTTCCTGTGAACCCAACGGTGAATGGTGAGCCTTCTTCAGGTTCTGCTGTATCAACGAAGAGTGTAGCACCCTTCAGTGACTCTGCCCTTTCTCTGACTTCACCCTCTAGTCTCTGGGCCTCAGCAGCCACCTCAACGGACTTTTCCTTGGCCATACTCTCGATTCGATCCAATTCAGCCATGGCACGTTCCCGGGCTGCATTCTGAACCACCGTTCCCGGTAGGCGTGCTATGAGTTGCTCCAGATGGTCATTGACAAGAGGGCGAATCGTGTCGATTTTTGCCGCTGGGTCTTCCAAAGCATCATGATATGCTTGGAAGGCAGCAATGAAGTCAGACTCTGAGACCATGAGAGGGGCTCAACGAGAAGGGGGTTTGAATCTGATGCTTCATCCCTCTCGGCTCCGCCGTTGAATTCATGAAGCGTATTCGGGTGGGGCGGCCATGAAGCCCATCGAGACCGTAGCCATCATCGGAGCCGGAAACATGGGCAGCGGTATTGCCCAGAAGAGCGCGCAGGAGCAGTTTCCCGTTCAGATGGTTGATAGAGAGCAGCAATGGGTCAATCGTGGGCAAGAGACGATTGCGAAATTGCTGGGGGAGGCTGTGGAGAGGCGAATTTTCTCGGAAGCTCAAGTAGAAGATATCCGAGGTAGAATCACTGGAGTTGTCGGTGTCGAGAACGTTGCTGCCGATACCGACCTCGTTATCGAAGCGGTCTTCGAAGATATTGATGTAAAAACAGCGGTTTTCAACACACTCGACGAAGCCTGTGGAGAGGAAACAATCCTTGCATCGAACACCTCATCCCTGAGCGTCAATGCTCTGGCTGAAGCAACTGCACGCCCTGATCGGTTTGTCGGCCTACATTTCTTCTATCACCCCGCCAAGAATCGCTTAGTGGAAGTCATTCCATCGGAATTGTCTAGTGGCGAGACCGTCGCACGCGTGGAACAATACTGCAAGATGCTTGGAAAGGTCGTCATCGTCTGCAAGGATCGCCCCGGTTTCGTCGTCAATCGATTCTTTGTTCCTTGGCTGAATGAAGCGTGTCTGCTGCTCGAAGAAGGTCTGGGGACCACTGCCCAAATTGATGCAGTAGCACGCTCGGCCTTTGACATCGGCATGGGTCCTTTCGCACTGATGAATCTGACAGGTCCACCCATCGCACTTCACTCGACCAATTATCTCGCTGAGCAACTCAATACGCCGCGGTATACGGGCGCCCAGAGTCTGAATGATCTCGTCGAGGAAGGAGTCATGTGGGAGATTGACGAGGACACCGAATGTGATGCTGAGGCTGCCAAGATTATCTCAGAACGACTGCTTGGTCAGGTGTTTGCTGTCTGCTCACAAATTGTCGCAGAAGAAATCTGTTCCATGGAGGATGTCGACCGTGGGGCCAAGGTGGGTCTGCGCTGGATGAATGGGCCATTCGAAATCATGAATGCAATTGGAATCGATGAAGCCTACCGCATGGCCAATGCCTATGCAGATCTCGCTGCATTCGATTTACCACCCTTCTTTGAAGTCAAAGCTGAAACTGGGCATCCCTGGGAATTCAATTTTGTTGATGTCGTTCAGACAGGAGGTGTCGCGACTATTCGACTCAATAGACCCGAAGCGATGAATGCACTAAACGAGACACTGGTTGCTCAATTAGGGGCTGTGATGGACGATTTGAATGCGGACAACTCGGTTACTACCATCGTTCTAGAAGGTGCAGGAAAGGCCTTTGTCGCTGGAGCGGATGTCAAGTTCTTCGTCGACAAAATCCGTGCTGATTCTATCTCTGACATCTATGATTTCACTGCCAACGGCCATGAAGTTCTCAACAAATTGGAGAACAGTCCCAAGACCACAATTGCCCTAACCACAGGCCTAGCTCTCGGTGGTGGACTTGAACTTGCCCTAGCCTGTGACTATCGAGTCGGCACCCGACGCAGCCAGTTCCGCTTTCCCGAAACCAGCATCGGAATCTATCCGGGCTTGGGTGGGACGCAGCGTACCGTCCGCATCTGCGGTATTGAGGCCGCACGCTGGGCCGTGCTTGCTGGCAATTTTGTCGATTCAAAGACGGCGGATGCCCTTGGAATTCTCACACATCTTGTCGAACCTGCTGAGGTCAGCGAGACTGTGGAATCGATTTCTGCATCGGGCAAGCCGGCGAACAAGTATCCCGGAACACCTCGTGACACAGGTCATCCAGTCGCGGCTTTTGCCAATGCGTTCTACAGTGATGGTAACATTTCTGGACTGCTCAACGGTTCGTGTCCCGATGGATTTGATGCCGAGGATCGCAACGTCGGCCGTCAACTGAAGTCCCTCAGCCGAGTAGCCCCAATCGCGTTACGGATAGCCAATGAACTACTCGACGGAGCTGTTGAAACCGGAGATGACCTCGATGCAGGGCTGGCTCTGGAACTGTCGAACCTAGACGATATATTCGGTACGGCTGATGCTCTAGAGGGATTGTCAGCACTCATTGAAGGACGTCGGCCTACGTACACTAATTCGTGATTCGTAACACCGAAGCCATCATCATCTCCACCATGTGTCGCTGTGTGGGGATTGAATGCAACCAGACCCGTCCCAAGCGCCGGCCATGCAGGACAGTGTTGTCGGAGGAAATGTGCATACCGGGAATGTAGTGCACAATCATTACCATGCTGCACCTCAACCAGTTGTCCAGCAAGTACCCGTACAGGCCGTCGTGCAGCAAACCTACGCCCCAGCGGCGACATACATCCCCTCAACGGGATCCAAAGATGTCGTTGTGGCCTATTTGATGTGGTTCTTCCTAGGCCTGATTGGTGGACACCGCTTCTATCTTGGTCACGTTGGTATGGGGATTCTGTACCTTTTCACCTTTGGTGGTTTTGGAATAGGTTGGGTCATTGATGCACTCATCATGCCTCAATTGGTCCATCAGGCCAACAATCCAAACCAAGTCATCATCATTCGATGATTGCGTTAGGCCAATGCCCTAATTGCGGCGAGCCAGGGCCAGCAACCCTAGGATTGATCGATGGGTGGATTTCTCTGCCAAATGTTTTCTCTCAACCGCTTTGAGTCCCTCGTATTCTGCTTCCAATTCATCAATCCAATTCTCTAACCATGCATCCATGTGTAACCCTCCAACCAGTGTTGATAGTAAACTGGTGTACACGGTCATATTTAGACTGAGGAGTTGTAACGTTTAAATTAAGGTGCAACTTCCACACCACGTTACCTGAATAACACCTTGGTGAAAATGATGCCAGAACCTCCAATGATATTGTCCCCTGAAGATATGCTAGAGATTGAATCCAGTATCGTGACCACTGAAGGAATGGGTGCGAGAATTCGCCAAATTTTTGGTGGTAATCGTTTGAGAGATAACCCAGCCTTCGGAGTACATGACATCGCTTGGGAAGTTGAAGCCTCTGTGGATGCGCTGGATGTTTTCACCAGTCGTTGGACCATTGAAATCCTAGCGACATTGTACATTGCGGGGGATCGCCGCTTCAATGAGTTGCGAAAATTGTTGGTGGGAATTTCAAGTCGAACGCTTTCAGATAAACTTCGCAAGTGTACAGAAAATGGATTGATTGACAGAATCGTTGTCGATGGTCCGCCAGTCCGTGTCACGTATCGTTTGACCGAGCACGGTTTGCGTGCAGGTCGATTATTGGGTCCATTGGTTGCCTACATGAAGTTGCAGAAGGGATCGGTCCAGTAAGAATAGTCAGACATAGGCCACTCTATGTCCGAACACTGGACCAATTGCTTCAATAAGCACTGAATCCCAAAGGGATTCGATGGCACTGCTTCAGCAATGGCACCGTCAGCGTCCTTGGCTCATGGCCGGAGTGGCTGCAGTAGGTGCCAGCCTTGGTGCAGTTATGCCTTGGAATTGGGCCGCCACAGGAGTGATTTCGAGCCGAGAAACCAATCCATGGGAACATCCGTTACGTCAGCGGATTCTGCAAGTTCTCGATACCCAACCTGGTCTAGCCTACCGAGAGTTGCAGCGTGAACTGGGGGCAGCTAACGGTACCCTCCGCCATCATCTCGACGTTCTAATCTCAAATCGCTCAATCACTGTGGTCCCTGTCAATGGTCGATCTTGCCACTACGCTGGCGCCCCGCAGCAAATCGAGATTCTGCGAGAGATGAATGTTGGCGATTCACAGCGTGCTGCGCGAATGATGCCGGTCGGACTTTCCGGTGCTCAGCGCATCGTTGTGGCCAGGTTGATGAAGGCGCCGCAACCCAAGAGTCAGGCCGAACTAAGTCGAGAGATGGGTCGCTCTAGAGCTACTATCCACTCTGCTATCAAGGTCTTGCGTCGTCGTGGAATTATTCACAGCCACGAACTCAAATTAGCGCCACATCTCGAGGGATTGCAAACCTCTGGCATCGAATACGAATGGCTAGATGAGCGACCTCTTCCTGAGTAAACTCGCGTTCCAACGTGAGACGACATAGTTAGGTCTGAGTCACTTCTGATGTCGGAGGGGTTTTGAGCCCCCCTGCCCCGGGCATTACCTATGTTGAACATGCGATTGGCCGAGCAGCCTGCACCCGCAGGCAGTCGAGACGTCAATCAACTGGTCAGTTGGTTGCTGGACACGCTGGAATTAGTCCGTCGGACCGGGGACGAATGGACTGGTGAAGGGGTGCATTCCCCTATCCACCGAATTCTCTGCGAACATATGCTTGCCAATCCGGGACAGGGGTGGGATGCCCAGACCTTGGGTGATGAATTGGGCCTGTCTCCGACCGCAACACAATACCAACTCGGCAAGCTCAACGAATGTGGACTCACTGCGGCCGTGAATCGAGATGGTTGGCGAGTGCATCATCTTCGCAACGGATCGCTCTCAAATGCGGTCGAGATTATGGCTACAGAAGCACGGCTGGTCTTGGAACAACGACTTCGCGCGCTTGAAGGATGGATGGCAGAGAGCGATACGAGAATGTCCATTGTCCCGGATAAGAGGGGTGATGCACCGTTCCACATCCAGATTCGAGGAAGGGTACCTCTAACTGAAGGTCAGGACGAAATGGATGCTTTCCTAGTTGACCTAGGTCTACTAGGGGATCGCGTACGTCGACCAGCAGACGGAAGCGCACCACTGGGGCGCCTGATGTTTGAACATCTGCTGGCAGCACATTCGCCTCTATCGCTGGACGAAGCTCTGGAACACTGGGGGACGACTCGGCCACGACTGACACGCACCTTGGACAGATTCAGAGCCGCAGGTCTAGCAGAGAGGGTTCCACGATTGGATCGGTTACCGGTCACCTTGTGGTCTGCACTCCAAGCACAACATGGTCGCCGAGGCAGTGATTGGCTGATGAAGAAGGGTGGGCTTTCTCGCATTGATGAGAAGGTTGCCAAGAAGGTGGTCAAGGCTCTGAAAGACGGTTCATTCAATGTAGAGAAGTGTGAGAAAATCTTCTCTGGTGTTTCTCCCAATGAACAGATGATTATGCTCAACATGCTCGGTGGAAAGTTGGCTATCGGGTGGCGCCTGTGTGGCGCCAAGTCCAGCCAGGTTTGTGAGCGTGTACTGGCAAAATCGGATCGAACTTTCAGACGAATAAAGAGAGTTGCAGAGACGCTTGAAAAGGCGTTGAAGGAATAATTATTCCTTTGAGTTAAATCTTAATAATTAACATCAGCGTTTGAATTCATGATGTTTCAACCCTTCTGCCATGGCGATTGCCTCAGGGACAGCCAATGTGTTGTGACTTCGGTTCGCATATCCTTCAAATGCCATATTCAGTGGTTCTCCAATCAAACGGAAATCCTTGATGGCGTGAAGGTGTGGCCTCAATTCCCTACTACCAGGAAGACCCTTGGTGAATGAGATGGCATGTTGTTTCATGTTGCGAGCCGCATAGGGGCCTCCAATTTCGTCGACCAATTCGACGTAGCGATTCCATGCCCAATGTTTCTGGCCAGCCTCATTAGCGTCGCCCCAAGGGGCATCGAAATCCCCCCAACCCAATTCCGTCTTTATTCTTCCAAATATACAGGGATCACCAATGGCACCCCGACCAATCATCAATCCAGATGCGCCAGTTACTTCCAAGCAACGGGCGGCACTCTTTGCACCAATGATGTCACCGTTGGCAATCACAGGAACACCATAGGGTTCTGCAATATCGACCACTTGGCGAATCATATCCCAATTGGCATCTCCGCGATATTTCTGAGATAGTGTGCGTCCATGAACACAGATTCGCAATACACCGAGTTGGGCACATCGCTCAGCGATTTCAAAGACGGTGATGGTATTTTGACTGGTTCCCAATCGCATCTTCACTGAGACCGGGACTTCGCTGGCCTGTATGCAGCGTTCAACCATAGAAATGAGATTGTCTGGATCGGCCATCATCGCCGCGCCAGCACAAGTCTTGGTGACCTTTGGCGCGGGACATCCAAAATTGAGGTCGATGACATCCGCACTTTTCGAAAGTAGGCGAGATGTTTCGACCATTTCATCTTCGATACCGCCAAAAATTTGTGGGATGAATGGGGCTTCCCGTGGATGAGTTTCAACTTTGGCCCACGATCTGGCATCTTGACGGCTGAGGCCACTGGCCGCAGTGAATTCTGTCGAAGTAAAATCAGCGCCGGCCTCTAGTGCCAACAATCGGTATGCCACATCGGTCACACCAGACATTGGTGCTAGGAACAATGGAACTTGTTCTGGCATGATCCCACCTCACTGAGACAACTCAGAAAGTGGATTCCCAATCGTTGACATCTTGCATGGTAGCCCATGTATCGTCATCCATTGTGCCGCGGCCCTTGAGAACTTCGCGGGAAAGGAGCCAGTAAATCAAGGACAGACTCTGGCGGCCCTTGTTGTTAGCTGGCAAGCAGAGATCAACATTTCGAAGATTGTTGTTAGCATCACAAATGGCGACGACGGGCATGCCACTGCTAACCGCTTCTGAGAGTGACTGTTGATCCGCCTGTGGGTCGGTTACAACGATGAGTTCAGGTTCGATGTAAGTTCGAAGACGAGGGTTAGTCAATGTGCCTGGGATGAATCGACCTACTATGTGCTTGGCGCCGATTGACTGAGCAAACATGCGGGCGGGGCGCTGACCGTATTGACGTGCGCTGACGACCAGAATGCGACTTGAGTCGTATCGGTTGAGGAATTGAGCAACGATGCGCATTCTAGAATCGGTATGTTCCAAATCAATCAAATGTAGACCTGAGCCATCTCCTTGTTCGTCACTGAGGAAGGGTTTCATGTCCGCACTCTTCTGGAGCGCACCAATGTGAACCTTGTGAACCTCGTAGGTTTCATGAGGAACCAGCATTGAATCGGTCATGACATTGCCTCGGCGGCCTCGCCACCCACCCACTCTTCATAACCGCTTCGCTCGCGTACACGAGATTTTTCAATGCAGTGACACGAATAGAAGGCGATGGTGAATCAAAAGCACGGTAGCGAGGCATGTCGGAAGAATGCTTAACTTTCAATGGATTCTCTCTCCCTCATGGGCGGAGATAAATCGGTTGAAGCCGCCATGAACCTTTCGAGTCCAATCTCTGAAGGAAACCAACGAAAGGATGGTTATTGGGCGAATTTGAAGGGGGTTCCGCTCCCGGTTTCTGCATCCGATTTGGAACGGCACACCTACTGCCCCGTGTCGTGGCAATTGTCGAAAGCAGGCGTCAGTGGAGAAGGTGAAGCGATTGAGAAAGGCATGGTTGCGCACGACAAAATTCATTCAAAGATGCAAGAATTCAAGCGCTCTGAAGATCATGCATCACGTGAATTGGTGATTTGGTCCTGGTGGATTACAGTATTATGTGCACTTTCTGCTGATTCAGCAGCTTTCTTCTTCGTTGGTGAAGGAGTGATTCCCGAGGAATTCATTCAGGATATGGGTCGATATCTCATCATGTTGGCTGTCGTTTGGCTTGTGTTAGCCATCATGCTCATCTCCCTACCTTGGCGACGATGGTTGGGGCGGCCCTTCGGATTGGCCCAGCCTCCACTAATCGATAGTAGTGGATTGCAGAGTGAAAAAATGATGTCTCCATTTGAACCTGAATACAGCACTGAAAATGATAGTGACTTTGGCAAAGGTGGAGTCACAGAGGCTCGATTGTTGTTGGCTTCAATTGCAGTTGCATTACACGGTTTGGCGATTTACTGGGGGCAAAATAGAACCATTCTGACATTTTCTCTCATCGTGGCTACATTGGCATGGTTGCTGTTCACAGCATGGCAATTGCACAGAGTACTCACCTCGGAACGAGAAGCAGGAGATGCAAGAGAAGATGCTGGATTGGCAAAGGATGACATCTTAGCATACAGTGATGATGCAGGAGAAAGTGCTGCGTTGCTCGTCGATGAAGAAATTGGTGTGCGTGGACGACCAGATCAAATTGTGAAGATTGACAATCAATTTATCCCAGTCGAACAGAAGACTGGCAAGATTCCCAAAGAACCCCATGATAGTCATCGGATGCAATTGCTAGCCTATCTTCACCTAGTGAGCAATACGACTGGTACGATACCAGATTATGGAATTCTACGCTATGGAGGTGAGGCTCTGTTCACAGTCCCGTGGGATGATTTGGCAAGGGCTGATTTGACTAATTCAATACAAGAAATTCAGCGCCTCATGGTTGAAGGCGGGGCACAGCGAAACCACGAGAGGCCTGGTAAGTGTCGCAATTGTTCGCGACGGAAGATGTGTCCACAGAGTTTGGTCTGATTAGTCAAAGTCGACCGTGGGTGTACATTCTTCCGGATTTTCTGGGAATGCTAGACAGGGTCGAATCACCGTCACGCGAAGCACCCAAGAATCTTGGAAATCAAGTAGGCCAACTCCTGTATCCGTACCCATGCCACGACCATCTACTGTCAAGCGCCATAGACCACTTTCACAGGGATCCAAGTTGCAATCCAATTCTGTTCGTGTCTGCGGATAAGAGCCGTTGTCTGCCATCACTTCGTAAATCGGATTAGATGTATCACAATTGGAGCCGCTGTCGTCACACGACAATAGTTCAACATGGACATAACGCTGATCTGAATCCCCGGCATAATAATTGACAGATGTTTGGAAATTGATGATGATTTCCTGAACTGTGTGATCAATCGAAATCTGTTCGGTCATCGTTTTCTGAACTTGGGTAGGAAGCGCTCCAGTGCCATCGATAACGAATGTGTGTGACAAATCGTAGGGTGTACTCATTTCGCGGACCTCGGGGAATCCCCGGGCACTTTCCATCATTTCTCGTCCAATCACTAGGGAGAGGCATCCAGGCATAGCCATCGTTACGAAAAGTAACGCCATGATGGCGCTCATCGTTTTTTGACTGCGCAAGACGGGCATCGATGTCTCCCCTACCCCTTCGGTGTAGGGGAGGGCATTTCTGTCTGACGGCCCCCCGGGGGTGTCACTCTTCCTTCTTGCGACGGCGGACGCCACGTCGCTTTGAACTGGAATCTTCCTCGATTGATTCTGATTCGGGCTCAATCTTAGTGGAAGGTTCAGGTTCATTGAGGATGGTGAAATCACTGCTCGCAGAACGGACTTCATTTCCAACCACGGTGTTGTCAATCATTGCATCGACATTGACCTGCTGCCCCGGTAGAACTCCATCTTCGCCTGTCAATTCAAAGATCTCTTCCCGGTAGTCAGCATCCGAGGCAGTTAACTCAACATCCGCATCCGACAAATGTCGACGTGATTCAACATCACCAAGGAATGAATCTAAATCGTGACTTGGCATTTCGTCCATGGCTTCACTCAGTTCAGTGGAGGCCACGGTATCCTCGTCTTCGGGGTCTACCGTGTCAGATGCTTCCGTGGCGAGGATATCTGTCTCCTGGGTATCGAAATAAGCCTCTGCTTCTGTGATATTTTCGTCCCACTCTCCTTCCCATTGCTCCTCGTTGAAACCGAGAGAACCTGCGTGCTTGTCGAAGCCCTCGTGACCCCGGACAATTTCGCTATCATCTTCTTCTTCAATCTCAGGCTCAACTTCAGACACTTCTGGTAGTGACTTGAATTTGCGTTCACGGCGTGAATAATGGGTGCTGATATCTTGCTCAGAACCACAATATGGGCAATGTTCGAGCATCGAAGGAATGGTAGAATTGCAATCGAGGCAATCGTGGAATTTTGCCCTACCGACTCGAAGATCGAAATCACAGTGTGGACAAATGTCTTCATCGCCCTCAATATCTCCATCACATGCTGGACAAAGGTCGTATGTTTCCCGATCGGCATCCGCCAATCCACGTCGAGTGAGAACAACGGCACCAATCAATGCAATCAAAGCTACAAACCCGGCAACTGCAAAGAGAAGAATTGACTTAGAGTCGTCCTCTTCACCAACATCTACACCTCCTTCACGCTCTACGTTCCATTTCTTTGCGTGGGGTGTCACGCTGGTTCCATGAGGTGTGATTGAGAGTTCAATTTCCCCGGGCACCCCCACATCAATCTCACAGCGGATGGTCGCTTGTCCACCGGTTTCAAACACGAGTGGAGTTGTGGTATCCAGAGTTGTTCCAGTTGCGCGATCGACACAATCGAAGGTTTCCTCACCTGAACCGATATCTGCGACGGCGTCTATTGAATAGACATAGGTGTATCCAGCGTAAAGTGGTGGTCCGGCAGACCAACCTTCCGTGCCTAGAAGAAATCTTAGTGTAAGGTCAGAAATCAGGCTGACTGAAGTGGTTGCAACGTTATCTGTTTCCAATCGATCGTAAGATCCTGGCGTCTTGGTCCAACTTGCCTCAAAGGGAATATCACGTGTTACCCCTTCTGCAATAGCAGTGAATGTTGCACTGATTTGGCCCTGATTCCCAGTGTTTGAAGGTGGAATTGAGAGTGCCTTGGTTTCAATAAATTCTCCATCAAAGGTGGCCGTCAAATCTCCGGTTGCAGTTACCATACCAACATTCTGTAATGTCACTGTAAATGTAATCATGTTACCCGGCGTGGTTGTCGGTGTCTGCGGTGAGGCCCCCGTGACGACAACGTTGGGTTCCTGATAGATGGTGAGAACGGCTGATTGCAGATTATTGAAGGGATTTGACTGGGGGACATTCCATGATGAATCGATTTCCAAATCTAGGTGTATGTCGCCTGGTGTAGGATCTGTCAAATCACCGGAAGTGATGGAGACAGAATACTCAGCAAAGGCGTCGGCATCAGTGAATGATAGATTGACGATTTCCAAAGTTATTCCGTTCTGAATACGGATTTCGAGTGGCGCGGAGGTCGTGCCAGTGCCTCCATCTCGTGCGATGGTGCCACTCACCGTCCAAGGACCGGACAAACCGGGGTCTGCCACGACAGTGGGGCCGTCAGCATGTCGGTAATCAGGCAATGTATCGATAATCATAGAACGGGATTGAGAATTATCAGCAGTGGTCGATTCAACGATATTATCTCCACTGTCTGCATTGACAACGCCGATGATGTCGTATGTACCTGCAGCCGGTGCTGTCGCAGTTTGGTTCATCCACACACTGTCTCCTGCTTGCAGAGAAGAGACAGAGAGAAGATTGGCACTTCCTGCAACTGTCAGGTCAAGATGGCTGGTAGGGGCATCCGCATGTCCTGAATTTTCAACCTTGATTTGGATTTGAATCGAATCGCCCTCGTGTGCTCCTGAAGCGGGAGACAATTCAAAATGTGCAAATCGAAGGTTGGCCAAACCCTCGACATCGAAATCATGGGAGATGATTTTTGGATCATCGTTGTGATTGACTCGAATAACCAGTGTCTGTTCGCCATCGCCCCATGCCAAATTCGTCCAAACAAAGTTGACATCTTCAAACGAACCTGCATCGATGTCTACAAATTCTAATGCTGAGGGGTTGCCCATCTGGAAGCTGTTCTTGTGGAACTCAACAGCGACATCTTCTGCGATGATATTCGCTACATTCTGTAGTGAAAGTGTGAATGTGACGTCCCCTCCTTCAACGGCAGTTGAAGGGCTCATCGAAAGGCCCTCAGTGCTGAAAGCGACGTCCCCGGACAATTCAGCGCTAACTGAACTGGAGATTGCCAATAACGGCGCAAGGAAGAGGAGAGCGCACAGGATATGTGCTAGCGGGGGCCGCTCCATGAGTTTAGGAGAACAGCCAAGGCACTTCAAACCTGCTTCCGAAATCGCCTGATAACCCCATGCAAGGGACGGCGTTGCGGGCCCCATTGGAAAGCCTTGAAGGGCGGTGCATATTGTGGGAGGATTGGTGCCGATGCTTTCTCGCCGTGTCTTTCTCTCCACTTTTGTGGTGATTCTGCTCTGTGCTGTACCACATGGAGCGTGGATGACAGTCGATGCATCGGCAGGTCGGAGCGATGATTTGGACTTCAGTGGCGGCCCCAATGCAGGTCAGGTTGTCTCTGGAACGTACACGATTCTCATGACCAATGTGGTAGACATGGATTACATCAATATCGAAGTATCCGATGGATCAGTGTGGACTTCAATTGCTAATGTGACAAATGCGCCTTGGTTGTCTGCTTGGGACACCAGTTCACATAGTGATGGGGATTATCAATTGAGAATTGAAGGGACCTTGGCCAATTCAACCACGACAGGTTGGGTGGTGAGTCCGACCTTCACCATCGACAACACAGCACCCACCGGTCTCACGTTGAGTACATCTGGGGCAGTGATTGGAGACGGTTCTTCGACAATTAGCCGGGCATGGTTCACCACAGATGAGGCTGGAACGATGAATTTCGATTGGAATGGCTCAGATTCGCACCTCTCACATGCAACACTCACGAATGTTCCAGGTTCAGGAAATCCACCACAAGATGGTCCGGGTACAATTCTCAACTCCTGGGCATGGTCTCCTGGTGACTTAACAGAAGGAACATGGAATTCCGTTCTATCGGTGTTTGATGAAGGCGGAAATTCAGCGCAGACCTCCATTCACATCGGAATTGATCGAAGTGGACCTGAAGTAGGAACGCCATCGCTATCGGTGGCCACGGGGAGTTGGAGTGATGCAACAACCCTGATTTTCAACGGTTTATCCAGCGGAGCAACAGACAATGATGGATCTGGGATTACCACCTACCACGTACGCGATAGTACTGATGAATGGGCAGATATTGGGTCTGCAGGTTCTGGGTCGATGAGTTTGGACGAAGGTGTGCGCACGATTCAATTTCGTGCCGTGGATCGAGTCGGTAACATCGGTGATTCACTCGACGTGACGATGATGATTGATCGTTCTGCACCTGTGGCAGGGGGATGGATTCTGCCGGAACTTACAGATTCCCTGAGTGGACAAGTGGCGGTCAGTATCGATGCAACCGATGCAAATGCCGGAATTGCCACCACCTCATGCAGTATTGAATACGGATTTGATTCCAATGGCGCGGGTTCAACGCCTGACATTTCTTCCGATTGGCTCAGTGTAGGTTCAGGGACCTCAAACTCACTCTCCGCTGCAATCGATTGGTCTACTCGTGCCGGGCAATTCCTTTCTCTACGTTCAACACTCGTCGATACGGCAGGAAATACGGTCACCACTCCGGCTTCACATTTCCTCATCTTACCGGGGCTTGACTTCTCCATCTCCGATGCATCACTGGATCGCCTCGTTGTACGAGCTGGCTCGCAAGATACGGTCCAACTTGAAGCCAATATCGACACCAACGAAGTCTACCCCGGGAGCGTCGTTGTTCGAGTTGAAAGTGCCCCAGCGAGCCGTGATTCAATGACTGAATGGACAACCTTGAATTCGGTTGCAATCAGTACGGGGTCTCTCATGGATCAACAAGAGCGAGTTGTTGTGGACATCACATTGCTGACAGCGGGTGAATTTGACATACGCGTCATCGTTGACCCTGATGACTCGATTTCTGAACGTGACGAGGGTAATAATGAGGCATTCCTCCTCATCGGAGCAGCGAACCCGGAGGTCATCGGCTCGGTGTCTGGCTTTGCACCAGACCTAGTGCTCTTGCTTCTTGCAGGCTTGTTTGCCAGTCGAGTACTCAAACGTCGGGAATCGGCGTCTTGAAAGAGGAGCCCCCGGTCGCGGGGGCCGATGGAAGGCCTCGCCCGAATTCCCCAAGACCGAATTGCGGTATTGATTGGACGTAAGGGCGCCACGCGTCGGGCACTGGAGAAAGCCACCAAATCATCACTCCACATCGATTCGACCAGTGGCGATGTCTCCGTGGAATGGAACGAGGAATTTGATCCAATTCTGCGTATGAAACTCCCCGATGTTATTCGCGCCATTGGCAGAGGGATGAATCCGGAACGAGCTCTTCAGTTGCTCAATGACGATCATCATCTCAGACTCTATGATATGCGAGAATATGTAGGGAAGAGTCCCAACCAACAAAGACGAATTCGAAGTAGACTGATTGGTCGTAATGGACGAATTCGAGAATTGATTGAAGAGCATTCGGGTTCAGAAATCGCAATCTACGGTTCCACCGTTGTGATTATCGGTGATGAAGAGGCGCTCCCGTTGGCTGGTCAAGCGATTGAGAGATTGTTGCAGGGCGCGGAGCATTCGTCTGTTCTGAAGCATCTTGAAACCGAACGCCGCAAGAAACGCATGTCCTCACGCAATCTGGAATCCATCGATACTAGAGGTGATAGTGATCGATTTGAGGCACTGGTACCGGGCCTTGATGCTGCTCGACTCAAGAGAGAACGTCGATACAAAGATGCGCAAGTCAACCCAGATGATGAAGGAGAAGTCGGGGAAATGATGGAACTCGCTGAAGACGAATCGATTGAATACGAAGAAGAATAATCAGTATAGTACGTTGGCCATGGCTTCGGCCACATCAACATCAACACCTTGCTTCTGTGCCCATTCAACCAATCTAGTGACATCGCGAACGAGGAATTCCTCCGCATTTGGATGGGCTTTCGTCACTGCTTGGCCTACGTCGATGATTCGTGGCTCACCCTGGTGCCAGAGGATGTTGTATTCACTGAAATCTGCATGGACGAGGTCCGCTTCTTGCCAACACACTCGCAACCAATTCAACAATTCATCGAATATGGGTGCTGCATCCTCAACCTCGACATCGCGGAGTCGTGGGCTTGGTCCTTCTGAATTTCCCAGATAATCCATGACCAGTACATTTCGAAAGAGGGCATGTGGTTCTGGAACACGCAGACCATGCTTGGACATCCTCATCATATTGCGGTGTTCTTTCCTGACCCAGATATTGACCAGTTCGTGATGACGGCGGCGAAGTCCGCCGAATCTTGGGTCACCCTCAATGTATTGCATTAGTCCTTTGAACACAGCATTGCTGGTGTGAAAAATCTTCACTGCAGCCACTCCATTGGGTGTAGTAGCATGGAACACGTGCGCTTCTTTCCCACGAGCGATTGGCCAATCAAGGGTGTCGATATGCCCCTGTTGCATCAGTTTGTAGATTGCAAGAAGTGTGCGCTGATCGAAAACTTGGTCAAAAACACGACGATCTACCCACTCAAACTTACCCGTGCCTAGAACGCCCTCCAATCGGTGCTCAATCTCTTTGAAAATCGAAGCGTATTTCTTCTCCTTCATCCACGACCAAGAATCCTGTTTCTTGTCCATTTCAGAGTGAAGGTGCTTCTCAGCATCAGCGGCATTCCATTTCTCTTCTGCGAGAGCGATATTCTCGGCCTCTATTGAAAGTTCAACTTCCGTGGGGTCCGCATCCAAATCGACATTCTCAGAATCTCCCAATTCCGCCCAATCACGAGACTCGCCTTCGCGACGAGCCTTGCGGCGCCGAGCGATGATTACACCTCCTATGCTGGGCCGAACAGGCTGTCGATGTCGTCGTCAGTTACGTCATCTAATGGCTCTGGTTCAGCCGCCGGTGCGGGTTCAGGTTCATCCGCTACAGGTTCTTCATCGGTGATTTCTTCAGTTTCTTCTGCTTCTTCAACAGATTCGACCTCTTCTTCAACCGGTGCAGCCTCCGGTTCGGCATCGTCGCCTCCACCGAAAATACCTGCATCGTCAAGATCATCCCAAGTTTCGGTTCCGCTGCCAAATAAGTCTACAATTTCAGGCAGGACTCCTTTTCGAGATAGATAGAGGGATTGTGTCTTGGAATAGCGCTTCTTCACATCGGCTTTGGCATCTTGGAAATCCCAAGGTTGAACGACGATGAGATCTCCTTCACGCACCCATTGGCGCCGGCGCATCTTCCCTGGAATTCGAGCCAAACGGGTCTCTCCATCCGCGCAGACGACCCGGACCCTTCGACCGCCCAGAATCTGGTCGGCAATGGCAAACATTTCGTTGATTCTCACATTGGGAAGTGGGACTCTGATCTTGTCGCTGGAATCGCCTTCAAGCTGCGCGAGCAACTCTTCATCGACTGTTTCCTCTCGACGTCGTCCCATGGTAACAGCCCGCCGAATCGACCGCCCTACATAAACACGGAGGCGCCAAAGAGGGGCGCTATTTGACGGCCTTGGCTCAACTAAACAGTGCCGCAGCAGCATCTGCAGCCGCCGATGCTAGGACATCTGCCAATACACCGAATCCAAAGACAACTGCACCCATCGTACAGAGCATGATTGCGATTCTGAGCATTGGGGCCCTCGATAGGCGCAGATTGCGGTCGGATTCATCATAGAACATGACGACACATATTCGCAGATAATAGAACAAGGATATCGCACTGTTGATGAAGATAAGAATGGCCAACCAGAACACCCAGGATAGAGAATCCATGGCTTCTGAAAGGCTGGCTCCGGTGACATCGCCAACCGTGCTTGAGATGATGCCACTTACCATCATCAACTTCGATAGGAAGCCAGCCAGAGGTGGAACGCCTGCCAATGCCAACATGAAAATCATCATCGAGATAGCAATCAACGGATCGCGACGAGCAAGGCCATGATAGTGCTCCAGTTCGTATCCTCGACCTTCACATTCCAGCAGAGAAATGACAAGGAATGCCCCTAGTTTGAACGTGACCAGCACAGCCAGGTGGAACATGATAGCTGTTGCAATCAATTGGCTTCCTTCGCCCGGTCCAAGCGCACCGATGGCAGCAATACCAGCTAGGATATATCCCGCGTGGGCAACACTGGAATACGCCAACATTCGCTTCGGGTTTCGGCTGCCCAATGCTGCAATGTTACCCCATGTCATGGTAATCGCGGCAATAGCGCCAATGAGGATTGTCCAATCACTGCCATCATCAGCCAATGTAATGCCGATGAGTACACGCATTAGAGCGACGAAGCCCATCGCCTTGCTCGCAGTTGCAAGAACGCCAGCAACCGGTCCACTGGCCCCTGAATATGCATCGGGTGCCGCAAAGTGGAATGGAACAGCACTGACCTTGAATCCAAACGCTACCAACATCATCCCAAGACCAATGGTTGCCAATCCATTGGGCCCTTCAGTGGCCCACTTTGCAGCGAGGCCTCCAGAGCCGTAAATGGCCAAATCACCATTCCAAATGTACAGCATTGAGATACCGTATAGGCCAATGGCACTGGCCACACTTCCAACGATGAAATACTTCACACCAGCTTCTGGGCCCTCCTGCGTTTCCTTGTTGAATGCGATTAGAACATAGGAAGCCATGCTCGCCAATTCAAGGCCGACGAATAGAATGAACAGATTGGTCGAAAGAGCGACGGTGCACATGCCCAGAGCGACCATCAGAATGAGTAAGGCGAAGTCGACTTGTCTTCGATTGTTCAACAGACGGGCTAGACGTCGAGTTTCTACGACTTCGTCATCTTGAGTCTTGAGAGCAATACGGTGGTGGGGAGTTGCCGGCAATCGATCCCAATTGGCGATGAGCGCGAGAAGCAATGCACCCGTGAAGATCATCTCCATCAAGCGGCTGAAAGCATCGACACGCAGAATATGCGTGCCATCTGAAGCACAGTCCTGAACTAAGCCATTCATCGTCACGCAGGCTTCAGCGACACCGACGCCTGAATCAAGCATCTGACTAAATAGGGCAGTGATGAATGAGGCGAAGAGTGTGAAGGCTGCAATCGCTGCAGGCATCCGAGGATCTCCAGTAACAGAGAATCGCTTTCCACCGATGAGGTAGGGAATTCGGATGCTCGTACCTGGAATCGGCAGACGGAATGTTGCGTTGCCCAAATTGGGCACGAGAATCATCGCCACAATGCCGAGCAGTAGAATCCACTCGGGCATCAATGTCGCGACCATGTCAGGGCCGCTGAACAGCGTACCTACGTTCATGGGTTCACCTCCGGGGGATAAATGACGTTCTCAACCAATAGAGATGCCCAATCAGACATCATCTCAAACATCCCGAAGAAGTCTGGATAAATACCGTAGATGATTGCCAGAGCACCAAGAATGAGCATTCCTGTGTTCTCATGCCATGTGATATCGCGAGGCTCCTCATCGCGCATTGTTGGTGGAAGTTGAGCCTCCCCTTCACCTTCGAAGATTGTGCGCTGCATGCTCCACAGGTAGTAAGCGGCAGTGATGATGAGTGTGAGAGCGGGTAGAATGACCCACCAACCGAAGGCCATGTAGAAAGCGATGAGAACTGCAACCTCAGCAACGAAGCCAGCCATCAGAGGTAGTCCAAGACTGCCCATCCATCCAACCATCATGTGGGCACTCATCCACGGACTATGGTGGGCTAAACCACGCATGGAATCGATCTCCAGCGTGTGATAATGATGCTTGAATGAACCACAGACTGCGAACAAGAGTGGGCTGATGATACCGTGCGCGAACATCATGAAGATGGCACCGGCGATTCCAAGTGGTTGGAGTGTGGCTACACCGAGGAAGATGAGTCCCATGTGACTCACCGAAGAATAGGCGACCATGCGCTTGAGGTTCATCTGCCCAAGGCAAACTACGGCGCCATAGACGAGGCTGACCATACCGAGCACTAGCAGTAGTGTTTGGAATTGGATGACCTGATCGGGGAAGAGTGTCACACCGAGGCGAAGGAAGCCGTACGCACCCATCTTCAGCATAACGCCAGCTAGCAACATCGATCCCGCAGTAGGGGCCTGTACGTGGGCATCAGGCAACCAAGTGTGAACGGGTACGCTCGGCATCTTGGTTGCAAATCCAATCAGCATCAGCAGGAAGACGACGCTGCGCAATCCCTCGGCTGCTATGAAGTTCGTACTGGTTTCCATCAGAATGAAATCAAACGATTTACCAGTGATGTTGCCAACCCAACTCGCATCGTTGTTGAAGTACATCACAAGGATGCCTGCGAGCATGAATACGCTGGCCGTGAAGGTGTAGATGAAGAACTTCTGTGCAGCGTAACGGCGGTCACTGCCACCCCACATCAGAATCAGGAAGAACATTGGAATCAATGTCAATTCCCAGAATACATAGAAGACAAACAAATCCAGACTGACGAATACCCCGATGAGTGCTCCTTCCATCATCAGGATGAGACTGTGGAAGTATGCACCCTTCTTGGCATTCCACTCTACCACCATGGTAATCGGAATCAATAGTGTGGTCAGCCAGACCATTGGGAACGAAAGCGCGTCGATTCCGACGTGCCATGAGACTCCGATGCTGCTGATCAATGTGCAGGAACCGGTGCTCACAGCACCGACTTCGCAGTTCTGATACAGGTATTCGCCCCACGCCAATCCGAATGTTTCCTCTAAGCCGATGAGGGTCGCCATGAGCAACATCAGCAGAGCGATGCTGAGGTTGACTAATCGAATCGGATTGGCTAGCATCTCTCGCTTCTCACCATCTGCCATCCAATGAACGAGCATCAGCAGCAGTGCGCCAGTGATTGGCAGCAGGGTGAGAACAGTTAACGGGTTGCCGAGCATTGTGATAATTTCTGTAATCTCCATTCACGCCACCCCCCATAGAATGCCGATGATGGCCAGCATGCCGACTGTGGCCATGAGCAGGTAGTCGCTTGCGCGTCCAGTGGTGAATTGTCGCAACCAGGCACTTGTCGATTGACTTCCAGATTCAATTCCTTTGATGACACCATCCACCCAATTCTTGTCAATCCATGCGGAAATCTTCGCCAATGGGATAATTGTCTTGGCAATCAAATATTCATAGAAATCATCGATGTATAGGCGGTTGTGAAGTGCTTGTGCGAATCCACCTTCAGCGAGTTCGCCCACGTCGGTGTGACCTGCCCTTCCCGAAAGATCGACCAACCAGGAAACCATCGGTGTTGCAACCTCACCATCATCAAGGCGCCCACCATGCATACGAGCAGCGATGAATGGCCCCAATCCCGCAGATAGGAGGATGGCGGTCCATCCAACGAGTTTCAAGGTCGTCTCCGCAGGCAAGAAGGCGTGCTCAAGAGTGTATAGTAGTCCGTGCGAGGATAGATGTGCCGAATCTGGGTTTTCTCCAAGGAAATGCTGGAAGCCATACATGGCCAGTAGTATTCCACCAAATGCAGTCACAAAAGAGAGAGTGACCAGTGGCGTCTTAATCCACGGTGTATCTTCATGAACGTGCTGGGCGGCCTCTGTCTTTGCCTTTCCAGCGAAGGTCATGAACCACATTCTCGACATGTAGAATCCAGTCATGCCAGCGGTTGCCAGAACCAATAGTGCAGGGAAGAGAATCATCTCGCCGCCGTGTAGGTAAACGTTCCATGCTTGTCCTATGATGCCTTCCTTGGACCAGAATCCACCAATGAGGGGGATGCCGATAATCGACATTGAACCCAACATCATCGCGATACTGGTGACAGGGAGTTTACTGGCCAAGCCACCCATGTTCCGCATGTCTTGTGGATCGAAATCGTGGTGGTCATCATCGTCGTACAAGTGTACATGGTCGTGCGCGTGATGCATCTCATGGATGACTGAACCCGAAGCCATGAACAACATTCCTTTGGCCATGGCGTGATTGAAGAGATGGAACAAGGCCGCACCAAAGGCAATCGTTGCCAGATGGTGATGTCCATTATTTGCAAACCAACATGCGGCCCCCAATCCGGTGAAGATGTAGGCTAGTTGACTCATCGTCGAATATGCTAGAACTCGTTTGATGTCATTGGCCACGAAGGCAATGAACGCAGCCATACATGCGGTGATTCCACCTACCCATGCAATCAGCATCGCAAGATCTGAGAGATCTCCTTCAAAATGATGCTCGCTGAATAGCGGGAACATTCGGGCCACCAGATACAGACCTGCGTTCACCATCGTAGCAGCGTGGATGAGGGCCGAGACAGGGGTTGGACCTTCCATGGCGTCAGGCAACCAGACGTGCAGTGGGAATTGTGCGGACTTGCCGACACAACCGATGAACATGAAGAAGAGAGGCCACTGGAGATCTGCGCCGTGAACTGCGCCACCCAATGTGGGATCTCCAAAGATGACAGCGAACTCAAGGCTGTGGTACAGGTCGTAGAGCATGAATAGGCCGACCATCAGGAAAACGTCACCCACACGCGTGGTGAGGAATGCTTTCTTGGCCGCAGCAGCCGCACTGGGCTTCTCCCAATAGAATCCGATTAACAGATATGAACAGAGACCCATGATTTCCCAGAAGATGAACAACCAAAGGAAGCTGTCAGCCAGCACCATCCCAAACATACCCATGCTGAATAGTAAGAATTCTGCGAAGAATCGATGGTTACGGTCCTCATTGATTGGGTCCGTGGTCATGTATCCAATGGCAAACCAGCAGATGAGGAAACACAGGAAGGTAGCAACAAACAACACTGTCAGAGAGACGCTGTCAATCCAGATTCCAAAACTCAATGCAGACTCAGAGAGGGCATTGCCTTCAACGAGGAGGTCGAAGGTGATCCAATCGAAAATTTCCTCTGGTTCACCGAAGTGTGCGTGGTGCGCAAAGAATTCGACAATGAGCCAAATAGTCAATGCCAATGTAATGGCTAGTGCGGTTAGAGCAACGATTCCGCCCTCTTTCAGTTGGTGTTTCCACAAATCTTTGCCTTTACAGATTTGTCCGATGATTAAAATCGCAGGGAACACAGCGAGAGGGACTGCGACGATTAGGAATGAACTGAAACGGATATCGAATCCAATCGAGTCCGGGTTCATCCGAAGGATGACGAAGAGGAATGAAACCAGAATGAGGATTGGGAGGATTAGATTCCAATCAGATTTGTTTTGTTCTTCCATTCATCTCACCTCCTCAATGCTTCAGTAGCGTGACCTCGTCCAATGAAATCGTACCTCGTTGGCTGTACAATGCCAGGAATATAGCCAATCCAACAGCCACCTCGGCGGCTGCGATTGCAATGGCAATTGAAGTGTACACCCATCCATCGATGTTCTCGTAATGCGCAGCCCCTGCAACGAAGTTCAGGTTGACCGCATTGAGCATGATCTCGATACACATCAAGACAATGATGGCATTCTTGCGTGTGAAAACGCCCACCAATCCAATGCAGAACAGGAATGCGCCCAAGCCGGCAATCCAACTGGGTTCGATCATTCTTCTTCACCTCCGTGAAGTTCCCACATGAGATTCGTCTTGCGCTCATCTCGGACCAAGTAGGCGGCACCGGCCATGGCCATGGCCAATAGTGCCCCGAGAACTACCAATGTGAAGGCCCAATCATTGAGAACCGCTGTGGCGAATTCCAAGGTAGTCATGCTGTCTGAACCGGTTACTGGGTCCCAGTTTACTGGATCCATGAGTACAGCGAGTAGTAGACCGAGCAAGCCAACAACGCCGAGACGGGCAAAGGTGCTCATCAACCTCATTCAAAATCCTCCTCCATGATTTGTCGGCGAGAGAGCATTACACCGAAGGCAAAGACCAGCATTACGCTGCCAAGATAAACCAGAATCTGAATGGCCGCAAGCATCTCAGCATTGGCCAGCAGGAATACTCCTGCAACCGCAAAGAAGCACATGATGAGAGCAAGCATCGAGTGGGCTACTCGCTTTGAGTAGACAGTGCCCAGAGCGCCGCCAATGGCTATGATGGCCATGATGCCGAAGGCGATTCCTTCAACGGATGCAAAAATGTCCCCAATTGGGTCCATGATGAATGCGGGTAATTCCATTTTCAGGCCTCCTTGGATGCTTTTGCTGCAGCTTTCTCAGCCTTCTTTCTTGCTTGATCCGCGCGCTTCGCTAGTTCGCGGTCAACCGCTTCTGCATGTTGTACGGGTAAGACACGGGTGCGGTCAGCATCGAACCAGAGATCTTCTCTGGTGAATCCAGACATGCCATCGTATTCGTTGGTCATGAAGAAGGAATTGAATGGGCAGGATTCCATACACAGGCCACAGAACATACAGCGACCAATGTCGATTCGCCCCGATACAATGTCTACTTCGGCGCCGACCAAGTCGTCTGACGTGACGTCCTCAACTGAACCCGAAGCATTCCATCGGACACTGATTGTATCTCCTGTCAGATTGATGACTTCACCAAATTCATACTCTTCGGGTGGTGCTTCGTGAGCGGTGGAAAGTTGGAAATTTTCTGCTGCTTCTTCACTACCTTCAAGTCGACGCGCAGCCATTCCGCCGACTTCGAGTTCAACGCCGAAGCCGTGGTCATCATCGCCTTCCTCGGTCATGTCCAGAACGTTGACGCGGGTCTCGGTTTCCATGTGAAGACAATCGTTGGGGCAAATGCGCACACAGGCCTTGCACGCTGTGCATGTTTCCCAGATGACGCCTATTCGACCATTGTAATTGCCCGGAACGAAGAGCCATGGTTCCATCTCCTCAAGACGTTCGTAAGGATACATCACGGTGACTGGGCGCTCAAAGTGAGGGAACAATTCAGTGGTCTCTCGATCGGGGGCATAGGTTTGATCAACGACAGGGTGAGCTTGTGCTGTGTACATCTCCCGTTCAGCATCGGTAAGCAACTCCGTCTTCTGTCCATGGTAGGGTTTGCTGCGTCCATGTGATTTCAGGAATTTTGAACGGCCGATGTACGGAATGGTTCGAAGAGCCGCCTTGAGAGTAATCCACATTGGACGAACAATGAGGTTGCGGAAATTCGGAGTTGCATGCTTGTGATATGCCATCTGAATCACTTCCTGTGTTGGCCTGGACTGGCCACATCTACTGTCTGTACACTGAATGGTCGAGTTTGTGCTTCCAATGCCTCTGGGTCTTCATCGATCGATAACAAGATGAATAGAACTAGGCTGATTGAGGAAATCAGAATCGGGACGAGGATGGGCCATTCTTCCTTGACGCCGTCATAAGCCCACAGACGCAGTACGGTGGCCATGGCCAAATTGACGAGACTCAATGGAAGCAACCAGCGCCATCCGAACTCAAGAATCTGATCTGTACGTACGCGATGAAGAGCGGCGCGGAACCAGACGAAGAAGATGAAGATAAACCAAGCCTTGAGGAAGACCCAAGTGATGTGTGGGATGTAATGGATGAAGGGAATAGTGTCTTCCAATGGGGCTTCCCAACCACCGAGGAAGAAGTGTGCAAACAGTAGGCACGCCGCGTATGTGCGTAGATATTCTGATGCGAACATCAATCCCCAGCGCATGCCGCCGTATTCTGTCCACCATCCTTCTACCAGTTCAGCCTCAGCTTCGGGCATATCGAACGGGATTCGCTCGACTTCAGCAACCATTACGACGATGAATAGGACCGCGCCCAGGGGAAGGAGGAATATGTTCCAAACACCGCTGTCGGCTTGGAATTCGATGACTTCCACCAAATTGAATGAGCCAGACAGCACGACTACGCTCAAAACTGTAACAAGAAGTGGAATCTCGTATGCCGTTAGTTGAGCAGCGGAACGGATTCCGCCGAGTAAAGTGTACTTATTGTTGGATGACCAACCGGCAAAGAATACACCCAGAGGAGCGACGCTGAATACTGCCATCAGGAAGAGGATGGACATCTCGGAATTATTCGAATGGAAATTCGGCCCCAGTGGAATGAATGTGAAACACATCACTGTTGTCGCGATAATGAGGAATGGTGCAATCTCAAACACATATCGATCGGCTTTCTCGGGAACCATGTGTTCCTTGGTAAGGAACTTCATGCCATCCGCCAAGTTCTGGAAGAAGCCCGGTAGTAGCCACCAAACTCCGTGATATGAGCGATTTTGTACACGGGAAACCGCTTCGAGTTTGTGGTCGTTCCCAGCGATTTCATTCAGTGCCTTGTTGAGCATACCAATGGGAACACCAGTGCCGAATGGCAGTTGGTTCCACCATTCACCGGCAGTTACGCCATTCTCTCCAACCCACAGACTTCGAAGTGATGTGCGCGCACCACGGCGATCCATGAATCGACCGAGCAACTTTCGCTCCATCCAGAGGAGAACCAAGAGAGTGGTCATTATGCCACCAAAAACCATGACGCACATCATGAATTCAGTGAGGAACCAAGCCACACTGTCTGTGTACTCCCAGTGACGTGACATTCCAATTGTGTTCTCTGACACGAAATCCATCGCAGTGCGAACCCAATCGCGCATATTGATGATATCTTCAGTCATGTGAATCACCTGTCAGTTTCTCCAATACAAGGGTCAAATGAGCCCATGATTGCAGGGATGTCTGCAATCTTGTAGCCAATCATGCACTTGGCAGCGTAGGGGATTGTGATGAACATCGGACTGCGGATGGAAACGCGGTAGGGGTGTTTTCCACGTCCTTCACCACCGCCTGCGAGGTAGAACATCGACTCTCCGCGACTGTCCTCGAAATGATGGTGGCCAGTTTGGCCCTCAGCAGCGCGTGCAGGCGCTTTGGCGAGGATTGCTGGGTCGCCCGGCTCATGATAGGTTTCAGAACCGCCGGGCATCTTGTCAAGACCGTCGAGAATCATCAAGGCGCTCTGGCGCATTTCCTCAACACGAACTCGATATCGGTCGTAGCAATCGCTACCCTTGATGGAGGGGCGTTCGACCGAAGGTTCCCAATCCAATTCATCGTACACAGAGTATGGGTGTGCCCATCGAACGTCGTAATTATGACCCGCTGCGCGGACATTGGGGCCGCTGACACCGTGATTGATCATCTCCTCTGCCTTGGCATAACCAACGCCTTGCGTGCGAACTAGGAAGATGGTGCTCTCATCCAGCAGGGCTTCGTATTCCTGGATACGGTCTAGGAATAGTTTGAGTTTAGCACGGCAGCGCATGGCGAATCCTATGGGTAAATCACGCTTGACGCCACCCACGCGAGGGAAATTATAGTGCATTCGAGAACCGCCGAGTTCCTGCATAAGATCCATCATCATCTCACGCTCGCGGAGGCACCAAACCATGCCCGTCAAATTGCCAACATCGGGGCAGTACGCACCCAACCACATCAGGTGACTGGCGATGCGTTGCAGTTCTACGGCAACCATTCGAATGTATTCTGCGCGTTCGGGCACTTCGACCTCAAGCAAATCTTCAGCCGCGTAGATGTAAGCATGTGACCAGGTATTGGCGCTGGCATAACAGAGGCGGTCACAATACGGAATAATCTGAGTGAAATCACGGGCCTCGCAAATCTTCTCGACGCCGCGGTGGATGTAACCTAGATCCGGTTCAGTATCGACAACCGTCTCGCCGTCGATCTTGACCTTGAGGGTCCACAATCCATGCGTCATGGGGTGTTGGGGGCCCATGGAAATCCACATTTCTGCCATTACTTCACCCTCCCAGAATCTTCGGGCTTTCTTCCAAAGCCCTGCGGATCGTCATACATCTCATTGAATTCTTGGTAACGCAACTTGTGCTGCTTCTGTAGTGGGTGATAGCCAGTTGGAGAATCGTGTGGAAGGAGTACGCGACGCATCCCTACATGGCCTTCGAAATCGATACCAACAAGATCCCAAGTCTCTTTCTCGTTCCAATCCGCACCGACCCAGATGTCTGCTACACTGGGAACACAGGGCTCACGGGTGTCGGGGATTGTCATTGAAATCTCAAATTCCATGGGAACCGAGTTGCCTGAGAGAGCACCCACATCGACCTTGGTTTCATGGACGCGCTTATTGACAACCGGCGGGTTGACAACTCCAGTTCGCAGGAGATGTACAACAACTTGCCAGGCTGCATCGGCATTTTCGGGCCAATGTATGCCAGTGACCATCGAACAGTAATCTACACTCTTGGATTTCTTCAGCCACAGAGCTAGTTCGCGCCATTCGCTGGCAACAACTTCGATGTAGACGTAGGCGTGCTTGCGGCGGCCCCCTGTATGGTGGCGTACTTCTGCGTTGACAGCATCACCAAAATCAGAAACATCGTTGACGAGTTCAGTCGCCGCGGAGAGAACTTGTTCTGCTGTGATTTCCTTTGCCATCTCAACCCCTCAGTCATCGGCGACGATGATTGGTGTACCGCGCGCTTCGGTCTCCCCACTCGGTACTGCACCGATGCGGATAATTTTCTCACGCAACTTCCCGAACCCATCGATTAGGGCCTCGGGTCGTGGTGGACAACCTGGAATGTAAACATCTACCGGAATCACCGTGTCAACACCTTCGAGGATGTTGTAAGACTGAAAGTATGGTCCGCCTGAAATCGCGCATTCGCCCATGGCGATGCACCACTTGGGTTCTGGCATCTGCTCCCACAATCGAACGATGGGATCGGCGAACTTCTTGGAAATTGGGCCATTGACTAGCAATACATCGCATTGACGTGGGCTGCTACGGAATACTACACCAAAACTCTCAGCATCGAATCGTGGTGCACCTGCTGCGGCCATTTCTAGAGCACAGCACTTGATTCCTAGGTGGAGTGGGAACAGGGATTTTCGTTGCGCCCAATTCAGGAAGCGCCCACCGAGTACACCGATGAAATCCTTCATGCGCGAAGCTTCCAGCGCCTTGTCGTTGAGGTCGCCAATCATGTCGAGTAGGCCCCGACTGCTGAACGCGGTGTAATTCTGTCCTTCATCCATCACAATCACCTCAGATGTAGATTCGTCCTCTCTTTCTGAAAACATACCAAACGCCCAAGCCCATCAGGCCAAGGAAGACAAGGAGTGTGACCAAAGCACCCGTGGCGGCCTCAACGCTGCCATCCGCCCCGGGAGCGGCTGTGTGGTCGGCATTCATGGCAACGATGCCGGCAAATGCGAGGAACATGAATGCAATGTCAAAGACGAGGAATATGATGGCATACCAATAGTACTGGAAATGGAAATCGATCATCGCGTCTCCGACCGGGTCTGCGCCGCACTCATAGGTACTCAAACGGCGAACATACAGGGATTGGTCTGACTCGTATCCATCAAGTAGGAAACTGCGAAGTTTCGTTGGATCATTTGGGTCTGGCATCGGACGTAAAAACCGAGAAAGAACGAAGCCACCGAGGGGAAATCCTATGCCAACAATGGTCATCAAAGCCAGCGAGAGATAGGCTGCTGAAACAGAGGGCATATTGGAGCCTCAAGGGAACCCATAGGGTTCCTTGAGCCCTTCGACTCAAAGAGGCATCATAAGCATATCCAGCGAGCCATCGGCCGAGAGAGCAGACTCACAGACCGATACTACGACGGCGGTTGCGCCAAATCGTTGTCAATATTGTGACGCCGAGAACGCTGATGACCGACCAAGATACGATGTTCCAAGTCTCTGAGGACAAACCGAATACACTGTCGTCGAGAATGGACCGGACGGTCATATCCACAGGTTGTGCAGCCACAGGTGCACTCTCTGGGGTGACGATGAGGGTGAATTCAAATTCATCCTCTACAGGCATCTGAACAGGGGGTTTGACTCGAACTCGAATCGTCGATGATTCCCCTGGCTGTAGCAGCAGATCGGTTTGCTCGATATCGATGGTCCAGCCCCTCAATCCTTCAGTCGATGAAATTTCAATTTGTTCTTCGATGTTGCCACTGTTGGTAATCTGTACCATGAAATCGGTGAATTCCGGATGGGTTGTATTCTGTATTGCGCCACCTTCAACCATGACATCTAGATCGTGTACAGTGGCGATTGAGACCACGATGTCCACACAAGAAGGTGAGGCTGTGTTTCGCATCGATGCGGCACATACACGTACCACACCAGCTTCTCCGTTCATACTCTGATCCATGCCCATTACTGAGAGTGTGATATTGGCGTAATATGTTCGTGAATCGTCAGGGAGTGTGAATACACCCGGTGCCAATTCTTCTGTGTCCGCACTTAGCGATGTTGAAATCGTTGAATCCATTCCTTCGATGGTGAATAGAGCCTGTTCGACATAAGGTGATGTTCCGATATCGCTGAAGAGCATTGCAACTGTCGTCTGACCGCCGGGTGGCATGGTGATGCTCATGGAATCAGGCGCCCCTTGTGGGTCAGCCAAAATCAATTGCATCATGTAATCATAATTTGAGACGCGCGCTGTCACGGTCTTCGTGAATTCATTGGATGGAGAGGAAACAATGTTGACTTTCATCTGAACCTGTAGGTAATCGCCCTCATCCTCACTCTGGATGTGTATTCGCAAGTACACCTGTTGTGACTGGCCGGCATTCAAGGAAATCTGTGTCACTTCATTGTCTGAATTATCCACATAGATGGATTGCCATGAAGGTGTAGCACAGGAACCTGGCTGATTCGGGTCACAGGCACGCAATCTGAAAGAATCCTGAACGTTCCCATTGTTGTGAACTGTCAATGGGAAGTCGATTGTCTGGTCGCTCCGTCCGGTTTGATCAGTTGAGAGGACGGATCCATCAACATCGTGGCGCTCGGCGACAGATACCTGAAGATCATCGGTAATCTCGATGGATGAATCACCACTACTAGTCACGGTGAGGGTGATGGTTACTGTGTCATCTGCGAGCGCATCTAGCGGAACGAAAACCTCCACGGACACTTGCGTCTGATGATCCTGTTGCGGCTCGTGCTTACCCAACAAGGACACCGTGGATGAACTCAATGTGACCGTCCACCCACCGGGGACGGGTGTGTGTCCGATGGCAAAGGTGTCAGGGCCATTGCCTTGATTGGTTATTGTCAACCCAGTAGATTGTGATGTTCCTGGTTCAACATTGTTGAGATAGTTGCTACTGAGGGAAGCTGAACCACCGTATGATTGGCCCACCGTCACTTGAAGAATAGCATAACATCGCTCGTTGTTTCCATCCAAGCCACGAATTCTAATCTCGGTGGTACTGTCTGCGGGCATGCTGTCGTCAGGAGAAACGTCGAATGAGATGGCAGCCTCTCCATTTCCGTTATCGTAAGGCAAACTTCGCTGACTGACTTCAGGAGTAACCCAGTTGGCTTTCGGGCCAGATTTTCCAAAGCCGACGGTCCAATCACTGTTGCCCGCATTGGATAGCATGAAATTGCCTGATGAAGAAGCCCCGGGTGCAATTGTCATCGAAGTGGGGGAAACCGTGGCTTCACACTCGTGAAGTTCTGGTATGTTCAGTGTAACTGAGAGATTGTCTTGTGCTGCATCTGTACCAGGGGGTGGCGCGGGTGCGGTAACGGTTGCACGGGTGATGAAGCAATGAGAACCTGCTTCTGTCTGTTCTCCATCTGGAACCTCGACGGTGACCGTAACTGTTTCCTCATCGTCGGCATTCAATTGAACCTGAGTAGGATCTACTGTGGCCTCCAGGCCATCCGAACGACAACTGGAATCTTCATCCATCTCAATGGATATTGTCTCCTGAGTCTGCCCTGTATTCTTGACTGTGATCGACCATTCTACCTCTTCGGCACCATTGTCATAATTCTTTGTCGCTTGGCTGGATGTGAGTTCGACACCCTGAGCTGCGTTACCTGAACCCTCGCCAAGGGTGGTTGTCACGACAACATCCGCTTGAGCCGGTGCGCCCGGTGTTCCAGCCGGCGAGGCTGTTGCAGTCACTGTCGTGTCACATTCATCTGCAGTCTGTTCCCCCTCAGTCACGTTCACCGTGAGTGTCACTTGCTCGTTGGAATTGGGTGAAATGGTACCCGATACCTGCTCAATCGCACTGGTGTAACCCTGACAACCTCCGGCCTCTTGGCTGGTCGCCAATTGAACTGTGATGTCCTCATCGCCCGTGTTTCGAACGGTGATCGTATACTCTGCAGGTTCCCCTGGAGATGCCTCCTTAGAGGATGAATCAGATGTCAGTGTGACATCGGCTTCGGCAGCAGCAAGTGGGCTTGCAAGCACGAATAACATCAGTGCGACAACCGAAAGGGTGCGTCGACGCGCGGGTGGGCGCATGAGGGGGCCACGTAGTGGCTCCCTCAAAAGGCCCCCTGCTTCTCGATTCAAGAATTCACCTCTTCAACGAAGGTACCGACATCTGCTTGGCAATTACGACATACAACAAGGGCGGCTGCGCTGCACGCAAATCCTGATTGATGATATCGAGCGCCGCAACCGGGACATGCTCGACGGACGCCAGAAATTGGTTTGTTACAACCCCAACACACAACTTCTGGCGTTGTTTTCTGACTCTGAGGAGGGGGGGTCGCACCGGAGAATGCAGCAGGAGGGGGTGGGGCCAAGGTTGGAGAGGCCTGATTCCCCTTCAACCGAACGATGAGCATACCGGCAACGACAAGTCCGACCACGATGAATATTAGCAAGAAGACAACTGTCATGGTTGTCCCACTTCCACCCTCTGTTCCCAGAGATGGATCATTGGCGACATCCAATATTGCGGAATGTGTGGAACCGTGCATATTGGAGTTTTCAAAACTGAGTGAAATAAGATTCTCGCCGGGTGAATCGGGCACGATACGGACACGAAGACCCTGTGATTCACCGATGGCCAAATCCACAATATCTGAATCTTCGACTTCAGCGGTCCATCCTTCGGGGGCCTCGATGATGACACGTTCCTGAACGACGGTGTTACCTACATTCAATATTTCAAAATGCAACAGGGAGGATTGGTCGGCCATTGATTCTTCGATTGAAAGAGTCGTCCAGATGACATTGGGTTCTGCCGCGACTGGAATCAGGGCTCCTGCGGAACGCTCGATACCATCAGCATTGATGGTCAAGCCGATTTCTGGTTGCCAGCCTGCCATGGCAAAGTTGGGTGCAGTGATGATGCAATTGGCTTCTGACGAGCCACCAGCAGCAATCTCTGACACCGGATCACAAATCCCTTCCCAAGTGGAATCGGGCAAATCGATACTCAGAACGGGTGTCCAAGCTGAACTCCCATCGTTGATAATCAGCCAGTGGCCTACGAAACCAGGTGTACCGGTGGGAATTTCTGACAATGCTGCACCCTGTGAATCAGAAATTCCAGTGAATGTCAGAACGGGTTTGGCTTCCTCGACGACATCCAATTGACCTTCCCACGTAATTCGATAACCGCCCTGTGTTGTCAGATGAAGTGTTAACGAACCCCCCACTGCTAAGCCATTTCCTTCAAGGCCGAGCATATAGGATGCGGATTCACCAATCGGGATTGTGATTGAATTTAAGCCAGCGATTACCGACCAACCTCCGGGCCTTGCGTCGACGTTGGGATAGAGTGTCAATTCCGTGTTGCCTAGATTCGTAATTGTGTATTGAAGGTAAACGGTTGAATCTGGGCGAAGAACGCTTGGAGTGGATTCTGCTTCGATGATTGCGGAATCGAACTCAATGACCTCCATCTGAATCGAATAGGACCACGATTGAGTGGGGTCAATTTGGGAAGTAACGCGCAGGATTGCCTCCATGTTCTGACCTGCGGGCGGAGGAGTGCCAAGTTGCGGTGTCACAGTCATTTCGACGGTGCGAGCGCCGTTTAGCGGAATTGCTCCCGTTGAACCAGAAGCGGTGCCTATTGAAGAACCAAGATTGTCTAGCCCCACCCACCATCCAATGGGCGATTCGATGAACAGATTGTAGCCCTGTGCACCATTACCCTCATTGAGGACATCGACCTCAAACATTGTCGTAGTAGATGGATGAACTTGCAAGACCGAGAATGGCGCTTGGAAAGAAATCTCAGGCAAGAGGGGGACATCGAGAGTTAGAGTCAGGGGGAAATCGATGTTGTTGTCATCATCGGTCGCTGTGATTGTCAATTGATACAATCCAGGGGCAGGGGATTCATCGTGCACCATCGTGAAACCAAGCGACGATGATTGTGAACCGTTGAGTGCGAAACTCGTCTGAGTGAAAGATGTGAACCACGCGGTCATCATCTGTCCATTATTGATTCTCATTGGTGTTGATGCACTGATTGATGCATTGGTAGATATGAGTGCAGTGTTGCGAATTTCCAATTGCCATGAGGTGCTAGTCTGGCTAGCTTCTTCAATCTCTAGGACAGTCTCTGATGTGGAAACACGTACACCGGGAGCACTGACAGCAACTGGGATTTCGAAGAGATTGTTGTCTTCGTCAATCTCCTCTTCAAGATGGTCGGGATCAATGACGATGGTAATCGCCTGTGTGCCCTCGTTGATGGGTGTCCAATCCCAAGTTGCCCAGCGAATCATTCCGGGCCCGATATCGATGGTAACTTCACCAAGATTCTGGGTGCCAGCAATAGCTTCGATGCGAAGACCGTCCGCACTACCGCCACCCTGATTTTCAATCTGAATTGAAATCTGGCAGACTTCGTTCACCTGAGGAATAGAAGTTGACAATTGGAAGGACGTTGGGATAGGAAGTGGGTCGCTCCTCAAATCATTGACCCCGGCCCCTCGGACTGCGAGAGCGAATGGTTGATCGCTACGCTGTCCACCGTGTGCGACATCGGTGATTTGAACTGTCCAAACTCCCGAATCTGCTTGATCGATAAGGACGACTTCGACGTTGTTCAAATCATCGGCATCTCCACCTGTAGTCGAACGACCATTGGCGAAATCATTGCCCTTGTATATCGTCCCATCAGGCGCAGTGATGACCATATCGAGATTGTTTTGCAATTGTGTGGACGACCATGTGCTGCCTGGATAATCAGACCACGTCAGAACGGCTTTGAATGGCGTATTTCCACGACTGAGATTGAATTGGTATTCTCGAGTTTGTCCGCTACGAACCGTGTTGCGATCATCGACCCAAACACCAGTATCTGTTCCGGGCATGAGGGAATTCGCGAGATTTACCCTGCCCCAGCCCTCATTCATGTTGGGTATATCTCGAGAACCGGTGTCCTCTGCACCAAGAATGAGCATTCCCTTGATGAGGGCGCCCTGTGGTGAGGGGCGACCTGCCACTTCCATCAGATATTCACGAATGAGAACAGAGGCACCTGCTGCATTGGGGGCAGCCATTGAAGTGCCACTGTATTCCAAATACCACTGGCTGGACCAAGTTGCGCCACTCGTATCTGTAGCATCTTGACTGAGGCAAGAGCGGACCCAAGAGCCTGGTGCGGTGACATCGGGTTTGATGCGACCATCATCGGTAGGCCCCCGACTACTGCCATCAGAGAGAGTGCTTGGAGCGCCACCACCGCGATTGTGATGATTGCCCACGGCAACGGCGTTCTTGGCAGTTGCAGGTGGTGTAATCGTATCTGAATCAGGGCCGTCATTGCCAGCAGAAATCAGTACGAGCATTCCATTGTAGGACCAAAACTGATCATACTGGTTTGTTCGACTGTCGGTATCCTCACTGCTGGTGGTATATTCACCATAGTAGCCATCCATTCCCCATGAGTTTGTGTGGATGTAGGAATTGCCTTCGTAGGCCTTTCTGATGAGGGTGTCCATACTGACGCCGCCGAAATTACCGCTGTCATCATCCTCCATTGCTTGGAATCGTAGACTGGCTTGTGGAGCCACACCTGCATATCCACCCCTGCTGCCGTTGCCCAGAACAGTACAAGCGACATGCGTGCCATGCCCTGAATGTTCATCCTCGGTTGAGGAATCACCCCAAATGACAGACTCAACGTGTTGAATGCGACCATCAAAGTCACCGTGATCTCGATCGATCCCTGAATCAGCGACAGTGACCGTGTGGCCACTACCATTCAATCCAACGACGAAGTAATTCGAGACATCGTCAGCCCTCATATGACCCACTGCAACGTTATTGTCGATGCTGAAGATTGGTTCAAGGCTGAGCCAAGATAGGGCGGGTTCAGCAGCCACCGTGGCAATATCCTCCAGTGAAAGCAGGCCATGATGCCGGCCAGTGTCAATCGGACGATATGATGTCAGGTAAGTGGCTGCTGTTTGGTCCAAATCACCCATTAGACCGGGCAATCGAACATGGTCCTGTGGAGTGGAATAATCCGCCAATCTCCAACCCGAGAGTTGAACTGCGGTTGAGGGAGGAGCGTCCAGTGGGAGACTAGAGGCTTCAGAGAGAAGGTCACTGACGTGGTGGTCGACCATGAAGGCCAACGGAAGTGGGTGAACGGCAGCCACGACGGGTAGTTCGGCAGCTGCAGCGATGGCTTGAGGGTGGCCCTGAATCAGGAAGCCCGATGGAGGAATATGGGCACGAATTTCAATGCCTGGTAATTCGGTCAACGCCACACGACCTGGCCATAGACCCACATCTCCATCGATGAGGACCAGAGCGATATCTGTTCGAATTGTGGTCAAAATCTCGGGAACCTCGGCATCAGATTGCAAACCGTCGATGGTAAACATCCCGATATGGGTGTCAGCGGTGGTTTCCCGAATTTGCTCTTCGCCATCCCAACTCGCAGAAGGATGTGCGCTTCCAATGCTGTCGGGATCCGGGTGGAGTTCGATTCGTTCAATGCCCGATGCCCCCTCTTCTTCAACTTCGGGAATTGATGAAGAAGGGGTCGAAAATGGGGATACTACCGACAGTAATAGGATGCCGAGAATACAGAATACAATTCGATGCCGCATACGACTCCCCAATGGTGGGGGTTGCCGAGACCACTTTCTATCTTCCCTACTCTTGACGACACCTATGGTGTCGTTCACAGCCAACTTCGCTCTGCATCGAGGGTATGACTCTCGAAGGTATATTCGCCAACTTCAATGATCCAAGATTGCTTGGAAACGGCGCCATCATAGTTGTCGTAATCAAGTGTGACCTCAATGTTGTAGAGTTCCCAAATTGATTCGCCGGTAATCATCAATTCAAGGGTGTCGCCAGCAATCGATGTGTGTGCTAAGAGAGAACCCACCTCAAAATGAGTGGAATTCAGAATTTCGCCATCCTGATTGGAGAAGGAAGCATCGATTTCGACGTTTGCGATAGGGCGGCTACCATAGTTGTGGAGTTCTATGAGAACGACGTGGCCGGGACCGCCCTGTTTGTAGACCACATCTACCTCGACAGCATCTCGAGGAACTACCCAGAAGCCGAGTGCGAAAATACTGAACATCAAGGCAGCCATGAATACTGAAGCGAGGACAACGCGTGTCGGCGTTACAATGCCGACAACTTCACGCGCCCGGATGTAGGCCTGCTCGGCAATTTCTCGTTGTTCCTCCGACGGTTCAAAGTCGTCCTTGAACACCTTTTTCTTCATCCGTTTGATTCGATCTGTCAGACTAATCTTAGAATCGTCCGCCGCTTCAAGTTCGGGATTGTCGGGGTCACCAACCAGCGTGTACATTCCCTCAATCTCTTCGTCCTTCTTCGCCATGAAATCACCCCGCCAATGTGGCCACTCCCGTGGCAATGGCCGTGGTCAGCGGCTCAGGCAATAGATAGTGAGTGGTTTGGGCATTCGTTCCCATCAAATTGAGTAGAGAAAGGTCAGAAGCCAAACCGTTGACGCCGATTGTAGTACCTGTTGGAACGCCACCAGTGACCTGTGCATCAATCAATACGGCTCGACCGTCAAATGAGAATTTTCCGATGTCTACGGATGCTCGGGCGTTAGCGATGATTCGGCCACCACGAACGTCCTCAATCGTGACAATGGGATACGCACTACCCAGATAACTCAGATGAATCGTTGCACTCTTGAGATTCTCGCCCGCAGCTTCCAGTTGTTCAAGCCAAACACCGGGCTGAGTAGGAACGTCGTTTTGACGGAGATAGAGTCGTTCAATACCGTTGCCACTGCTCATAACCCTCAGACCGAATTCTTCGGTCGGCTCGAGGCTCATGTGGCTGGCAAGGTTCTGTGCTAGCAGTAAACTATCGCCACGAGCCTCAACAGCCCGGCCGGTGGTAGAAATGAACAAATCCATTCCTGGTCCCGAAGATGAGAATATCAGGGTCGACATTCCTTGGAAACTTACTGGCTTAGTGATGTCGAAAACGGTGGAAGGTGCGGTTGTCAGATTCATCTGTCGAGGGAGTTCATGCAAGAATACCGTTGCAGGCCACCATTTCCCTGCATTGAATCGGTTCATCTGTAGCATCAGTGAATCAATCGAAAGGCCTGTTTGCCCAGGATCTTCAGCCTCCATTCCAACAGAGAGCGTTGACCCCAAAGATGCGGTCATGTCCAATTGTTCAGGGATGCCTTGCAGCAGCAATTCGTATCGAGTGGATTCAGTCCGATCCAGCAATGTCACGTGGATTGCATCTAATGATCGACTCATCTCATAATTACTGAAAATAGATAATTGTGGGACAACTGGACGATAATCGGTGGTAATCTGTGATTCAATCTTCAAATCAGTGGATTGGCCCGGTTCAAATCCGATTAGCATGAGATGTAGGTCGCGACCGTTGTAATTGTTGACCTCGACCATGAATTCTGGATTCGCAGGTACCCACCCCTCCAATTCGATATCGATATCCCAACGATCAGTAACAGTGAGGTTCTGATAATTGATTGAAAGATCAATGGATGGTGCGAGATTGGGCAACCAGACACGCGCTCTGAAGGCGGTGTGATTATCCTCAGCGAGGTCCGCCTCCATCGAAATACCGTGCAACCATTCTGGCTCATCGAGTGCCATTCGACCTTGTTGCGCATCGATAACTAGATCGAAACTCTGATCTGCATCCAGTTCGACACCGAATGAGAAGTCGGAGCGTTGATCATCGATTGCACCACCTGTTACGCTGGTTACCAATTCTCCAAGCATCCCATTCACACTCTGTCCAAAATCAGTGAATCCAGCAAGGAAGAATGCGATACCTGCAAGGCCTTCGTCGGTGGTGAATTGTGGTACATCCAGAGCGCTGGCCTCACCCACACCACCCTGTGGAACCTCGATTGCCAGATTTGAGGGCAGGGGGTCGAGGAGGACGTGCGCGGTCAATCCGTCAGCCGGGGATTCGTGAGTCGTCTGATCCATAATCACCGCGTGGAAGGGCGAATCACCCGGCCCAACAAGGAATCCAGTTCCACGACCAGCCTCACCAGGAACTCCAGGCATCTCCGCACCGAGGAAGCCAACTTCCGTGATTCCATGCACACGAGCAGAGAGTGTGGCCTCCCCTGCATCTTGGTCTTGCATGAAGAGGAAATGGTCGCCATCCATTGTTTTGGGATCGGTGGCGTTGGAAATCATCAACGAAAGAGAGCCAATTGGGGTTTGAGATATCCAAGAGACGTCATCACCGATGGCCATCGTGAAATTGCCAGGCAACATGTCGATGTCCAAGACCTGTCTCTGCTGCCCTTCACGACCAGCATAAACGACCTCGACAATGTCTCGGTCCGAGGTGAAGGTGAGTTCGGATTCTGTGACATCGATTTCAAGAGAAGCTGGATGGTTAGAGAGATAGACGTATTGGAAATCGCTGTCAGGGAGATCTATGTTTCCAAATTCATCGTCATGATGTTCAAGGAAGAGGACTCGTAATGGATCGCCGCCGACCGCACCCATCGAAATTTGCTGCGATTGTGTCGAGGCATCATCGATGATGTGGAGTGAGTGAAGGCCTTCATGGTGCAAACTCATGGCGATTGGAGCCAGTTTGTCGACCTCTCCATGGCGACCCTGGATAATCGTCGTACTCTTGTCATCTGCCAACAGTAAATGTGGACCAAAAGCAATCGGAATATCGGTTGAGCCCATCACCAATTGAAGAAGGCCAATGGGCATGGGTTGACGGCCCACTTCGAAATGGGTGAGCAACTCCAGATGTATTGCAGTACCTTGTGTGGCACTGCCTGTGCTGCCACTGATTACATCGACCAGCGCATTCGGAATGCTGTTGATTATGTTTGAAATGTCGATGAAGAGATCGACAACGGCGAGAATCGTTACATCAAGAATCTTGGAGAAAACATCGAGACTGTCGTCTAATGTTCCTACTTCTTGTTCATCGCTTCCGCCGAGCCAAAAATCTCCGTAGAGAAGGAGGCCTTTTGGTAGATTTTCTGCATTCATCCGTGTCATCCGATGATCTGTTTCGGCACCCTCGCGTTGGAACCAAGAAACATATTCCAACGATGTGACTGATTGTGTTGAACGCAACATAACTAGGGTATTGGGTGGATTTTGAGGGTCGATTGGGAGCGTTGGGTCATTGACGTTCGGCGTTGAATCACGAGTGAAATTCTTGATGCCGAGAATCAACGATAAACGGCTCGGAATTTGCCCTGGAAGTTCAGGCTGAGAAGCGCTGCCCAACATCTGGAAACAGCGTTCAATCTCCAGCGGCGTCATCGTTCCAGAAGGCATGCCACGCAACCAAACCAAGGTTTCACTGACATTCCCGTAGGGTTCAGATGAACTCTCCCTGAATGCACTTTTATTCTCATGGAAATGCAGCCACAAATCAGCGCGCTCATCGGCATAATATTCGATTGAGGTAAGGCCATCTTCACCGATTGTACCCGAACCCGTCGGAAGGACGTTGTCCGTTCGAATTGTCAAATCGACAATCGATGGCAATAGGTATGACGTTGAATTGGGGTGGACTCCGACTTCAAGATAGGATAACTCCCATAGTTCCCTGTTATTGCTGCTGTCTGCTGGTGCGAAATGTCCGTAACCAAACCCAACACCAACCCGACAATCGTGGGTCCAAGAGGCGTTGAGATGATGCGCATTGGGTTGGTAATGTGGTGGACACTGGGTTTGTCCGTCATTGTCGATTTGTATGGAAATAGGTGCAGAGAGTGCAGCAATAGTGACTCCTGTGTCCGTTGAGTTACCGGGTGTACCTGATGAAAATCCTGAGGCTAGCAAAGCCAATGCAGCCAATAGTTCAGATCCTGCTGATGTTAAATCAAACCAGAATCGCTCAAATCCAACTTGGAGGGCCCAATCGGTAGGTGGTATGGTGAAGTGAGAATCAATCAACCAAACGTATGATTCGCCCGATGAAGTTGGATTGATTCCATAAGCGAAGGGTTTCATCAAAGAGACTTCCAAGGTTTCCATCACACTCCAGATTTGAGCGGATGGATTGATGACCTCAACTCGATATTCAATCGTTGGTTCCAACCATAATTGAGTCGGGACTGGGGAGCCCATGACACCCCACCCGACTCCAGGGGATGCATCGAAACCGATTGTCAAACCGACACGGATGTCGGGATTTTCGACGGTGGCTGTATTCGGATCATCGTCACCATCGATATCGATTTCATGCATCAATGGATCTTGGCTAAACAGACTCAGTAGAGACGCTGAGAATGGGACAACAGTGAATTTCTCGTGATTGGGGCCATTATTCTGGGCTTGATATTCAGACCAGATGATGTAGTCGGTGAGATTGACCAATGTCCCCCAAATCGTGTCAACTAGACCGGGTGGAGCATCATCACCTAGCAAGATGTCAATTGGTTTAGGATGATCAACTCCGATTGGATCAGAGGGTTCAATGGCCAAGCCATCTAGGGCTGTATCGATGTGTGTTAACGGGTCCTGAGAACCGATAGAACGAACTCCATTACGAACCGGCGAAAGAGAATTCTCTGCCTGTAATTCAATCTGGTCACTATCGAGCATTAAGTCACGTGTTGCCAAAACATCGTGTAATTCAGATACAATCCCGAAATCTTCAGCCCGAACCTGGGCAGCCTCAACGGCCATGAAGGGACTCAACATTGGAAGGATGAGGACAAGGACGAGTGCCACACTAGTTCTATCTCGAGCGCTGGGCGCTGCCAGAATGAGACGTGTACTATCCTCCATGTTGGTATACACTGCCGCCCGCTCCGCCTAAAGGGTCTCCGACCCTTGTGCGCGAGGGACTGGCATTCACAATGGTGCTCTCAACGCCGTATGGTGCTTCGATTTCCACACTTTGGACAATCGATTTGCGCTTGCTCAATTCCAAGGGGCATATCGACGGCGTAGTGTTGGCCGCATTCTCCGCAGCTGCCAACGACCTCTGAGGTCTGTGGGTCTGCAGGAGCGGTTTCGGGGGCCGTTGGTACTGGCTCAGGTTCAGGGGCAGCGACTGGAGCGGATTGTTGGCTCGGTTGATTCAACGCATCTGGAAGTTGTATTCCACCGGAAATTACTCTGGAACGTTCAGTTGGAACGCTCACGGGTTTGGGATCCGGCTTGGGCTCAGGTTCGGGTTGTGCAACAGGAGTCGCATCAGGTTCTTCGAAGGCTGAAAGTAAATCGCTGTCATCAATGACTCCAGATTGAATTGGAATTGGCGCTTGTTGAGCACCGTATCCGGAACCCACACCGGCAATTTGCGCCATCTCATCGCCACCTCCGCTGCGTTGGAATCCTCTCGATGCACCTCCACCTCGATTCTGGAACATCGCCAATTGCTCCTCTCGTTCGGGTTGGTGGGCAGCTTCGGCTTCTTCAGCGGCGGTTCGGGCGGCTTCTTCAGCCATCAATTCTTGATGTGTACGCCTCTGATTCATCCATCGGAACGAGAAAATTCCACCTGCAATCACTGCAAGCACCAACAAAATGGCACCACCTGCAAACACCATCGTCATCGCCGATGCTCCAGAAGAAGGTTGGGCCTCTACGTGGACATTCAATTCACGGGTAGATGACAAGCCCTGTTCATTGGTGACTGTGCAGGTAATGGAGTAGTCTCCGCTCTTAGTAAACTTCCAAGAGACCAAATCACCTGTCGCCTGAGCATCATTCTTTGTATCTCCATCTTCATCGATATCGACGTTGCGATCGAAATCCCAACTCCACGTGAGGCCGGGTGAATTCGGGTCGGTGGCATTGAGGCGCCATGTGTTCTCTTCTCCAGCCACCACATCTGTTGGTCCCGTGATGGGGTCCAGCACCGGCGAGGTTCGATCCTGGATTACGACAACGATAGAAAGGGAATCTGTCAAATTCGCGGAATCGTAAACACGCAATTCGACACTGTGGTTTCCAACAGAAGAGAAACTGTAGGTGAACGAATTTCCAGAGCCCATATCTGATTGGACGAGCAGGCCATCGGCATACCATTCCTCACGATCGATTCCAAAATTGTCCAATGAAGAGCTGGTGACTGTGAAGGATTCGTCAAATCCGCGAACCAGATTATTGCCACCATTGATGATTGGCGTGGGTAGAGTTGCGTCATCAACATCGATGGAGATTGATGATGTGTCAATACGACCATCGACTCCATTGATGCGGAGATTGACGTCGAAAGTGCCTTCAGCGGGCCAAGAAACTTCGGCCCACGATTGTGTCAACTCAAATATTCCATCATCGTCCAAATCCCATTCATAGGCAGCAGTATCCACTTGATTGGAGAGATTGGGCGTGCTATTTGCGGAAATCGTCACCGCCTCACCAACATCCACGGTTGCTGAGGCATCACTGGTGATGGTCGCATCCAGAATCGGCATCAGGGTTACGATGACTGTGAAACTCGCTTCGGTTGAACCATCGCCTCCGCCGGCCGGTCCAGCCTCATTGTCTGCGTACAGATAGAGAGGCTGATTTGCATAGGTCGAATCGACCGTCCAGACGACGCTGTCTTCGGTTGTGACCTGTAGAAGGTCGGCCCCTGTAATTCGGAACTCTGGGGGATTTCCATCAAGGTAACTGAGGCGCTGATTATCGGTGAGAAGGAAGAGATCTGGGTCGCCAGACATCGGAATCGCACTAATTGAAATCTGCGTGCCTTCATCGAGAATTAGAGAATTCTCATCCACCAATTTCGTGTGACTGTTAGTGTCCAGATTGACAAGGGCGTCGTGAATGGTCCAATGACTCTGAGTTGGGAATGAAATATCGAGGCTGGCCTGTAGCATACTACCACCCTGTGCCCCTTGGTCATCGTCACCAAGATGATCGAGATTGTCTAGAACAACGTACCAATTCTTCGCGCTCTCATCGGTGGGTACCGTCCAATGCCAACGAGCTGAACCCACCATGTCCTCGAACACCGTTTCCTCAGCCCAATATGTTGGTGAGCGATAGGATTGGTCGTTTGCATAGACTTGCAGTGCAGCGTTTCTAAAGACAAGGAAGTCAAAATTAACATCGCCTGTCACATCGAATTCAACGATGGTTCCGGGGGCCAAAGTTCCCAATGCAATCTGCTCACAACTCTGGTCCGAAATCATGATTGGATCTGGCATTGAACCCATGTCGGTCGTGCCACAAACCGTGGAACGTCCTTCACCAGCAGCACTCAAAGAAAGAGTAGACATCACAAGAAGAGTGACGAGGATGAGCACCACACGTGCGTGTCGCATAATTAACTCGCCCGATTCTTTCACGTTTGAAGGTCGCCCATGACAGTGTATCACAGATTCATCGTGTTCCAACCGCTTTCTACCCGAACATGATGGAATACATTTCCATCTGCGTCAATCTCAAACCAATCGCCATCCATAGTGGCTGCGACTGAACCTGAGAAGTTCTCTCGGGCCTCACTGACCAGTGGAGAAATGGATTCGAAACGGCTCGAATAGTGTGTCAATGCAAGGGCACTGGCCTTGCAGGATGTTGCGTGCCGTGCAGCGTCGGCTGCGGTTGAGTGGTGGTATTGGGTTGCCTTTTCCTGCTTGTCTGCCATGAATGTAGCTTCATGGAGTAAAAGACGGGGGGCACTCGGCAGATTTTCTGCATCAAATCCAATGGGCCCATGGGCGGTATCTCCACTCACCATCAAACTGGATCCCGGGCGTGGTTCACTGCGGAAACTGTCGGGGGTCAGTGATTCGCCATCGATGGTGATGTTCTGGCCTTGGGCAAGTTGGCTAATCTGCGCCTTTGACAAGCCCATTTCATTTGCACGCTCTATGTCGAATTTACCCGCTCCCCCGTTCGACTCAAAGTGATATCCACATGAGGGTACACCATGGTGCGTGGGAACGATGGTCACAGTTACTCCTTCAAGAGGTTGAATTGGAGATTTGAACGGCTGGTCATCCTCGATGGGAATGAGGACCCAATCAATTGGGTATGAAGCGTCTTCATCCTTGGTCCCAATGGCTTGCCATTGTGAAAATAGAATAGCCAAGTCTGTCGAAGATATTTCGCTGTCCACTGGCGGTGCTTCACCGGGGTGTTGCGTAGCCCAATCAATGGCGGCCTGGGTCGAAGGACCCATGACAACCATGCGATTGCGGCGTCCATCCAAATCCAGTGTCTGTAACAATGGCAACAGGCCCCAAGTATGATCCAAGTGGCCGTGAGTCAGAAAAATCGCGCGTACGCGAGAGATTCGAGTTCGATTCTCTAGCCCACTTGATTTGAGGGCCCGATTGTGATCCATCATGCGCATCTGCATACCTTCGCCACAATCAATGAGAGCGAGTCCGCCCGGGGTGTTCAACACTGAACCTGAGACGGATCGACCATGGGCAAAACGGGCACTAGACGTGCCAAGCACATGCAACTCAAACACTGGTATCCCTCACGCATCAACAGAACGGCACCCACTTTCACAGGCGGCGCCCCAACCTTTCGGGAAAATCCATCCCATTTCAAGGGTTCACTGGTTCACGAGGGATGGGTGTAGGTGGAAACCACCGCAAAAGAACGACATCTTCGACCGCTCGAATCCATCTCCAAGGAATGGCAACGTGAATGCGATCCTCGACTAATTCAGCCGGAGGATTGGTGACAAACAAATGCGTACATGTCCATCCGTCCGAATCTACGACGGTGTCGTGAACCGTGCCTAGCAATCTGCCATCGGGCAAGATGACTGGCATACCGCGAAGTTCGGATGCGACGGCTTCTCCCATCAGCGAGCGGTGAGATAGGGCTGCCCATCAACCTTCGGCCTGAAATCAGGCTTACTTGCCACGGTTTTGGTTGGCCTTGAGAGAAGGGCGGAGCTTCTCAGCGCCCTTACCCTTGTTGCGCAGACCACGCCCGCGCTTGCCGGCGCTGGTCTTGCCACGGTGAACTCGACCGGAGTGGCGGCTGCCAGTAATCCAACCAAGTTGCTTGTCGTTCTGAATTGAAGGGTGTTGAGGGTCGAGGAGAATACATTCGTAGAACTTGTTCTTTCCATCTTCGCCAACCCAGTATGAGTTGAGAACCTCTAGGTTCGGGAATTTTCGTGCTACGCGCTCCTCAGCGATACGCTGGATGCTCTTGGCCATGGTAATCTTGCGCATTCCCATCTTGCTGGGCTTTCGCTTCATGTTGATCTTGGACTTGCGCAGTCCACCACGGCGAACACGCGTTCGAACCACGACAACACCTTGCTTGGCCTTGTAGCCCATTCGACGGGCAGCATCCAAGCGAGTTGGGCGCTCGATTCGGTGAATGACTGGGTCCCGACGCCACTGTGTCATACGGTCACGACGGTAATCGGTTGGAATGGAATCTTTTGGTCGCTTCCAAGTGTCGCGAACAGCGTGATGTAGTGAACGAGCCATGGTAGTCACCCTTTGGAGCGTTCCGCCGACCTGCTCCCCCTATATGAGCGTCCCGCTGAATATGGAAGCCTCCCGTAGGGAGGTAAGTGGTCCGAGCGGCCGGATTTGAACCAGCGATTCCCTGATGGCTGCCTTGTCTACAACCGTGGATTTCACGTCTACAGTCAGGTGCATTGGCCAGGCTATGCTACGCTCGGGTTGAATTCGCCCATCGTCACCGGCTATTTGTGCGTAGCGCCTTCATTCTGGGCTATCAGGTACAGTCGGGAATTGGGCTTCCTATGCGGGCTTCAACCGCGATGGTTAATACGTGGTGCAAGACGAACTCGACATTACAGGTGTAACCTGTGGTGGATGCCATGGATGGGGAACAAGTGACTGAACAGGGGTCTGGAACTCCGCTCGGGCCAGCCTACGAGGAATTGGTGGGTGAATTGAAGCGTGATTTGGATAACAAGCAGTCTACTGCATTGCTCAACGAGGATGTTTCCAATTTTGGTGTTCCAGATCCACGAATTCTCATCTGCGGTTGTGGCGGTTCAGGTAACAACACGATGAACAGAATCACCCATCTTGGAGTTGAAGGTGCCATCACCGTTGCCATCAACACCGACAAACAACATCTCGATCACACCCGAGCTTTGCAGAAACTTCTGGTCGGACGTCACATCACCCGCGGATTGGGTGCTGGAGGCGATCCCTCAACTGGAAGGAAGTGTGCTGAGGCAGGGAGAGATGTCATCACTCAGATTGTCTCAGGTGCAGACCTTGTTTTCATCACCGCTGGACTAGGCGGAGGAACTGGAACTGGAATCGCACCGATTGTGGCTGAGGAAGCCAAGCGTTCTGGCGCACTTGTGGTCGCTGTGGTGACTACGCCGTTCCAAGTTGAGCGGCGTCAAAGGATGCTGCGCGCCCTAGAAGGATTAGAGGCACTGCGTCAGGAAGCAGATGCTGTTCTGGTTTTGGACAACAACCGACTCCTGCACTACGTGCCAAATCTACCATTGGATGAGGCCTTCAGCATCATGGACCAGTTGATTGCTGAAATTGTCAAGGGAATTGTCGAAACAATCACCCTGCCCAGCCTGATTAATCTCGACTTCGCGGATGTTCGAACCATCATGAAGGGTGGCGGTGTCACAATGATGCTGTACGGTGAGAGCGATCGTGGCCCAGAAGAGGTTGTTCACGAATCATTGAATCATCCCTTGCTTGACATCGACATCGATGGTGCGACCGGCGCGTTGATTCACGTCACGGGTGGACCGTACATGACACTGGAACAAGCCAGCCAGGTGGTCGATTTGATGACCGGACGATTGAGTCCAGATGCCAACGTGATTTTCGGTGCAAGACAGGATCCTGGCTTTGGAGATACCATCAAAATCATGGCGATTATTACCGGCGTTGCCAACGACCGATTGACCGATGCGGTGATGGAACCCGACAAGTTAGGTGAAGCACTCAATATCGCTCGACAGCGAGGCGCTCAAGGACCCGGATTTGGTTCGATTCAGCGCTTTGATTCGTGATTTGGCCTTTAGGCCATACAACCCGAATGCTCAAACGGGGCCGATGTTACCGTTGTTCCATGGACCGCCGTGGCCTCACTGTGACCCTCATCGCTCTGATGATGGTCGTCATGCTGACATCTTCAACAACCGCATCGCCGGGAATTGAAGCAGGTATCATGCAATCGCCGGGCTCGGAAGATGGGCAACCAGATGCAGAGAACAACACGCTCTATTTGTTCGGCAATGCACAACTCACCAACTGCTTCTCTAAGTTCAACAATACCGATGCAGAGAGTGCGAACTACGGT
>JASMFB010000030.1 GCA_030751995.1 Candidatus Thalassarchaeaceae archaeon
ACGTCAACGTCAATGTGTTCACCGCCATGGTATCCACCATCGTTTTCGGGATTGGAGTCGATGACTCAATCCACATTATTGACAGGATCAGGGAAGAGAAGGAGACACCTGGTGGAATCGTCAAGACTGTTTCCCGGACCGGCCAGACCATCTTTGAAACAACAGCTACTACCTGTGCTGGACTAGGGGCTGGACTCTTAGTCGATATTCCTGGATTGAGAAATTTCTTCGTTCTGATGATGTTGTTGATTACATTGGCTCTATTGACAAGTGCAATACTGCTGCCGGCATTGCTAGTAGGATGGCATACAATGATGTTCAAAATAACCGGCCAAGGGGAGTATCAGGATTTAGACATAGATATCGTTGTTGCGAGCAGTACAACACTTGATGCTGTTTTGGAATGAGATTGTCTCGCGTACGCAGCGCCGTAGGCGCTGTCGCAAGGTTCAATTCTAGGCCCCCCAAAGGCCCTACCATGGGGCGGCGATTGGCATTCCTTCTTGCGGCTTCGCTCCTAGCCGTTTCGTGGTCCATCTCAATACCACTGGGGGCTGCTCAGACAGGTGGATCTGAGGGTGGTTCGATTCTATTTGAGAAGAAGACGTTTGCCTCAGATGAACCACTTGAAGCGACCATAGGTCTGTGGGGTTTGACTGTGGGTCGGAACTATGACTTACACTGGACGGTGCACGGAACCAATGACTCTAGTTCCATTGGCCCATCGACCACAGTAAGTTCGGGGATCATTCCTTTCTTCTCTAATCAGAGCGCGATGCAAATCGAACTCAGCGAACATCACATTTCCAATGAATCGATGATGTACTATCTTGAGATAGGATTGAATTCATCCAGTGGATGGACTGGTGTTTCGGCCTTTGCTCCATTTTCCGTTTTCTGGAATTCAATGGCCCCTCAATATTCTGATATGTTCGTTTTCGGCGATAGTTTGTCGGATTCCGGAAATACATACAGCGCATTTGGAACTCCTGAAAGTCCCCCTTATTGGCAGGGAAGATACTCTGACGGAATGAATTGGGTGGACTTCACCGATGATTGGTTGGGGATCCCTAATGTTGCCGGAAGAGGCAGTTCAAGCGGAAACACCCGAGCATTCGGTGGAGCAGCGACCGGCAATGGGATGACCTACTTCGTTATCGAGAATATTGGCAAGCAAGTGGATGATTGGGATCAGAATCACAATCTCGGGGGTAGCGATGCCGTGGCCATCTGGGGCGGTGGAAATGATCTTCTCAACTATGGGGAGAACAACCCCCAGGTTCTGGTCAACAATCTAGAGGAGCACGCAGAACAACTGATTGCGGCTGGAGGTCAAGAATTCATCTTCTTTGAATTGCCAGCTCTAGAAAAGACGCCGAGTGCCAACGGTGATTCGGCAGCGGACAGGCAAGCCCTAGGACAGCGAGTTGTGGACTTTAACGCAGGAATGCATACCATGGCGGCAGGTTTGGCCTCAACATATGGAGTCACCACCCACATGATTCCGATTTTTGATGGATTTGAGATGTTGTTTTTCTCAGGTGAACACTTTGGCATTACCAACGTTACACATGCCGCTTGTGACCACGATGGAGCTACATGTGACAGCAATGATCCAATTGCCCCAAATGTGGAAGAGTACATCTTCTTCGATAACCTTCACCCCACTGAAACTACGAATAGAGCCGTTTCTCTAATCGTCCAACAGGAGATTGGGATTCCTGACTACGATGGGGACGAGGTTGCAGACTACATGGACAACTGCCCCCATACCATGCCTGGATTGCTTGTAGGTACGGATGGGTGTGAAATTCCGCCAGCGGATACAGATGAAGATGGTGTGATTGACGATGAGGATGCATGTCCGAATACAGATTCTGGGTTGAGTGTCGATTCAAATGGATGCGCAACCAATCAACTCGATGGTGACGGCGATGGAGTCATGGATGATGTCGACCAATGTCCAGACACTCAGTCCGGCTGGAATGTGAACAGCGTTGGTTGCTCTTCATGGGAAATCGATACTGATGGTGATGGTGCAGTCGATGCAGAAGATGACTGTCCTGAGACGACACAGGGTGAAGATGTCGATGGGGACGGTTGTGCAGACTATCAATTGGATTCGGACGATGATGGGATTACTGACGACCTAGATGCATGTCCAAACACTCCTCGCGAGGAATTAGTCAACGAATTGGGATGTTCTGGTTCACAGATTGACGATGATGGAGATGGACTATACAATTTCGAAGATGCCTGTCCAAATACACCAGTTGGGGCGACCGATGTCGATGCATCGGGGTGCGGCCCTGGTCAACGAGATACTGATGAGGATGGCGTTAACGATGATGTTGATCTATGTCCTGACACAGAATGGTTGGTTGAGACTGATGAGGATGGCTGTGCTGCCAATCAACGTGATACTGATGAAGATGGTCGAAAGGATTCTGTGGATGGGTGTCCGCTCATCTGGGGTTCACTAAACGGTTGCCCAGCACTCTCAATCGAGCTCGAACTGATTGAAGCACCGGATTCGGAGACTCGAACTGCAAACATATCGGTGACAATTACCTGTGAAAGTGGCTGCTACATGGATTGGGCCCTTCACGGAAGTTCACTGGTTTCAGAAGGAGCCAATGTCCTCAATGGAACATACTACGCATCATACACGAATCTAGTAGAGGAATCCAAGGAGTTGTCAGCGCGTGTCAGCATTGATGGAATGTGGAAAGACACGATGATGACTGTGTACTTTCCACCAATCGTCGACGACACTCAATCGCCCATAGAGAACGAAACTGGACCTGTTGACTCAAATTCAGGTGGTTCAGATCAATCAGATTCGTCAGGCGAACAGGAAACAGGGTTCCAGTTGGATACGGGGTCTATTGCCATGATTGCCATGTTGCTGTTGCTCAACGTTGGAGTTGTAGCGGCGATAATGGCATCACGTTCAGGATCGAAAAACAAGCGTGGTAGTCGTGAAATGTCTATGGCAGCATTTGAACGGGACCTGTTCTCCAATTCAGGGCCCGTAGCACCCCTGCCCACTATGCCGGTAGCACCTGCTCCTGTTCCTGCTCCAGTGACTGAGCAACCACAGTCAGTGCCCACCGAATATACACCTCCAGAGCAATCACAGACTCCTGTACAACCAACGACACCGACAGTTCCTGATTTGCCAAGCATCGAAGATTTGCTCGGTTGAGTGGTAGCGATGCAACAGACCCACTGAAAGCCCTTCCAACAGGTAATTTCAGTTGGATGGGGTTTCGGATAGACCCTCGCAACACATCCGAGTTGGTTAGTTGATGCTTCCAACAAAATGCATTCAATGAATTCCCAGACAGAGAAGCCAGTTGGCCTACTTCTGTCCATCGAAAATGCCGTCAAATGAATTCCTGACCCTGCCCCACAGGCCATATCCGGGGCCTTTCAGTCCCCTCATCAGGGCGACATACCCAATGAAGGACAGCACGAGTGGAGTGAGTGAAGGGCCGTGGATGTACATCATCGCCAGCCAGGTGAAACCCGGATAGACATCAATCTCCGAAGGGTCATCAGGATTGTAGGCGATGGATTCCATGTCCAGGAAATCCTGAGAGCCGGTTAAGCACTGTGTATTCCATGGAAACAAATCGTAATCATTCTGACCAGATGCCTGACTCATGCTCGGCTCGTACTGGCATTCGTAAGACGAGTTGTATTGCTCACCATCTACCTCATAATGGAAGAAGAAGACGTATGAGTACTCGTCTGCTTCAAGATCCTGTTCGACCGAGAGGACGTCTGTCTCTGTCCAATCCTGGGACCTGAATTCATCCACGACGCCAAATCCGCCCCATATGGCAGAGAGAAAGATGCCCAGAATGATGCCGACTGCGCCTATCCCGATGAACATCATCCGCTTCTCATCATCGTCGGGGATTGTTTCATCTTCAGATGGAGCATCTTCCATGGCGCGGTGTTTTCACCTAAACTAATTGAGGCTATCCTCCCACATGGATACAGAGGGGGGCCCTTGCGCTCAAAATGAGTGAGAGGGTACCCATGCGATTAGTGTTTGACGGACACGGTCTTTCTCCACTTCTTGTACCATCGTGAGAACCGCCACCATTCTCGGAAACTGTTGTTCTTAATCGCACTGAACACCCGTCGCTGGTAATCGATACTGTCCTCAGCAGTCATGCGGAATGTGCGCTTCGGTTTCCCGTACAGACCTGGAACCACTAACCACTGTTTCTTCAGATAAGCGAGAGTATGGCAGGTCGCTTCATGCCCATCTGGTGCGATGAGATAGACATGCGCGAGATCTTCTACGCGAGAGATTCTCCGCCCGATGTCGCTGGCCATGATGGGATTGTACAGCGTGGCCTGGGTAAGGGATGTGAACAGGACCGATACAATTCTCCAGGATTCATGGGCGTCAATTTTTCCATCCTTTGCATGAGAGACCATGTTTTCGACATTCTCCCATTTGAGGGGAACGACGAAGTCTGGATTATCTGGCAATCCTGCATCGATGCGAATCCGGTCTTCCTCTAACGCGATAGTCAACTCTTCCTCGGTCTCTTCGATGGTGACGCCTATGACGTCAAAGATTCCACGGAAGTAATCGACGATTTCCTTTGTTTGGGGAATTGCTTGCCAGACCTGTAGTGCTGACAATGACATGGAAATCACCCGCTCAACGACGATCTGCTGCATACCAAGCTTCGTTCAGCCATTGACGGACCATGCCTAGGCCATCTTGATGCAATCTTGAGTCCACCACTTTCCATTCTGCTCCGGCACCCTTCTCCTCGATTGTACGCTGAATTGAGCGAATCCGTTCAAATCCAATTCGATACCTCTCCGCGCCTCTCCAGGTATTGGCTTCGCGCTGCTCGATTCTTTCACGATGTGTCCCCTCATCTTCGATTTTGACAATGATACCTACAGCGGCTCCACCTGCCGTTTCCCATGCACTCAGCAAACGCCGAGAGGGAATGACATGCACACCTTCGAGAACCAAATCTACGCCTTGCTGACGGGCGCGTTCGACCACGGCATCTATCCCTGGCTCAACAGCCCGTGCAGCATCTTCCCAATCAGTGCCAGCATCACCAACTTCTCCTCGGCCGTAAGATGAACGATTCAAGGCGGGATTCGATGAGCCTGCAGTTGCTCGCATGACTTCTCTAATGGTGTCGGATGAAGCGATTCGAGCCAATCCCATCTCATGTGCAACGGCCTTGGCCAGCGTGGTCTTCCCCACGCCTGTCGCACCGGAAATGAGTACTAGACGAGGGACACTCTCACCATCTGCCATATTCTCTCATCCTTAGAGGGGGTTCTTCACCGTGGCGCCGCCTCATTCCACTGGACGTTGAATAGATTTGATTTCCAGGAACTCCTCTAGTCCATGTAGACCCAATTCTCGACCATTTCCAGACATCTTGTATCCACCAAACGGAGCGCTGATGTTGAATGGCCCTCCATTGATACTGACTTGACCGGTTTGCATGCCGCGTGCAAAAGCCATCGCTCTATCTACATCAGCGGACCAAACACCCCCTGACAGACCGTAGATCGAATCATTGGCCAGTGCAAGAGCCTCTTCCTCGGATTCGTAGGTAGTAATCACCAGAACGGGCCCGAAGATCTCCTCTTGCCATATGGCCATGTCTGGAGTCACATCGGCAAACACTGTCGGTTTGACATAGAATCCAGATTCAAGTCCATCCGGCATTCCCATTCCTCCAGCAATGAGAGTCGCCCCTTCATCCAATCCAGATTGAATATATTCAGAAACGCTGGCTTGTTGTCGCGCACTAACCATGGGCCCACATCGTGTTGCATCATCGAGTGGGTCTCCTGCTGTATAGCGTGCAATGCGGCTGGAAATGACTTCACACACTTCGTCATTCATCGCTTCTGGAATGATGAGTCTGGTCAGAGCTGAGCAAGTCTGTCCTGAATTCTGATAGCAGGCTCCAACGGCCATCTTCCCGACCAGTTGCGGATCTGCATCATCTAGTGCAACGTTCGCGCTTTTTCCACCGAGTTCCAGCGTGACGCGTTTGACGGTGGGGGCTGCTGCTTGACTCACGCGTACACCCGCGCCCGTAGAGCCCGTGAAGGAGACCATGTCGACATCATGATGACTTGACATATATTCTCCCACATCAGAGCCATGTCCACTGACCAGATTGAAGACTCCATCAGGGAGCCCCATCTTATCGATGATATCGGCCAATAGGAATGCATTGAGTGGCGCTTCCTTGCTTGGTTTGAGAACCATGGTGCAACCGGCCGCCAATGCTGGGGCTACTTTGCCAATGATTTGGTGTAGGGGGAAATTCCAGGGAGTTATGAATGCACATACTCCAATAGGTTCTTTGACAATCAGAGAATTTCGAACCTCTTCTTCCCACTCGAATGTTTCCAACATCTTCGCGTAGGAGCGAGTAACTACACGAGGAGTTCCAACCATCGCCATTCTGCTGTAACCGATAGGCGTCCCCACTTCTGCAGTGATGATTTGTGCTAACTCCTCCGTGTTCTCTTTGATGGCCGCAGACAATGCATTCAGTGCATCGATTCTCTCATCGCATGTGGTGGAACTCCAAACTGGAAAGGCCGCCCTCGCCGCCGTCACTGCTGCATCGACATCGGCTTGGCTACCGACTGGAACTGAACCGATGATTTCCTCTGTAGCAGGGTTGACAACTTCGATGACACCGTCACCGGTGGCGCTGACCCATTCACCGTTGATGTAGAGGGAGTCGCGTCGCATCATGTGGGGCCGATTCATTCGCAACTTATCACCTTCATGCAATTCAATACTGAGGACCTCAACCGGGATGCATGGTCCTAGAGGTCGAACGCCGAGAGTCGGTGGCCATCGTCACGTTATCTGCAGAAGCAGCACGCAACGCGTTCAACAGCGATTCGATGAGTGAAATCTCAAAGACACTCAACAAATTGATGGACGATTCTGACATTCGCGGAATCGTTCTCACTGGAACCGGCCGATTCTTCTGCGCTGGTGCCGACATCGAAGAATTTCAACGCAGCATTGAGGATGGCCGAATTGGTCCTCTGGTTGATGATCTGACCAGCATTCTGCATCCATTACAAGTTCGTATGCGCACGGATCCCACCATTCTAATCGCGGCTGTGAATGGGGCTGCTGCAGGTGGCGGCCTCGGCCTCGCATTGGCTTGCGATGCACGGGTGGCTGTGGCTGATGCCAAACTGGCTGCGGCCTTTTTCAAACTCGGACTATCCCCGGATGGGGGTACAACTTGGCTACTCCCTAGACTAGTGGGCAACCAGACAACCAGACTCTTCTTCTTCAATGATGAGACTTGGAACGGTGAAGAAGCTCTGGAGAAAGGCGCTGTAGACGAAGTTGTTTCTAAAGGAGAACTGATTGACCGCGCCGTTGAATTGGCTTCTGGCTGGGGACAATGGTCCAATATCAGTCGCAGTGGTACTAAGCAACTGCTCGACGCATCCACCTCAACCTTCTTCCAAACTCAATTGGAATTTGAGCAGGCCCTCATCATCGCTGCAAGTCAGACTGAAGACTTCGCCGAAGGCGTGGCCGCCTTCCTTGAGAAGCGAGATCCGAAATTCGATTGAGGGATTGAATGCCGACCCGATTAATCGTGATGCGTCACGCAAGTAGCGGTTGGAATTCCCCTCAACAATCGGACCACGAACGTGTTCTCTCCGAAGTAGGTCGTCTAGAAGCTCCCCGAATATCAAAGGCTTTGACCGACCTTGATTGGGTTCCTGACCTTGCGATTGTCTCTAGTTCAGTGCGCACGTGTGAGACCCATTCCCTTTTGATGGATACCCCACACGAAATCCGTCGTGAAATTTATGGCGCTAGCCTTGAGATATTGTTGCCAATTGCTGAAGGGATTGAAACGGACAGAACCACCCTGCTCTTGGGACACAATCCAGGGTGCGAGATGTTGGTTGCCACGTTGAGTGGCGAATTCCATCAAATGCCACCCGCAACCTGTGCTTTGTTCACCAAAGACGGACTGAATTGGAATCTTGAGGGAATACTGCGTGCGAATGAACTCGACTAGAGAGTCCGTTCGACCTTTTCACCCGATGACCAATCATAGATGCCCACGCCAGTCTTCTTCCCCAATTCTCCGGCTCCGACTAATCTGTTGAGTAAAGGATGGGGGCGGTACGATTCATCATCAAACGCATCAGCAAGATTGTTGAGAATGTCTCTCCGTACATCCAATCCCACCAGATCTGAAAGTTCCAGTGGTCCCATTGGGTGTTTGTATCCCAAGCACATGGCCGTATCGATATCTGATGCTGATGCGACACCATCGGCAAGCATGCGAATTGCTTCGTTCCCTAGAACTACACCAAGACGACTGGTGGCGAATCCAGGGACATCATTGACCACAATGCAAGTCTTGCCCATCTCGGCGCCAACATCTTGTGCAGCCTCAATGGTCGCATCAGACACCTTGTCGTGGCGAACCAGTTCAAGCAGTTTCATAATTGGAACCGGATTGAAGAAATGCATACCAATCACCATTTCAGGCCTGCTTGTGGCACTGGCAATGTCTGATATTCTCAATCCCGATGTATTCGTCCCAAGCACTGCCGTTGAGGGTGCCAATTGATCCAATTCTGCGAAGATTCGTTGTTTTAATTCAAGAATCTCAGGAACGGCTTCGATTACCAAATCCACATCTTGTACGGCATCAGCCATTGTTGACACCGCACGAACATTTGCTGACCACTGAATCTTCTGCTCTGCGGTGGTTTTTCCTCTGGCAATACCTTTCTCCCAGAATGCATCGATACGCTCCATTCCGGCCTCCAATCCTTCGGGAAACGCATCATGAAGTCGTGTTTTCCAACCGGCCTGTGCACAGACCTGGGCGATGCCAGCACCCATAGTGCCAGCGCCGATGACAGCAACCGTCCGAACCACTGTTCTCAAGCCTCCCTACCATAGGCTGCGAGCGCCGCTTGAAAGAGTCGTTGGCGCGGAACATCGTGCTCAAGGAATGAAAAGAATGGTGCAAGATCTTTGAGAAGCTCGATAGCAGTAACATAGGCCCCGTAAATGAACGGATCTGCCTTTTCAGTTGTCGGAATCATGATGCCCAATCTTTCCAATCCCTTTCTAGTGTCTTCATCCCAAATCGAATAGGTGTGCTTCATGAAGTGAAGATATCCAGATATTCGATGCACGTCCAAATCCGCCTCATCTGATAGACTCTCGAGAAGCAACGTGTCGGGATATCGAATTGCGTAGAGCATCAACATCACCTCTCTCTCGACATCCGTGTGCCAACTTCGGCGTTCGTGACCCATCCATTCATCGATCATGTCGAACATTTCGCTTGTGTAAGGGCGATAGACGCGGTAGAGGAGTTCCTCATAGCCATCTGGATTTTGATTTTCGTGATTGTGATGAGCCTCAAATAATTCCGGCACCCTCTCAAAGAACGGTTTCAACCGTTCGCGATCGATGCTGAGCAGGGCGTGGGCCTGCATAGAATCACCCCGGAGTTTCACTCCTTCCATTCGCGGTATTGAATCCACTCTTCCTTGAAATATTCTTGAAGTTGAGCATCATCATCTGCGTTGGGTAGTGTATCGTACAGATATTGCTCCCACTCCGCATCATTACCCTCGAACGGGTTGCCGTGCACGTCGTGCCTATCGCCTTGGAACTTGCCAACGCTTCGATTGAATTTGTCAGATGGGATGAAGAGTGCTGGCTCACTATCGTTTCTACGAGCATTGATGCGCTCCATTTCCTTGTGGAGTTCCTCAAAGTAAAGGGCGCGACTGGCTTCGTTGAGATGTTCTCGGTCTGCTGGCTTATCGGATTCCCGTTCATCGAATCTACCCTTGATTCCATAGACATACGCCCACTGTGCGGATGTGGATTCATCGACGCCGAACAAATCGAGGCCTGTAGAGACCCACTTGTTGATGTGTTTTTGAATCAGAGAACATGGAATGACTCCCTGGGTAACAATTCGACGCAATCCATTGGCTCCCGTCCCAAGATGGAACGACTCTTCCTTGAGCATGGGCCCCATACTTGCAGCTAGAGGCTTGAATGAAGAAGTACTCAACATCTTCAACTGGTATTTTCCATCACGATCAATGAAGTGAGTGAAGCAGAAGAAATCCAACCAGTGATCGATTGGTTCATTGAATGAACCTAGTAATCGTGGACGATCTTCTTCCCCTCGAATTGGATTGGCCGATGAATTTCGCTCAAGCAATTTTTGTGCCTCGCGAATCCCTTGGTCTCCGAAGTAATTGCAAAGGACATAGGCCATTTGCCACCCGTGTCGCTGTTCTTCGCACATGATTCTCATTGCTGACTTGCGATCATATTCGGTTGGCGCGGAATCCAAAAGGTGCCACTGTTGTTCGACACTTGCGAACTCCGTGTCACCCTGGACGCTTACCATGTTGATGATAGCATCTCGAACGGTCTGTTGGGGAACTTGCATTCTTCGGTCCCACTTTGGCATTCCTTCAAAATCACCGAACTCGATGGTGTCACCCGCGGTATCCCAATCGAATTTGATTTCAAAGCGGTAGTCACCCAACCATGATGGATCAAAACCGATTCTGGTCTGCCATTCCTGAAACTGGTCAATCCATGCTTCAAAGTTTGGAGCATACACATCTACTGTATCTGTTGTACTCATGTCTGTCCCTAAGGGACAGACCTATTTATATGGCCGTCCGAACCAATTCGGGTCACTCATGTGGGCTCGAATGTCTGACTGAGTCTGCGAATTCTGAGACGATGTGCTTCTCGATGAGATGAATCATTTCGCATAGCGTCGATTTTGAGACCCCAATTACCCCTGCCAATTCAGTCAGAGTGATACGTCGAGGAGTCTCGTAGTATCCGTGTAGAACGCATGCGTCGAACACCTCTCTCTGTCGTAGTGTGAGAAGTCTTGGCGTATTCTTCTTTGAGAAGGAGATTATTCTGTGAATGATATCCGATTCCTTGAGAGCATTGACCAATTTCTTTGCGTGCTCCTGATCCGTGGCGAAGTCCCATTCCACCCAACCATCTCTCACCTCAAAAGGAGTTCTTGGTGTCACCCCTGCATCCATCAGTGGACGGAGGAAACCACCTCCTCCCCTGCCGATGTTGACGCTGAATTCAACCCCCTCTCTTGATGTTTCAAAGGGGGTTATTTCGGTAATCGCGGGATTCTGAGATAGGGTATCCAGGAACTCATCGAGCCTCAATCCGAATGCCTCCGCCTGTGCGACCCCCTTGCCATGCGGGAGAGGCATATGTTCATTGATCCGCAAAGTGACATGATGGTGTACGCGAGTAACGTCTCCAGCCCAATGACCTTCAGGTAGTCGAATCCGTACAATCAGATGCTGCATCTCGACCGAGAGTACCGCGTTGACCACTTCTTTCTGCCCCCTTGATTGGCCCCAATGGTTACTACTCGATTGGGTCTACACCGAACATGTTCGGGTCGACATCACGAATATGTCTGTCGGCAGCAAGCCCTCCGTTAACTAGGGGCGAAATATGTTCGAATCAGGTTTCTCGTGATTTCAGTGTAGGCGGTTCGTCGAAATTGTGAGGGGGTGGCGGAGAGCTAGTATCCCATTCGAAGGTCGAACCTCCCCATGGGTCATCACCCGCATCCTCACCCTTGCTTAGGCTGCGGATGAAATTCCACAAGAAGATACACTGTGCCCCGAATACAATCAAGGAGCCAATGGTTGAGAAAAGGTGCTGATTTGACCATCCAGCCGCCTCTTGGTAGACGTAGATTCGTCTTGGCATATCCCACAGGCCAAACAGTGGAATGAAGGTGATGTTGATGCCGATAAAGGTCAACCAAAAATGCCACCACCCGAGCTTCCGATCAAGTAGCCTGCCGAACATTTTGGGGTACCAATAGTAGATTCCTGCTAGGGTCATCATTGCGACCGATCCCAACGTGAAGTGGAAATGGGCGACAATATAGTAGGTACCCCTCAACTGAACATCCATGGCAACGCTTGAGAGATATACTCCGGTAATGCCACCGACAAGGAAAATCCCTATTGCACCCATAACGAAGGCTAGTGGCAATTTGCTGAAATCGGGTTTTGAGCGATGAAAAGTCGCAACCAGACTCAGATAGATTAAGCCGAATGGAACACTCACCAATTCGGTTCCAATGGTCTCTAACTTCCTGAAGGTCGGATTGATGCCAGTGATGAACATATGATGGGCCCAAACGAGTACGCTGATGATACAGGCAACGACAAGTGACCAGATGATAATTCTGCGACCATATATGGTCCGCTTGACCATGGTTGGGACAATTTCCATTGCCATTCCTAACCCTGGAAGCAGAACGATGTACACTTCGGGATGCCCGAAGAACCAGAAGATGTGCAGCCACCAGGTCGTCCCGTCTATTGTAGGATCGAAGAACAGAGTTCCGAATACTCGATCTCCGACCAGCATCAGCACTGCGCTTAGCAATGCTGGGAAGACGGCCAACATCAGAATCACTGTGAATAGCATGTTCCAAGTAAACATCGGCATCTCCATCAGTGACATGCTTGGGACCCTATATCTGAGGATGGTGACAAGGAAGTTGATTGTACTCGAAGTCACTGAGATGATGAGGAGTACAAGACCGGCTCCAGCCAATGAGATACCTGCACCGGGGCTGTATTCTAGACTGGTCAGGGGGCTGTAGAAGGTCCAGCCAGCGTCGGCCGCTCCACCAAAGAAGAATCCTGATGCTGCCACCAATCCACCCAGTAGCATACACCAGAACGATAGTGAGTTCAGCCTTGGGAAGGCCATATCGCGGGCTCCAATTTGTAGAGGTACGATGTAATTCGCAAAAGCGAAGGACATCGGTGAGACTGCAAACAACACCATGACCGCACCGTGCATAGTGACTGCTTCATTGAACAAGCCACCCGTCATGAACGTATTATCGGGAACTACGAGTTGTAGTCGGATTAGCACCGAGAGTGCAAGACCAATTCCAGAGAACAGCACCGTTGTCCAGAGATAGAGCAGCCCTATGTCCTTGTGATTGGTCGTAGTCAGCCAATGAATGACCTCATTCATTCCGAAGTCCTTCTTACGGAATAGAGCTACAGCGATGACTCCGACTGATGAAAGGATAGTTATGATGATCAACCACCATGCGATGTTCGCAGTATCTACAATAGCGCCTCCTGAGAAATTTTGCCCCGCGACCTCTTTCTCTAGCACCCCCCACTCATCTTCGGGCCCTGCCTCATCATCACCATTGACCGCATTTCCCAATAGGGTGAAATCAACCGAGATTGAATCATCGGCTGGAGCCTTCCACTGAAGATTCCACGTTCGTTGGTCATTCCCGTCTTCGGTATGGGCGGCATCTCCTCCATCGAGAATCTGAGTCATACCATCACTCAGAACCAGCAATTGTCCAGCCGAGGATTTCAGATTGAATCCGCCTTGATTAACGCCTGACACTGTGGGCCCACCGTCAATTCTAATCTCGATGTCGTAGACTTGATTCGCTATGAATGAATTAGGGAGCCCAATCAAATCCACATCTACTGTGTCTGAGGGTGTGGAACTGTGACAGTTACATCCGTTGTTGGTCGAGGATCCACCGATTCCAGAAGGAAGGGCGATTCCCGTGGGTGCGAATTGAATTGCTAGGCCCAACAATACAATTGCCACAAGTCCAAACCTGAATCTAGTGGAAATCATCAGATCCCCTCCCCTTCACTTTGGTACCAAACATTGAATTCAGATTTCTCCATCACTTCCAGATTTCCAATCATAATAGCGTGGTCGTCCCCACATAACTCGAAGCAGCGAATTGGGTAATATCCGGTCTCCTCAGCCAGTATCCATCCGGTATTCGCTCGACTTGGCAACGCATCGATTTTAATTCGATGTTCTGGTAGAGCGAATGAATGAAACACATCCCCACTCGTAACCTCGAAAACAACCGGGACATCGACTGGAATTCGCAACGCCTCACCACCTGCGCTGGTGTATTCTATGCCATTGGGATACTGATACTTCCAGTAATACTGGTATCCGGTAACTTTGATGGTGAATGATTCATCAGTGGTGTATTCTTCGTGCTTCTCAAAGAAATCAATTGAGTCGAATGTGACGTCAGACAAGACCAACAAGAAGAGAGTGATTACGACGGTAATCGCAAATGCGACTTTCGTCGAGCCCCTCTCCAGCGGCTTTTCACCGATTTGAGGTTCATCCTCAGTCTCCTCCTGAGAGGTCGTTACGAGGTAGATGAAATAGCAGTATACACCCAGTCCTATAGCAGCCCCCAGGCTCCAATAAAGGGTGAAGAGCTCATCATATACTTCTGCGTGTGCACCAGTCCCTCCTAAGTCTCCGAACCAATTGAAGATAGATACAAAGTTGAGCATCAGAATGATGACTGCGCCAATGATGAGGGCAAACTGCTTCTTACTGGGGTTCATCAGATCACCTCGAGGTAGACGATGAGATAGAGCAGTATCCAAATCACATCAACGAAGTGCCAGTAGTACACGATGGCATGCAATGAATCATTGTGAGTCGGCGAATAGTATCCTTTGTTCAATAGAACCAGGCTCACCATGAAGCAGATTAGACCAACGAGAACGTGAAGCCCGTGTAGGCCGGTCAAGGAGAAGAACGCTGTACCGTAGGCATGATCTCCCCAGAGAAACCCTGCTTGTGAGTATTCGTACAATTGGATAATGAGAAAGGTGAGCCCTAGAATCACAGTCGCGATGAACATGTTTCGAGCGCTTGTTACCTTCCCAGTGACCAGATTGTCGAGTGCCTTGTGTGCAAAGACACCCGAACTCACTAGGATGAGGGTGTTCACCGTCACCAACTGCAGATTATGTTCAACTCCAGCGGCGGGCCAAAGGCCACCGACAGCACCTTCCCAGTGGATAGTGTGCCAACGAGCCCAGAACCAGAAAGCGAAGAATGACGCGAAGATGATGACCTCAGTGATGATTATCCATACCATTGCCCAACGCGCATCCCCCCATTCATGAGCGTCGGTTTCCTTCCTGTATTTCCACAAGCCGACATCCTCTCTCACCCACTTCTGTAGTGAGAATATTAGCAGAGGGAGGCCTAGTGCAGCCAAGGGCAGAAGAAGGAGCCCTCCAAGGGTGAATGTGATTCCGAGACTCAGTAATATCGGCGCCGCACTCTCATGAACTTCACCCAGTGGGTGTTCCTTTGACCCCATCTTGATATCGATACCCTCTCCCATGCATGTCGACAAGTCGCTGAATCCCATCTGATATATCCCGAACATGTTGGGCTAGCATTCCTTGAGTTCAGAGGATGCCGAACATCTTCGGGTGCAATCGCTTCAATCTGCTGCTTCTCGCACGCGTGAGGAGAGATAGAAGAGTGGAGAGCGATCCCAAAATTGAGGGTATAGGCAGCAACGATTCTGACCGTATGGGACTTTCAATTCTCACCTGTTGCGTTGGCCTAGCTACTATTCTTGCAATTTCCCCTAGCATCCTGTTGCCAGCCGATGCTGGTGTGGATGTCATCACTCGCGACAATCTGAGTGATGCCCAGGTAGTCGCTCTGGCTGAAGCCGACTTCGCTATCACACCCGCCCAATTGAATGAGGCGAGAATGGCAATTCATCTCGTTCTTCTGGATGAAAATTCTACTCTGATGGTCGCGGGTACTTGGAATGGCACTCTTGAATTGGGCGACATGCCTGCGATAGAGTCCAGTGGATCTAGAGACGTTTTCTTCGCATCGCTTGGGTCCGACGGAAGATGGCAGTGGCAAATCGTTCTTGCTGGCGATGGTTATGATTCCATATCCACCCTCGAAGAGACTCCTGACCATTGGATCATCCGAGGCAGATTCCATGGCTCCCTCTCGCTAGGCGATGATGCGATTGAGAGTGACAATAATTGGTCAGCGTCGGGGTACGAAGCATGGATTGGACCAGACGAACGACTTCGACTTTGGCAATACGACACTATCCTCCTTCCTTCCGCCTCGGCGGATCTCTGGTGTGGATTCCGCTGATTCACAGGTGGCACTCGGCGAGAATGTCACTCTGACTTCCGAATCAGCGCAGCTCCCATTAGAGCGATACCGACCACAGGTGCTAGGAATCCTGGCACATTCTCAGTGGTTGGCCGTTGGGGCTCAGGAACGACCGCATTTGGATCATTCACAATAATGGTGCCCTTCATTCCCATGCCGGCGTGCGGCTCGCACACGTAGTAGAAAGAGCCGACTTCGTCGAATGTCACATTGAAGTCAACCGTGGCCACAGGGTCCCCACTGCGAAAACCATCTTCCTTGTAGTCGTTCGATTCTGACGATTCTGCCTCAGCGACATTGTGATCCATACCCTCATCAGTCCAGATGAATCTGACAGTGTCGCCTATTTCTATTTCCAAATCATCTGGTGTAAATGTCAGGCCCGATTCACCGACGGCAACCTCGTGCGTCACTCCTTCGGTTTCCGTACTCTCGG
>JASMFB010000031.1 GCA_030751995.1 Candidatus Thalassarchaeaceae archaeon
GGGGCCACTTCCCAGACTCAAGGTGTGTACATCGAGGCACCATTGACGTTGGTAGTCAGCCTCATCATGGAAGAGGGGGCACTATGGCCAACTGCGATTCACTTTGGACTGATTATGAATGACCCGGGGACCCTTGAGTTTGACGGCTCACTTGGACCGGGACAGACCACCAACATCGCACTAGATGCAGATGATGGAGTCGCATCGCGAATCCTCGCGGTAGCTACACCCAAGGTCGGCCTCGACCCTGCATCCATCGACCTCTCAGCATTCACTGAACTCGCGTATGGGACTGTGCTTCGTGACGAAATCATGGGGTGGGTCAATACAGAAACACAACTAGAAGCCACCTGTGAGGAAGCCAATGGTTGGATCGAAGAAGGTTGGAACGAGATGGGTCAAATGGAAAGCAATGTCAAAATGGAGTTGAGATCTGATTCGAATGAGTTCGTACATACAAACCCGTATTCACCGAATGCAGTGCTCACTGATGAGGCTGGAAATACTGTACAACCGGTACAAGATTGGGACAAAGAGTGGGACTGGGATGACAATTTCAAAGCGACCTATGACCTCACTTCCGGCAATTACAGATTGACCGTTGATTCAGGATATATGGATCTTGAAGTTAACGTAGAAGAATGGTCTATTGAGTGGAAATCGGACTCTGTCTGCTCTAACGAAGAACAACTCGAAGGGCAGGAAGAGGAGGATGCCATTTACGACCTCTTTGATGAGGTTCTCGGTAGTCTCGATTCTGTGGCGTGGGGCATCGGCTCCAGTGCGGATTTGCGCTTGTCAGATTTATCTGCACCTCAGGATGATTACACCGTGATTGCAATAGCACAAATTGGCGAAGGCGAGAGTGCAACCGTCGTGGCGGCACTCGATACGGAGGTTGCCGAACCCAATCCCGAGCCACCGGTGATGATGAACATGTCACTGAGCTTCAGTCCAGCGAATCCGCTGCCGGGGGATGTAGTGCAAATTACGGCTACGGACAGTGAAACGGGCCAGCCGATTGAGGATCTCTCTGCTGTTCTAATTCGCAACGATGTCACATTGTTTGGACTGATTACCAATGAAGATGGTCAAGTCTCCTTCGGTGTAACTGAAGGCACGATTCTGATTCGATTCTCGGGTGAGATGTACAATACCGAGGAATTGACCATCATTGTGACTGCCGAAGGAATCGAGACAGGTGATGGAGAAGAGTTGCCTACCGATACTGATGGTGACGGAAGAATCGATGGAGAAGATGCCTTTCCAGATGACCCGAACGAATGGGCAGATTGTGATGGCGATGGAATCGGAGACAATGCTGATGACAACGATGCAGTCTGTGACCCGAACGATGCAATAGACCCGAACGGCCCACCCGATCCTGTAGACAACGGAACGAACCCAGTGGACAACGGAACGAACCCAGTGGACAACGGAGCCAACAATACTGGAAACGAAGGGGCGGATGGAGATGGAGATGAATCCAGTTCAGGATCAGGTTCGGACATGACAACGATTGCAATGGTTGTAGGTGGTGTCCTTGCCGCGATGGGAGCATCGGCAGTATTCCTGATGTTCATGCGAGGACGGCGGGATGAAGAAGATGATTGGGCAGAGGCGCCCGTCGACATGATTCCAGAGCAAGACCGCATGTTCGACAGTGGCCCAATGGGTCCGACTCCGACAATGCGTGGCGAGATGCAAGATGGTTACGAAGTGCTCGAGTACCCCGCTGGAAGTGGGTCATGGTGGTACCGTGATACCGTCTCCGGCAAGTGGGTTGAGTGGGTCTGAAGCATCTAACGACAAAACGCCGGGTGTCCCTATAGGACACCCGCTGTGCTGATATGGCCGAAGTGCTACCCGAGGTCTGTCATGCGGCCTGAGCAACTCCGACTCGCCCTCGTGGTTGGAATGTTGATGTCGGCAGCATTGCTGTTCGCTTATCCGGTCTATCCGAAGATGAATACCGAGGTCATCTTTGATGATCAGGCTGCAATTCGAATGAGGGAAGAAGGAGTTCAAGAGGAGAATTACCAGTTGGTTCTTCGTTTTAGCCATGACGAAGGTGGCCAAATCACCAGTAACCTCAGTCGAGTTCAAGATTTAATGCAACTTGAAGAAGAATTCCTTGATGGATCGAATCCTCAGACTTCTTGGGAATACGAAAATCTCTACATCGATCGAGTTATTACACCATTTTCTGCATGGTCTGATGCGTTTGAATCGCGAAATCGTTCATTGGAGAATGCTTCGCAATGGGCCAATGTACTACTTCCTGAAATCGAAGGTGGGTGGTGTGGCAATGATGCCACGGACGAAGAGCAGGGGGCGTTTGAAGCGACATTGTTGATGCTTCCCGAAGGGACCAATTTCGGTGTAGCCTGCCCTGCCTTCTCCGGTGCTTCTGCAACTCAACCACCGGCTACCAACGAGATTCTGTGGCTCGTCTATGTCGGGGCAGGTGAGAATGGAGGTGATTGGAATGAACTCAATCTCTGGGCCGAGAAAGTGAGTGAGAATTCCGATTACGAGATTTCTGCGGTAGGTGTCAATATGATGTACGGCAAGGCCAAAGCCATTGCAGAAGAAGAATTGAAATTCATCATCATCCCCTCAATTTTCCTCCTTGGAGCGATGCTGACCATCGGATTACGTGATTGGCGGACTGCGGCCGCAACGATTGGTGGCGTGGGACTTGTCATCTGTGCTGAATTGGGTGCTCTTGCTGCACTTGGATTCGAATTTTCGGTTCTTGATGGAATTGCACTACCCATCATCATGGGTGTTGCTGTCGATGGTGCGTTCTGGTATTCGCGTTCATCTAGAGAACGCGATGAAGTGCGTAGCATGCTCTTTGTAGCAATGATTACTACGATTGCAGCTGTTTCTCTAGCATTGTTCTCTCCGATTCGGGCCCAGCGTTCACTCGGACTGGTGATGGCCATCGGTATACTACTGGATTGGGTGCTGACGCGTTATGTTCTCGAAGAGTTCTACCTAGCGCGACGAGTGGTTCAGGAAGAGATGGTAGATTCGTCTCAAGCCGGGCTATCAATCACTTGGGCATGGCCTGTCGCACTACTAGTGCTCGCTTCAATCGCTGTAATATCTCCACCTGGTGTCCATGTACTAGAGGTTGAGCAATTCCTCCCTGAGGACGACCTGGCACTAGAGGAAATGGAGGATCTACAGTCGAAATACGTCCTTGCATCCAGTACCATTGCATGGATTATCGTCGATGTAGAAGGTGACAGTCAACCGGATTATGAATCGGTCTTGAATCTTCAGCAACAATTGGGGCAGCACCCCAGTGTCATCTCTCTTGAGACTGGCTTATTGCAAACCCCAATGGTCATCGGGGTCAGCGATTCTAATGAAATGAATACAATCGATGAGGTTTTTGAATTTGAAGAAGAATCCACCATGTTCCAAGATTTGAGAATGCAGAAGAATGGTGTGACAACAGGCGTCTCTATTGCCGTGTTCATCGACGGGCGAGATTCGGATGCAGCGATGCAGTTTTCAGACGATGTTGAGGAATTGATTGCCGATAACGGAATGGAGGGTGTAATCGGAGGGGATTTGACAGTTGGGGCCGCGGCGGCGAAGAACTTTGAAAACACGCGTGTGACTCAAATCCTATTGGCGGGCGTAGCAATCTTCCTAGTCGCACTCTTTGCTTTACGCGTACCCATTCAAGCCGGGAGAATAGCAGTCGGGGCAGTTGCGATTGGCGCGGCTGTCGACGGGATGGCGAGTATATTCGGGGGCCGTGGAGTCAACACCGCTCTAGCAGTACTTTTGGGGATGGGTTTCGCAGCGGATTATCTGTCACATGCGAGTGCTGAACATCGTCCGACGAAACTCGATATGTCGGCACGTTGGTGGGCAGCACTATCCTCAATTTCCGTATTTATTTTGATGGCGATGACTGCATTCCCGCCAGCGAGAGATACAGGGAGATTGCTCAGTGTCAGCATCCTGTTCTCGGTTATTCTAGCGACTTGTCTAGCATTAATGCACAGAAATGATGCTATGGATGCAGAATAGAGTTCAACGATCGGAGACTTGCATCTGCCATGCTCGCTCATCCAGTGATGCAGACAATGTACGTCGGTCTAGAACCACTTGCCCCTCTTCTGCCCTTAAGATGGTCTCACATGCTGCGTGTGCAAGCGTTGCGGCATCGTGCAGTGAGGCGCCCTGAGACAGTGCAGCGGCCATTGCTACGGCTGCGGCATCGTGCAGACCGATGATTTGTCGAGCCCCGTCCATAAGGCATGGGATGTGATGCTCTTCCTCTGCAGTATACAACCACAATCCATTGGTACCACCTAGCACGACCAAGGCTTCCCAACGGTACTTGTCAATGAGATCGCGTGCGGTTTCCAACGAGGTTTCCAATCCAAGTCGACGGCGGGTCAATTCAAGGCCTCTGATTTCGAACAAAACGCAGGTTGCACCTTCAGTTCTGTTGAGTCCGGTCAATTTGGGGTCACAAATGGTTGGGATTCCATTCCCATTGGCTGCTGAGATGAGTTGTTGCGCACCAACATCGGTTACGGCGCCCTTGTTGTAATCAGACAATACAAGAACATCGGCATCAGACAGGGATGCTAGGGCTGATACTGTGAGTCTCTGAGAAACTGCAGGTGGCATCTCATCTTGAGGTTCGTCATCAATCTGTAATAGCAATTGGTTCTGATCTATCAAAGATTCCCGCGCACCATAAATTCGAGTCTTGACGATGGTTTGGCGATTAGCAACTACGCGAATTCCCTTGGTTTCGATGTCTTCTAGTCGTAGCTTCGATGCCAGAATTTGACCAGCTTCATCACCACCGATGATGCTGAATAAACGTGGATTCATTCCCAAAGAAGCAAGCCCTCTCGCAACGTGTGCTGCGGCTCCGGCGAATTCTTCGGTGGAAGTGACTTTGACAGCCGGAACTGGAGCAGTCGCATTCAGGCGATTTGCCCAACCGTGAACATAGCGATCCAGAACCGAATCGCCAACCAGTGTCACATTTGTAGGGGGCATATCATCGACCATCGCACGCAAACGCTTGAGGCGGTCAACCTCTGCTTGGATGATTTCGTCAAGGACCCACGGCATCTTGCTCGCCCCTGCGAGTCGGAGGCGCTAATTCAACTTCGCCCGCACAACACCGAGGATTGTTTTGTGTTCTTGCTCGGAAATGGACAGTGAATCTCGCAAATTTTGCAGAATGTTTTCTTCATCTCCACTAACTCGCCCATCCTCCCATGCCGCTTCCATGGCTGAACAATAGGCCTTCATTCTATCATCGAGTCGATCGCAGACCCAATCCAACTGGACATTGCGAGCGGAATCAAGGCCCAGCATGCCGGCGAGTGAATCGAGCATTGCTTGCTCATTGGCATCGACTTCACCATCCTGCCAAGCCACTTCTAGCATCTGCTTGTACAGTGAACTGTTCTCTGCATCGGGGTCAATGCTCTCTTCCCGAACCCGCTTCTCGATGGGTTCGGTATCATACGGTTCAAGGCCAAGATACATGGCCATGTCATCGAGCATTGCCTGTTCATCTTTGGTGACCACGCCATCTGACCATGCAGTTCGCACAATGTTGTCATAGACAGCGAGACGATGATCGAGAGGCAAGTCGCGACCATCGAGTGGAGCGATGTCTGCGACTTCGCCATCAATCGGTGGACGATATGTGCCAGAACTGTCGATGTTGCGTAGCACATCAAGCAGACCTGTGGCATGATTGTGGAGTGCTTGGACGGTTGTCTGCTCACCATCAGCCTTGACGATTCGTGTATGTATATCATCTACCAATTCGCTGGCGGCTTTGCGTCCTTCTGGACTGAGTGCATATACGCGGCACCGTTGTTTGGCACCAGCGACATGGCGTGTTTCCTCGTGGATACGTGCCTTTTCGCGAAGTTTCTTCAGGGTTCGAGGTAGGTGTTTTCGGGCGATTCCTACTGCATCTGATACGCCGGCCTGAGTCAACTCCGGCCGACCTTCCCACGGATTGTCACCCAATGGGGTATCCCATAGATGCAACAATACGCGTTGTTCAACGGTGAGTGTGAGTAGCATTCCTCCTGACAGATGCTCTCCTCCTTGTCTGGCCGTGGGTCGTGATGACTCTTAGGCAATTCGCCCCAATGCTACTTTGGAAGGCGTTGCAATCAAAGGTCGACTCGGACGGGCTGGTGTATATGGCCACGGCACCCGTAGGTGGAAGTCGACTTCCTGTACCCGTGCCAAGAGAGGGGTCATGGGCCGTATTGGGCAGCTCAGCGAATCGCCTTTGGGAGCGAGGGTGTTTTGGCCGACCCATTCGCGATGGAATTCTTCTGACCACTGCAGAGGTGTTGAATGCGCATCGATTGCGGGGATTACCTCTGCCCCATGAGGGATGGCTTGCAGAGATGTTACCGAATCATCCGGATCTGCTGTTTGAGTCTGAAGTATTGGATTCGCTTAGATTCCCTGGGGAAAAGGTCGTCCTCGCTGAAAATCTCAACGCAGCAAATGCTGTGCTATTGGATTCTCGCTCATGGGCCTTGCGTTGGTCGAGAAATGTAAAACCGAAGGATGCAGAGCCATTGGCTGAGATTCGTTGGATGCGAGCCAGCGATGAAATCGATTGGGGGGAACTCTCAGAATGGACCTTCGACGTGCAGACAGGTGGACGTATTCCTGAATTGTTGATTGTGGATGATGAGCATGGGGTGGTCACCTATCGATGTGGCCACCACAACCCAATGGGGCCATTGAAGGACCCTTTTCGAGGGTTGGACAACGATGAACGAAGAGTCATCTCGCACGCTTGGGCGCAATCTAGGGAAACTGAGGGGGGATATTGGTTAGACATTTCTCGCGATGAGTGGCCTCTGCCTGGAATCGGAATCAGTTTGGAGAACGGTGTATGGTTGACTGAAATCGAATCTCAGATTGTCAGTCGTATTGTCACTCCAACAATGCCGATGGCGTCGGGAAAAACGGGCAACCGTATGGCCATTCAATCTGATCTTCTTTCTCGTGGCTTGGCTGTTCGACCCGGATTCAAGTATGGGACAAGATGGCGAGTGTATGCTGGATTGGTCGGAGGTGAACATGCCCCTTGGTTGGTGGTTCCATTGGATGAAGCACCCATGAATTGGGGTGAAGCGTGTCTTGCAGCCAGATTGGCAGCTGGAGTCAACAAGCATTGGTTGTGTGCATTGGAACCTCTAGGCAACAGTGGATGGCGATATCTGGCCATTGAACGACCTCCGTCCGATGCACGGTGGACAAATCCTGTGCGACATTGATTATTCTCGAAGGTTTCCAAATTCGTCGTATCTGTCTTGGACGTATTCTATTCGCGTTTGGGATAGAAGTTTGTCACTTGGCCTACGAATTTGGAGGTCTCCATCAGGTTGTTTTTCCTTTCCACGTTTGCCACCGCTGCTGATAACCCAGAGTGCCAATAAAAAGGAAACTAACTGAATATTATTTGCCGGTTCAGCCAACCACATCAATGCACTACCTACCTCACCGGGTGGTTCTGCCTGTAACGAAACATTGAATTCCCCTGCTAATCCAAATTCGTCGTATAGTTGCACTTTGCCATTCGCAAGCATACCCGGGGCAAGAAGTCCATTGGGGTTGATGTCTAGAGAGAGGACGCTGCCGGGGCCCAAATTCTGCTGATTTTGCGTAGTAGCGATTCTAGCCAGTGGACCTTCAATCACGACGTCATAGGTTGAATATCCAGAACCATCGAATGTAAGTACGTGCTCGAGAGTAACGATTTTTGTGACATCGATTTCACCTTCCATCGTCTCCGGTACGAGACGATTAGTGACAATTGACCAACCTATTTTCACATCTGTTGACGGGTTTTCTGTGCCACACCCAAGTTTCCCTTCGATGAAACCGGTTGTCCCAGGGGTTGCAGCCTCTGAAAATGCCAATGAAAAATCTACTGTCTCACCAGCAGCAAGCATTCGCTCATCAACGAGCGAGACGATACGGCCATCCGTACTGGTCACCTGTGACCATGGCATACAATCTTGATGAGCCTGAAATGAGATTGGGAGTGTCTCGTGTCCAAGTAATCGAATTGGAGAACGTGGAGGCAAGACAGTGGCATCACTCGGCCCGGGGTGTGAAATGGTGATGTCGGCCCCACTGTTATCTGTAGAGTCGACGCTGACCGTCCAAGGTACCAAGCGGCCGTGTCCATCACGAATCAGGATACCGTCTGCTCCGAATGAACCGCTGGTGAATATATCCCCTGGATCATCATCATTCCCATTGTTCAGACTTCCATCTCCATCTGCTTCAATGACTTTGAGATAAGCATGCTCGGGATCACGATTGACTTCATTGTGTTCAAAATCAGCGTGGTACAGGTCTTCATGAGTCACTAGGAGGCCGTGAGCAGGAAGGTCACGATCGAAACCAACATCTACGCGTGACTCCATCCAGATGTATTCACCGGGGGCAATTCCAATTCGAACTGTGCCAGCGTTCGCCACGTGTGGCAAGATTGCGTACGATTGATTTTCGGCAGCCAGTGTTCCAATCGATAAATCGAGTGCGTCGTTTGCACCAATTAGTTCCAACGTGCCCGAAGTAGGTAATGCGGGCGTGCGACCATTTCCATTCCAATTGCCGCTCGCCATGATATCCCACGCGCCTAGGCCGCTCCAATCACTGCTCGGTATTGCACTGTGTACATCATACAAATCCACGGCACCTAACATGTGCAGCATTTCGTGAATCATCGTACCCATGCCTGATGAAAAAGATGCAAGTGTGTACGAACCAATCGATTTCCCTCCGGCTGAGAAACCAGGAGACAGAGGGGCATAGTGACTCCAAATTGCATTTTGGCTTCCACCGTCCTCTTGGGCTTCACCCGTATGCAAGATGAGAAGTCGATCAACCCATCCATCGTTATCGAAATCATAAGGTGACATGTCGAGATTGTCGAATGTGGTTGTAAGGGCCTCTTCCACAAGTCCGGCTGGGCCACCAGTACTTTCGTCGCCAACATCACGTTCCCCTCCAGAATCTCGACCGTAAGCAGCTTCGTTATGTTGTGCAGTATGAATTTGGGGTTGGACATCGGCTGTTAGAGTGGACCGTCCGCCACTAATTTCAGAGAAATAAGTCGCAGCGGAATTAGAGCCCGTCAGCATAGCATTGGCCCGAGTGTGGTCGGACCCTGAAGCAGATAGGTCGTCGGGAAATTCAACGATGATGACGAGCCAGCGCTCATCATCCTGCATTTCAACAATCTCTGCATCATTGGTCATGATGACTTCATCGCGAATGGCATCGAAGAGTGGCATGTAGATATCTGGCTGGCTTGCCAACCATTGGCCACCAAGTATGATGACAATCGCAATAGCGACTCGGACAAGCCGACTCATGGCTGTTGCGGGTACAGCGTGATGCTTCAAGCCCACGGCTTGACGGATGTGTCAAAAGTCAATCTTTGGAGGTTGATGCGAGGGTCGAAATAGCAAACTCACGCGTTTTGGGAGTAGAATCGTTATCCAGCCACCCCAATCCAGACAATTGGCAATTGGTGGAGGCAACCGATTGTCTGAATTCAACAGGTAAAGGTGACCCATCGCATCCACTGATGACCAAATCACTGACTCGGTGTCGAACAATCGTGTCAAGAAGGGCATCGCGTGCATCTGGATCAAGGCATAGGGCCTCAGTTTCAGCCCAGCCAAGGCGATTGGATGCGGAAGAGGATGGGACTGAGGGGCATGCGCCCTCACAATGGCACATTGCAAACAAACGCCGATGTAGACCGCCTTCTGAATCAAATACGGATTTTGGAGAGCGAGCCTTAGATGAAAGAAGGGGTGCAGGCATCCATTGAATCAACATTTCAGGTATGATGACGAGGAGAATCGAGAAGGAAAGCCAGACCCCCTCTAGGGCGGATGGGCATGTGAGCCACCAAAGGAAAAGCATCGTCCCGTGTACGCGAACGCGGAATGGGTCGAATGGTTCGGTGACCATTAGAGATAGTAAGCGAGCCATGGTCAATCCAATGAGTGTGATTATGGTCAGAAAAATCCACCACGAGATGCCGATGCCGACCTCGAACAATAGAACTGCATCATATTGTGTTCCGATGCCATCAACGCCCCCAATTGTGCCAGCGCTGCCAATAGCAAATGGGTAACCCCATATCCACCAGAATGTGGCCAACATCAAACCCAGCCCAACACCACCGATGGTCACCATTCGAAGCCATTTTCTCTCGCTGGGCAACAATCCCTCATCTGCAAACGCAAGGAGTTGTTGAGCGACCAAGGGCAGTGTAGTAATCAAAGCCAACAGGGCAATCATTGACCAACGTGTACTCATCCAACCGTGTGGGTCGTAAATTGAAACTGTTCCCTCAGCAGCCCCCAACGGTAAGGAGGATAGCCAAGTCTCAAGGATGGGATCAATCTGCCACCACCAAAACAATGTTGCCATACAGAGAACAAAAAGCAGTGCGGTGCCGCGGGTTGCCAACTCATCGATGTGTGCTCGCAAGGGGCGCTCTACATCCCTAGAGAGGCGTAGACGCAATTGGCCACCTCACATCATGTCCTTGGCCGTAGGTGGAGTTTGTGCGGCCAAAATGGTGCGGTAGACACCGAAGCCAGCCCATGCACTACAGAAGAAGGCGGTAGACCAAAGATAGCCCGCCGCCCCACCGGCCATCCAATACAAGCCCAATAATGCAAAGCCAACTGCAAGAGTGCCGCGGCGAAGTCCCTCTGGATAGGCTAGTTGGCTGTCAAGATGGGCGGGTCCAGTGTCGTATTTTCTTTCAAGAATTTCATTTTGTACAACTGCGCCAACAAGAAGAGCGGTGAGCGAGATGAAGAACCAAGTTACTCCCGTATCCATCACGACTTCCGAAACCGCTTGTTGATGTTCAATTTCCAGCGCCTCTTCATCCACTTCTTGGTCGAACAGGCTATGATCTCCCGAAGAGATAACTCTAGTGCTTTGATCGGAAGCAGCTGATGTTTCGGTTGGTGAATTGACAACAAATGAAAGCGCATTCCAGTTATCATCCGAGTTGGGGGCACCATCATCGTTGACCATGTTTCCAATAACCCAGAATGTAACACCTCCTACATCGGATTCCGGAGCAGTCCATGTGAAAGTCCACTCCGCTGGAGATGTGTAGTCGGATTGGGTGATGCCAGATGTGGTCGATGTTGCAGATTTATCCTCGCCACTATCTGCCTCAGGACGGATAATCTGGTCTTCTGACCAAGACAGTGAGCCCATTCCTTCTGTTGATAGGAAGAAGCCGCCGCCTGCATTGGATGAATGTTCAAGGGTGAGTGTCATCGAATATGATTGACCCACATCATAGGCATGGGGTGCACCAGACAACTTGACCAATGTCCCCGATGATGGCGAACTTGAATGACAGGTGCAACCAGCACGCCATGTTGGTTCGCCTGAACCATCTCCATTGTCGTCTGAAGGCGGTCCGGTATGCATGGCCAGCCCGGGCCCTGCCATCAACAGAATGAGGGAAATAATGACGGCGAAGCGAAGTGAGATTCGGGACATGGCAACCCTCTGCATCTCGTTCGAATTTACGTCCGTCCTTAACCGTTACTTCACATGGGTGCCCTATAGGGGCACCCCAGAAAGAAAACTAGGTCAGAGATCTTTGAACGCGGAGTTCAATTCATTCATCATCTTCTTTCCATCACCAAAGAGCATCATCGTCTTGTCCTCAAAGAACAAGTCGTTGTCAACCCCTGCATAACCTACGGAAAGACTGCGCTTGATGATAACAACCACACGCGCCTTGTCTGCATTGATGATTGGCATCCCACCGAGGGGGCCCTCGCCACTGCGTGCGACTGGATTGACTGTATCGTTGGCTCCGATGACCAAGGCGACGTCGCACTCGGGCAATTCGGAATTTATCTCATCCATTTCGATGAGTTGTTCATACGGTACATTTGCTTCTGCCAGAAGGACGTTCATGTGCCCTGGCATCCGACCTGCAACGGGGTGAATGCCGTAACTGACTTCGACGTCCTGCGCCTCAAGCAAATCTGCGAATTCCTTGACAGCGTGTTGCGCCTGACTAACGGCCATACCGTATCCAGGGATAATCACACACTTGCTGATGCCATCACAAACCATTGCAACCTCTTCTGGATCACTGCCGACCTTGGTTCGAGTTACGGTCTCTTTACCGCCACCACCGAAGGATTTGAACAGGACTGCAGTGAGGGTTCGATTCATCGCCTTACACATGATGAAGGTTAGAATCAAGCCGGCTGCACCGACCATTGAACCTGCGATAATGAGGACATTGTTGCTAATCACAAAGCCCGTGAATGCAGCTGCAATACCTGACATTGAATTCAACAAACTGACAACGACGGGCATATCTGCACCTCCAATCGGAAGTACAAACACAATTCCCAGTAGGCACGATACTCCTACAAGAGCATAGATGTAATCAGCGTTTTCTGGTTCCTGAATCATCAACCAAATCAGTACAAAGGATGCAACCAACAATCCGCCCTTGACAATGTTTAGCCACGGGGGACCCCAAGTTGGAAAGTTGACCCACTTTCTACGTCCGCGGTCATCCTTCTTGGTCAATGGAATGTAGAAACCACCCTTGAGTTTGCCCATGGCCATCAAACTTCCAGTCAGGGTTAAGCAACCGATCAAAACAGAGAGTCCAATGGCAATCCAAGTCCCATATAGATCAACATTATCTGTAGGGATATCGAGTGTTGCAGGGTTCACTCGCGTCAATACTTCTGAGAGACCTACCAATGCAGATGCACCACCGCCAAACCCGTTGAACAATGCGACCAACTCGGGCATGCCCGTCATTTCAACACGAGTGGCCATCCAAACACCAATGATCGTACCAACAGCCAAACCACCAGCAATCAATTCAAGCCCAATAATTTCCTCGCTGTACATCTTTGCCATTGTGACCAGAACTGCGAGGAGCATTCCGTATGCACCCATGCGGTTTCCTTGTGGCGCGGTCTTAGGGCTGGACAATTTCTTAATTCCCAAAATGAATAGAGCGGCAGAGACAAGGTAACCGATATCCCAAACGACTGGATCGACCATTTCAGTCACCTCCCTTTCGTTTTCTCTTTCCAGCAATCATCTCTAACATTCGATTGGTGACCATGAAACCGCCAACCACGTTGATTGTGGCCATGACCAGAGCAACAAATGCTAGCCAAGCCGACAGGCCAGGGTGACCATCGTTGAATGCGGTGTTGGACAGAATTAATGCGCCAACAATGGTGATTCCAGAAATGGCATTGGCCCCCGACATCAACGGTGTGTGGAGTGTGGGTGGAACCTTGCTGATTAATTCAAAACCAAGGAAAATCGCGAGTACGAAGACGGTGATGCTGGCCACCAAGGTCGTCAATGTCAAACTCATTCAACCACCCCTGCCAATCGAGTTTGCTTCTCATGAATCTCGCCATTCATGCAAACCAATACGCCACCCATTCCTGCGACGAAGAAATCACTCCCTTCAGGGGCGCCAAAGAGAATGTCGTCGTCTGGATCGATTACAATTTCGCCATCTTTTACCAATGAACCAACAAAAGTGGTCAGATTGTTGGAGTAAAGCATGCTAGCTGTAGATGCGAGTTGGCCCGGGAGATTCGTTGTGCCGACGATTGTGACTCCATTCTCAGTGGTGATAACTTCACCGGGAGAGGTGAGTTCGCAATTCCCACCAACATCGGCATTCATGTCAACGATGACTGACCCAGCCCTAAATTCCGCTACTGCCGATGCAGGTACTGTGATTGGAGCTGGGCGACCAAAGATTCGCGCGGTTGTCACGATGACGTCGGCATCGGCGGCAACTTCGCAAACAGTATCGTTCACCTTCTGAATGAATTCGGGTGTCAATGGCTTGGCGTATCCGGACTCATCCTCAAAATCATCCATTCCTTCAACCTCGATGAATCGTCCGCCGACGGATTCAATCTGTTCAGCAGTTGATTTTCTCACATCAGAGGCGTATACAATTGCGCCGAGGCGTTTAGCAGTTGCAATGGCTTGCAGGCCAGCAACACCACTACCCATGATGACGAACTTCGCTGGTCTGACGGTGCCCGCAGATGTGGTCATCATTGGGATGCCCTTTGGAACATGTGCCGCACCCATTAGAACGGCTTTGTAACCAGCGAGGTTGTCTTGACTTGAATTGACATCCATCGCCTGCGCGCGTGAGAGACGGCGAGGAATCATGTCCATACTCATCAATGTCACCTTGCCATCCATCGCTTGACGGATACGTTCTGGGTGGCGGAATGGATCAGCGACACAAGCGACAATCTGGCCTTCGGATAGACTGGAGAAATCGGGAGCCCCTATGCAGACCAGCAAATTACACTCCAAAGCCTGTTCTCGGGTGGCGATAGTTGCACCTTTTGCTTCATATTGGGAATCTGAGTGGTGTGCAGAATTTCCTGAACCAGATTCAACAAGCACTTCAAAGCCCATTTTGGTCAATTTAGGAATCGAATTTGGAACGATTGCGACTCGGGTTTCCCCCTCACTCTCGACCAGAACACCCAACTTCATTGCATCGCCTCGAATCTGGTTAGCAACCCCTTAGGGGTTGTATGATTGAATCGACCCAGAATCAGTTATTGAACCATGCGGACTCAAAGGCAGGTACTAGGATTGCAGGATTCAGAAAATGATGATTGCACCGACTCCGAATACGACGATGTCGCAGATTGCATGTGCAATGTATGGAATCCAAACGCTTCGGTAGCGAACATAGAGCCACGAGAATACTGCGCCACCCACGAATAGGGCAATGCTGGAAATCAAATTGGCCCACCAAGGGAATCCAAATATTGCCAAAGCAACCGTATGGTGGACGACAAAAATCAGAGCGGACAGGATAATAGCGGGATTTCCAGTTCCAACGAGAGTCTCCGATTTGGTGACCAAGAACCACCGAAATACATATTCTTCTAGTATAGAATTGATTAGAATCCAATATATTGTAGCGATGAGATACACTTTAGGATCCAATAGGCCAACCGGTTCAAGAGCGTTTCTCAACAGATTTGCATCAATAGCGTCGCCAAGTAATAACCATGCCAATAGCATCAGTATGCTCATCGCTATACCTAATCCAACAGCCATTGCATAGCCTCCCTGCTCCGGTTTTGACCACGAGAGTGTGCCTGAATCTACTTTGAGTAACCAGAAAAGTGGGAATAAGAGTAACCACAGTTTAGTCAAAATGAAAATGGCTTGAGATATGGTGCCGTCACCAACGCCATACGAAAGCAGGGTTGAGAGTGTTGGGGCTGCCCCCACAAGGATTAGAGCGAGGAGTGCGCGACGTCGTTCTTCCACGAAATCTGGTGTCGCCCCCTCCTCTTCAAGGATTACCCTGCAAGGCAACCCCTATGGACATGAGTCTCTGCCCATTGGGCAGCGAGGAGTGCTCATGAGTGGGGACGATGGAATGAAAAAATCAATTCGTGTTGCTGTTACTGGAGCCGCTGGAAACATTGGATATGCGCTGTTATGGCGAATCGCGAGTGGTGATTGTTTTGGAACAAATCAGCCAGTTACGCTTCAGCTATTGGAGATTCCACCTGGTATGCAACGTTTAGAGGGGGTTATCATGGAATTGAAGGATTCGGCATTCCCGCTGGTGCACGGCATCGTCGGCACAGATGATCCCAATATTGCATTCGAAGAGGCAGACGCGATTTTTCTGGTTGGTTCACGACCCAGAACAAAAGACATGGATAGAGCCGATCTCGTGGCTGCAAATGGTCCGATTTTCGTTGGTCAAGGTAAGGCAATCGATGCGGTTGCCTCACCGAATGTGAAGGTCATTACTGTGGGCAACCCCTGCAACACCAATGCGCTAATTGCCTGTGCAAACGCACCTAGTATTCCCTCTCAGCAATTTACCGCCATGACACGCCTCGACCAGAATAGAGCAGTAGGGCAGATGGCAGAGCGTGCGGGAGTGTCTGCTTCAAAGATACATGATGTATTCATCTGGGGCAACCACGCTAACACGATGTACCCCGACCCACGTTTCGCGACTGTCGATGGGAAAGTTGCAACTGATGTATTCGACAGAGAATGGTTACAAGGCCCGTTCCTAGATACTGTAGCAACGCGGGGGAAGGCCATTATCGTAGCACGAGGAGCATCCTCCGCGGCTTCCGCAGCCTCCGCTGCCACCGACCACATGCGCGACTGGTGGCAAGGTTCGAATGGACGCATAGTTTCAATGGCTCTTCCTTCGGAAGGTTGGTATGGAGTTCCTGAAGGGCTTGTGTTTAGTTTCCCATGTCGATGTGAAAATGGTGATGTAATTGTGGTGGAAGACCTCCCTGTCGACTCATTTGCACAATCAAAAATTGATGAAAATGTCGCTGTACTATTGGAAGAGCGAGACGCAGTTAGCGAACTTTTGGGCAATTGAGGTGAAACATGTCTC
>JASMFB010000032.1 GCA_030751995.1 Candidatus Thalassarchaeaceae archaeon
CGGCTGTTAGTACAGGCAAGAGGTTGAATGATTGGAAGATGAATCCCAATTGCGAACCGCGCAACGATGTGAGATCATAATCAGACATCTGCGACAAGGGTTGACTGTGTATGAGGACCTCTCCTGATGAGATTTCATCCAAACCCGATAGGCAATTCAAGAGGGTTGTCTTACCACAACCGCTTGGACCCATGACTGCGACCATCTCACCAGGCTTGAGTGAAACACTGACCTTGCGTAGTGCTTCTACACGATTTGTGCCGGTATCGTATACCTTCCACAATTCACGCGCTTCGAGGACAGTCGTCATGACTTACTGTGGGTGGAGCAGGGATATAACACTCCGTCTGCAGCGCACCGCTGATGATTTCACACACTGTCCTCCTTTTCGGGCCACTGCGTGACCAATTTGATGCGAGAAGCATGACTGTAGAAATGCGGGAAAATTGTTCAGTAGACGATGTACTCAACCACATTGGGGTCGATTCGAGTATAGTGAAGGCTGCCGTCAACGGAACTATTGTACCCTCATCGACTCTTCTGCCCGAACCATCGGAAATTGCTCTCCTTCCACCCGTTTCAGGCGGTTGAACATGCGGAATCTTGAATGGGGGCATTCATCCAGCAGGGTTCGGTAAGCACATGGCATTCGGTACTCAAGAACTCGTAATCGTCCTCGTAGCGTTCTTCATTCTCTTCGGCGCAGAACGGTTGCCCAAACTCGCTCGGTCGATTGGGCAAGCCAAGGGAGAATTTCACGAAGGTTTGGCAGATATCAAGAAAGCTGGCGATTTGACAGAAGAGGATCTCGATCGTGGTGGCCGCACCGAAGCGGCAGCATTGACTGAACAGGCTGAGGAATCAGGTGTTGAAATTGATGGAAAAACACCCGAAGAAGTCGAAGATGAGATGTCCGAATAATCAATTGGAAAATTGATTTTTCAATTGGGAATTATACTCTCCTTAATGTCAATGGTGACCCACAATCAGGGCACACCTCACCTTGACGGTGAACCGATCCGCATCCGACGCACGATAGGGCATGGGAACGAATTTCGCGCACTCCATCTTGAATGACACCGCGCCACGGGTGGCCACGGTGAGAGCAGACGTTCTGCATACGATAATCATCGGTAACCAAAGTGTGACCCGTTGAGAATGCGAGAGCTAGAACATCCAAATCGACCGATGAAAGGCCGCTGAAGTCTCCTGTTTCTTGGCTGGCCTCGGTTGCAACAGCGATTGCTGCGGGATTTGGGGACTCAAAGCGGGGCCCTTGTGCCTCAAGCATTAGATGACGAGCAGGGGAAAGTCGCTGAACCTCATTCAGTTGGCTGTTCGCGCAGATTCCTTGCATCAGCATCTCTAGGGGCCAAGATAGCAAAGCCGCTGTATCGAGAACCTCCATGTCGGCAAGGCATCATCGGTGCGTCATCAGCCTTCCGCACCTGACGATGATGGGAAAGGGTCATGCCTCCCATCAGTCGCCTTGACAACATGGGCCTGCTTCCATCTGGCTTCTGGTCAGCCGTGGATTCCTTTGTTCAATGGTCTGCAGACCTCGGTTTGCCGGGCTTAGCTATTCTGTCATTCACAGAGGCATTCGTACAACCGGTCCCGCCCGAAGCACTCACCCTGCCGATGTTCATCGCTGAGCAGGGCAACCCCCTGATGATCTTCCTGATTTGGTTAGTCGTGACTCTTGCCAGTGTAGGGGGCGCCATGGTTGGGTGGTGGTTGGGCAAGGTGTTGGGCCGGCCAGTCGCTGACCGGTTCATCAATCCAAAACATATTGCTCGACTGGACAGACTCATCGTCCGCCACGGGGATGCTGGCATCTTCATCGCTGCTGTATCGCCCATCCCGTACAAGGTACTCGCATGGGTAGCAGGCATGGGCGAAATGAACTACCGACGATTCATCATTGCCGGATTGTGGGGGCGCGGTCTGCGCTTTGGGATTCAGGCACTGGCCATTGGAATATGGGGTAATGAGTTGCTTTCAGCACTTCGCAATCCCTGGGTTTGGATTGCATTATGCATCTCTTCAATCGCCTTCTTGATTCCAGCCATGAAATGGTGGGATGGGCTCCTCGATGAGGAAGAATGACCGAACCCCTCATCAACCGGATGGACAGCGGGAAGTCTGTCGCTCGTGTGGTGTAGCTAGGCCCATCATGGTGGGTTTTCATCCCGCTGACTCGGGTTCGAATCCCGACACGAGCACTTTTCGACGTTATTCATCTAGCCAATATCACTGGCGCTCACGATAGGATGCCAATAGGCCACTGAGAAGAATTCCCAATATGATGCCGACTCTCAATCCTTGGTCGTAGGCACCTTCCCCTGCTAAATCTCGGAATGCGAAGGCAAACGCCACGGTAATGGGGCTCCCGAGGAAGATGAATCGCAAGAGCCACTTGGTGAGGGTGGGTGCACCCCCGATGGGGCGCAGCGTCAGAGAACCTTGCTTCAACAACAACTCCCAATTTAATTCATTAGACACCTGACGTAATCGTTCAATGGCCATTGGGCGGATTTTTGGGATTCCTTTGGAATGCAAGCCACGGCCCGTGACAATTCGAACCCGCCCCAACCAATCACGTGATGCAACGATGTACTCAACTACGGCCTTCGATTGTTTTAGGTCCAAATCGTGTAAATCAACTGTCAATACGCCCCTATCTCTGCGTACATGACTGGCGATGGTCCAAGGACTATCGTCGGCCCACGGAAGTGATATTGCAGCTTCTTCAATTGGGTGAAGTAACATTTGGAGGCGGTCTAGAGGATCGACTTCAACTGAGACTTCCGACAACCTACGGCTCCTCTCTACATATCGAACCGAGGTATAACTCAGAATCACTACAATCGTTGAGATTCCAACCATGCCACCGACTCGCAGCGATTCTTCGAGATTAGATACGTCCATCCCATTGGCAAAGATGTGCATGAAGAAGGTCATCGTTCCAATCATGAGTCCCAAGACAGTCGACAGAGAGAACAAGTCCCTCACTCGAAGTTCGGTCATTGAATGCGCCGTGATGTTGTCGGCTATGAAAGGGGCGGCAGAGAAAACAACAGGAAGCACATTAGGTGCGATTCGAAGTCGCACCAACATGGAGCCACCATTCCGTAATGGATTGGATGTACGGGACCGAGAGGTCAAGATTGGCCGCTGGGTATTTGGCATTGCTGGTTTCTATTGCATCTCGATGTTTCTCGTCCCATTACTGCTTCCTACAGGGGCCGTACCAGAACTTTCTGGGCGGGCCAATATGATGGATTATTCTTCCCAAGATTCATGGGGTAATCATGCTCATGCAGAGGACGGGGAAATGGGGCACAATCAAAGTGCACATGGCGGAACGTTCGCTTGGTCTGAACTCAATCCATACTATGCATTCGTCTATGCATTCGGTGACCTGAATTGTCATCAAAAACATGAGAGGTCGTGGACAATAAATGGCAATCAGATGCCTGTTTGCGCCCGTGATGTTGGCATCTTCCTTGGGCTTGCATTGGGTGGATGGTGGTTCACTAGGCGGGGGCTCAATCGTTGGACTATTCGAGATTCATTCTTGACTTTATTTTCTGATTCACTCGTCGCCCCACTTTACACCAATGATCGACGATTGTCGTCAATGTTTGGCATAGGTTTGCTGTTCTGTTTACCAGTCATCCTTGATGGGGGCATACAAGCAATTACTGCATACGAATCCAGCAATCCAGTTCGCATACTCACAGGTATTCCATTCGGGTTCATCATTGGGTGGTATTTCAGTGCCAGCCTGTCTTCAAGGCCTGAAAAATTCGATTTTGATGCCGGAAAGGTGTACCTTCCGGCTGGCGCCCGGCTATCATTGCCAGAGAATACATCCGATGAGAGTGAATAATCAAACGGCGCCGTTCTGCCACCATGAGAGAAGTTCGTCTCGAGTGGCAGGAGGCGATACATCCGATTTCCCCGAGCCAAGAATGGATAAGCGAGAGATACACGAATCAGCTGCGCCAGGATTGGATGACAATACTGCACTAAGTCCGTGTTTCCAAGATGAGGATGCGTGGGTGCGCCTCCATTCTGAAAGGGCCTCTTTCAGTGGCCATAGTGCAATTCCAATCCGACCGTATGCCTGCCAATCTGGTCGAAGTTCGGACCTTGATGCATCACTCCCCATCAATGAACGATGAACGCGAACCCATCCAGATTGTTCATGGAAAATTTTGACCATACGTCGAGTGTGTCTCTCTGTCACCATTCGAACCGGGCCGAGCCATGCTCGTAATTCGGGGATTTCGACACTAGGGAGAAGAGAAAGAGTTCCAACGATGGCAAGCACGGGGTGGCTCAATGGATCAAGTGGAGCATCCAGTCTAGAAGGAGTATCTGAGGCCTGAACAGCATCGATGTAAATCTTGGTCGAATCGCGTACAACCTCCCAAGGTTTGCGGGAATCAAGCCAATCAGAATTGCTGCGTGCCGGAGGAGATTCAACAACATCTAGTGTGGTTTGGCCTCGCTGCGAAACCAATGCAGCACCCAACATGTGGAGTTCAACCTCTTCAGTAGAGACATTGAGTGGAGTGGGGCGTTCATGGAGGAAACGGCGAATCGCTATTTGCAACTTCTTGCGCAATTCATCTTTGGTCCCATCATTGAGAATTGGGCCGACAATTCGCCCCGAATCAAATGGGACCGGCATAGGCACATTTCCCCCTAAAAGATCATGATATCCTTGGCGGATTTGAATTTGATATTCATCGGTTTCAAAATATTCAGATTTGTCTAGTGTGACTCGAAGAGTGCTGTGTTCTATTCGACGTAATGCGGCACCTGGATCGCAATCAACCCAAACGCAGAGATCTGGAATCATGGCGGCGGCATTCATTTGAGCAACCTCTTCGATTCCAAGATCGCCCACAACCCCTTGGTAGACCAATGAGGAGTGTATATTTCGCTCACTTACAACCGCACGACCCTGTCCAAGGCGAGGACGGATCCAAGTGTGTGAGTGATCCATTCGATCAGCAGCGAAATACACTGCTTCTCGAACCGGGCCTGCATCGCCAGTGCGAACCGCTTCAACTGCCATCAGGCCGAGTTCGGCGTTCCTGCGAGGTTCGGCGGTCACATCGACACCAGCGAATGTGAATTCATGCTGTAGAATCTCGGCAATCATCTGTGTGGCGAGTCCCTTGCCGGAACCATCGCCACCTTCTACGGTTATCAGGTACATTCCAGCACCTCAATCCTCATCGTCGAAGTCATCAAAATGTCGCTTCGTCGCAGACAGCATGCCCATACCAGCCAGAATAAGCATCGGCCCAATGAAAATCCCCCCGCGACTGAACAATGCTAGACCGCACAGATATTGGGTTCTACGGTAGCGCTTTCCGCGCCTTGCTTCGGCAGCACCGACGAATCCGAAGAGTGCAGCGATGACAGTGAGAGAAGCAACCACGGATGCAAGGAGGACTGCACTGTCCAAATGGGAGTCGTGTCGAATATCTTCCTCAATCGTGCCTTCACCGGGCGTTAGCGTTAGTGAAAGGTCTGCTTGATCACCCGGATTGAAGGTGATTCTAAGTGTCTTGTTGCCTGGATGGGAAACCTTCAGGATGAATGAATTGTGCGGCACATCTTCCATCGAAAAACGGCCGTCGCGGTTGGTGTAAGCGCTATGGCTTGACGGTTCATCATCGATGTTGAGCAATATCACTTGGATACCTTCGATTGGATCTCCGCCGGTGAGGTTCCCCTCATCTAGTGCGGTCAATATCTGACCATTTACCGTAGCCGTATTCTTATTATCGATAAAAAGTGGGTTCTCAAGTACATCATGAGGGTCGGCAGCAAACAACAAGAATCCGAACCAAAGACCCAAGAAAGACCCTGCGACAATCAAGCCAATAGCAACATTGCTAGACCATACGAGTGCATCTTCTTCGGATTCACGGCGTACTGCAGCTTCGACTTCATCGTCGAGATCCAAATGAACAACGAGATCCTCATCATCACTCATTCCAAAGCCCCCCCATCAGGTGGGTTGCGCCCGCCGTCCTTCAAGTTCATGGCCAATAGAATCACAATTGCTGCCAGCATGATGGCAAGTAAGACGTTTGAATAGATGAAATTCTCATCATCCGATGAAGGGGATTCGACTTCAGGTTCAGGCTCCGAGGGAACGTCAGGTTCGATGAATGTGACATTATACATCATCGGCCATTCTTTCCCAGTAATCCATAACGATTGGGTAGTTGAATCGAAGGCGATGCCATTCATTACGCCGGCGCCTTGTGGTCTCAGGCCACTCGCATCAATGTGGAGAATCGCTACACCTGAGTTCAAATCGATACCAACAATCTCCTCGGTCTGATAGATATTCGCAAGTAGAATACCCTCCCAAATTTCCATCTCATTGATTTTGGAAAGGGGCTCCCCGTTCAGAGTTACATTCAGCGTCCCTTCGATTTCAAAGGTCGAGGCGTTTCTAATAGTGAGTACATCGGTTCGATTGGACATGATTAGTTGGTGGCCATCGTACACCAAACCCCATCCTTCGCCCTCGAATGTGTAATTCCCAACAATGTCGAATGTATCCATCTGATATCTGTATGCAATGCCTTCCTGCCATGTCAATTGGATGATTTCATCATCGACAAAGGTCATCCCTTCACCGAATTCACTGGCGTTCAAATCCACCGATCGAATGACTGAACCAGATGAGAGATTCACCTCACGGAGAGTGGAATTTCCATACAGACCAGTCGATTCGAATAAACGTCCTTGATGAAACTCCAAGCCTTGGGTATAGGCCGCAGAATCATGAGATACATTGCCCTGAACAACAACCAATAATGACTCCGCCCGAACATACGAGGAATCGTCATCCTGTGCCCCAATTATTGGAGTCGAAGACAACAGAAATAGGGCGGTAATAAATACCGACAGGACACGTCGCCGCCCGAGCATGTATGAACAATGCTCCACCTTGTGTTAAATACCTGCTCGGGCCGAACTCAACGCGGAACACGTAGTGTTTCGCGGGGCCACTAAATGTCCGTCATCAATCACTTTCGAAGTCTGTTCTTGGTTTCATTGATGATTCTGGCCTCATGGGCCCCTTTTGCAGCGGCTAGTGGTGACGATTCTGGAGAGGCCCCCGCGGTCCAAGCCCAAGGTGGTATTTTCTACAATCTTGATGAATTTGACCCCCTAGTCGATGGGAAGCCATATCTTTTCGCTGGAGGTGAAGATGAGATAATCTTCAGCGCAACACGGCACCTCAAACAACAATGGGTAGATGATGGATACCCAGGACTCGTGCTACCATTTGAGGAAACCGTGACCAGTGGACGGACGGCAGGAAGGGCATGTGAGAATGCCTGGACGGCTGGGCAAACTGGAACTGTGCAGACGACAGGGGGGCAGATTTCAGTTTCAGCAATGCATGTAACTACAAATGCAGCCATCCTGATCGAGGCCGGACAATCAGTATCCTCAACGACATTGAACAACATCGGTTCCACATGGGAGACAACAATTTACCCCACGAATACCAACTATTTCGGGAACCCCCCTGATGTTGACAACAATTGTCAGGTTGAGATTGTAATCTACGCCATTGACGGCGGAGGGAACATCGGTGGATACTTCATGCCCAGCATGGCTGCCACTCGTGAAATCATCTACGTTGACGTTGACGATTTGTCATGGAGAAACACAATCTTCGCACACGAATTCCAGCACCTGTTGCACAATGCTCGAGATCCGTTCGAATACATCTGGGTCGACGAAGGCAATGCAGACATGGCCGCGTTCCTTTGCTTTGGAGCATCAAACACAATCATCGGACATGCCAACCAGTGGACTACGAACGCCAGTGCATCGGTTCGTTGGTGGAATCAGCGCCTTGCTGACTATGGGGCCGGTTTCATGTTCATGCTCTTCCTTGCCGACAATCTCGGTGGTGGCTCAGCCATTCGCCAACTGGTTGCAGACACCCGAACCGGCGGAGCAGGGATTGTTCACCTCGCTCAGATACTGGGTCCAAGTGGCACACCAATCGGAACCACGATGACAGATATCTTTGCCAACTTCACAGCATCCGTCACCCTCGACCATGCCACTCAAGCTGAATTCGGCCTCGATAATATCGACATGTACGAGACATGTGGGGGTAACCAGTTCTGTCGGCTCCAACTCTCAGGCTCAAATCTGAACTGGGGCTCAATGTGGCAAAGCGGACCGCACGACCTTGAAGGGTGGGGCGTACATGCATTCAGGTTCATCGATGGTACGGGATCCCCTCTCAACATCATGATTCAGCCAAGTGAGTTGGGCTTTGCCGCGACCACATTAACACACGATGCGGCAGCAGGAACTTGGTCGATGGAACAATTGAGATTCGACCCTTTGACGGGGATTGGGACAGCCCTGATTCCTAGTTTTGGTAACGCCACAGATGATGTGTACCTCATCGTCTGGTACGAGAGTGGTGTCGATGACTGCGACTACACCAGTCCAAATTGTGCATTCCCAGGTGGAACCGAATACCCCATCGCCTCGTTTGATGTGATGGCTGGACTCATCACCCAACCGGCTCAGATTGCTGTAGCCCAAGAATTCACGAGCGATAGAGATCAGGATGGGAGTGACGATACAGTAGAAGTTACAGTCGATGTTACTTCATCCGCCTTTTACGAAGTTCTAGACATCGAAGTCAAGGCTTACGAAAACAACATTCAACAAGATTCGCTTTTCTTCTCCATTGAAGCAGGTAACAGCGTTCCTGTCAACCGAACGGTATGGTACACACCGCCATGGGATGGCGATTGGACACTTCATTTCACAATGCGTAATCAGATTGGGGCGATAGTCGATGAGGCCCTCACCCTCCCGCTCACATTGGCCAATATGGCCCCCGTGGCTGTAGGAAGTGCGGCAGCGAATGCGACACAGACATGGTTGCCCCTGCAATTCTTCGGTGCTGGATATGACCTATGGGGCCTCGGGATGACAAATGCATCATTCACCCACAATGAGACTCCGGTTGGGTACAATTGGGACTTTGGAGATGGTTCTGCAGGCTCTGGCCTCAAGGATCCACTGCGTGCTTGGCAAACCCCGGGGGTGTACAATGTCAGCCTGAGTGTTGTCGACCAAGGTGGGGGAGTCAGTATGAACCAGACCTGGGAAATTAGCGTCAATGACACAGAAGTTCCAGTCCCCCAGATTGACGTGGGGTCGCCACCGATGGCAATCACCAACCCGTACACATTACTTACGGCCCAACGGGTGCAATTCTCTGCAGCGAGAACAGACGACAATGTTCCCCTCAATCAACTGACATTTACTTGGGACTTTGGAGATGGTACGATTCTCAGTGGCCAAGGCCTCTACGATGTGTCGCACGAATGGGCGGTTGGCTCCTCGAACGGTACGGCATACAACCTGACCTTGACGGTTGACGATGGGACGCACACGGCCAATATGACAGTCACAGTTCTAATCATGAACAGGTTGCCGCGACAGGTCTGGTTTGAGAATCTGGAGACTACGACCCTGACTCCTCTAATCCTCCCTACGGTATTCATTGATGATGATGGTACAATCTTCTCTACAAATTGGTGGTTCGATGAGAATGTCAATCTGGATGGAGGCGTTGTAACGCTGGGTTCACCATTCGTGTCCAACCACAGCACAGATGCGAATCCAACGCCTGCATGGGCAACACCTGGTTGGAAGAATATCACGATTCATGCTATGGATGATGCAGGAGATGTCAGTTCTACTGTTTTGCTAGTTGAAGTCCTCAATCAACGTCCAGTGGCAATCTTCCCACGACCCGATGATGGAAAGACGGGGACGATGTACTCCTTCCTCTCCTCATCTTTTGACCCAGATGGAAATTCAGGCAACATGAGTCACAATTGGACCATCACTGGAATCACTGATCCGATTACCAATAATCAGGTGAATCACATGTTCACAGTCCCCGGCGTCTATGTAGTATCCTTGGTAGTCACCGATGAGCGAGGCCTAGACTCGCTACCGAAGAGTTACACTATTCACATTGCGAATCCTTTGCCGATGCCAATACTATCTGTCAACGAAGCTTGGCTAAATGGAACCATTGTGACAATGCCGGGTTCAGATTTGTCTGTCTACACTTGGCGTCGATCCTTCACGGATGAAGGGGACATTTTCGTTGCACCGGGTACTGTTCTTCGGTTCTCATCGGCTGGTTCACGAGACATGGATGCCGCCTTTGATGGCATGGATAACCCTGACCAAACTGCAGCAGATTGGAATGGAATAGTCGACACCACCTGGGACTGGGGTGATGCATCGCCACCCTCACATGCATACGATTCATGGCACATCTTTGAGCAACCTGGATTCTACACCGTGACCCTAACCGTTAGGGATGGCTATGGAACTGGTGACAGTAATTCAACAACGATTGGAATATGGGTTTCTAGCGCCCCAGCAATCCTCTCAGAGGAAGTGATTGGTGACGGGGTTGCATTTAGTGGTGAATTGAACATTATGGAGGCCATCGCCCGGGATGCTGACTTAGATTCGGGAATGAATGCATGGCGGGACGATGATGTGCTTTCAGATAGCGACAACGATGGTGTTGCCGACAATGATAAAGACACGTTATTGAATGCAGATCTCGCCTATTGGTGGGACCTTGACGACAGTGTGGATGCCGATGAAAATGGAAATTTCAATGATGATTGGACAACCAACCTCAATATCCGCGAAGGACGAGGAATTGATGCACTGTGGAACGAATCTGGAGAATATGTGATTCGGTTGATGGTCTGTGATGACACCGGAGTCTGCACGATTGAAACCTATGGTGTCATCGTCCGAGACGCCGATGAAGCGGACGATGCACTAGGGGATTTGTCGTGGAAGGATCTACTTCCTTCGACCGATTCAGGGAGTTTGTACATCATCATCCTCATTGTTCTAGTTCTGACCCTCGGGTGGCTGGTCATGCGTGAACCCGAAGAGATTGAAATGGAGGCCGAGGAAGCCGCCAGTACCTACGATGTTGCCGAAGTTCACACCGAAGGTGGAATCTTGGGCATGGATCAGCACGCGCCCCCTCCCAAGCCGACGCATTTGGCCAAGGAAGACCGGCGCAGCAAGGAATCGGGTTATGTGCGACCTGTTACCAGCAGACGTCGGCGGTGACCCTGTGATAGCCAAAGGACGGCGTGGCACGACACTTGCAATCATCTTGCTTCTTCTGCCATTACTCTCAGTGATTTCTTACGAAATGGGAGTGGATATCGCGCCGGTCGCCTCCGCGGCATCTGATTGCGGCCAAGGTGAACAACCCGGGGCCCTCAATGAGGATATGGTTGAAGATTTCAAATTGACCGAAAGTGGGTGGTTTGGCGATGGCGAGGATAATCCAGCATGGGATGAACGCGGGGACGAAGAATTTGAGGTCACACACCGTGATTTGTCTAGTTTGACATCCTCATTCTACACCTCTTTTGTTATGAACAATGATTCCGCAGTCGGTCTACGAATGAATATGACTACTGGTTGGAAATATACCATCTGTGTCAATCTTCAACCCCTCAATGGATCCGAAGATAGGCCCATTGCAGATGTGTATCTACTGCAGGAAAATGACTTCCCACAATATGAATTTGATTTTGATTCTAGGCACAACGATTGGGATGGGATGCGGGATGAAATTGCACACTCAGCACCTTGGTTGCAGAATCTGATTCTGTGGCATCCATTCAGGGATGTTCATGCATACGAGAAATTGGACGAGGTTGAGTTTGCAGTGGCTCTGGATCACGAAGAACGGAGTTATTCAATCTGGGACGATTATGCCAAGCCTGAGACGATGTTTCTGATGATTGAGTCGTGGAACAACATTCGCGATTATGATGCAAAGCCGCAAGAAGCCAACTACAGTGTGGATGTGACCGTAATTGTCGAAGAGCGATTCTCGTTACCCAACTGGACGGTGTCCATGGTTTGTTGTGGTGGATTGATTAGCATCATGGCCTCACCATTCTTGGTTCACCGGCGTTACATGAAGGCTGGATTAGTCACCACCGAAGCAGGTGGTGGAGACATGATGCCCCATCTTGAAACAGCCCCAGAGAGGCCACCTACGGTACCGGCCATATCCGAACCACCCAATGGGTGATTATTCGTACTCTAGGATGCCCCAGGCGGTTTTCAAGTCGTTGATATTGACATGGCCGCGCTTGACCAATGAGTAGTCTCTGTCAAGTGTGGTGTAAACCAATGGTTGTTTGAGCAAGGGTGCATGAATTCTAGTCCAATCTCCTCCGCGTCCGTTGCCCATCAATGCAACCTTGATATCGCCTTCAGATAGGCTGTGAGCGGCTTCAAAGATGTGCAGACTCGTTGAATGTTCAACTCCTTTGTAGCAACACTTGATGATGTTCCCCGCATCAGAATTGGCCGTGACATATTCGATGATCTCTTCCGCAGAGGATGCTGCAGGAAGGTGGCTTGAAGCAATGATTGAGGTATTTTCCCCACAGGCCTTGACCAAGGCCTTGCGAGCCTTTGATGCAATAGAAATTTCGAGATCGATCCAAGAGACTTCACTCTGGATAGCAGCCTTCAAAATAGTCAAACGAACATCCTCATCACCATGGAAATGACCGCCTTCATCAGAGGAACGGCATGCGAAGATGACGGGGATTTGAATTCCATCCTTGAGGGTTTGAACCGAGGATTCGACCTCGATATCCGTAATGGGGCGCCGCTCCATAATCGGAGCCTGTTTCCGCGTAACTTCCTCACCATTTGCATCCTTGGTAACAATAGGTTCGAGTTCGATGCGATTTACATAGAGATTATCGAAGCGAACTTCTACCACATCGGCGCCTGCAGCTGTTGCTCGACTGGCGTCACGAATCATGTCTCCAACGCTGTGTCCACGCAATGTAACGCAGATTTGAGTATCAGTCATCGAGGCGGGGAACCGCACCCCCTGTTTAACCGTATTTGAGGCCGCAGTGGCGCGAGTCGTGGCCCAAAAATCCGATTAGACCATTTTTTGGGCATTCAATTCCAACGTAGTGGTGCGGTTTCGATTCACAATAAACAGCCCAAAAACGGCATTATTTCGGCGAAATAAGCGGAGCATTCAATAACCACGACAAACCACAAAAGAATGCCCCATGAGGACCCCCTACGGGGGTCCTCAAAGATTATAGTAAAAGGGATTGGTAAAATGAGTGAATCTGACTACAAAGCAGACAGTATCCAAGTCCTTGAGGGATTGGAAGCGGTTCGCAAACGCCCAGGTATGTATCTTGGCGATCCCCATGATGGATCTGCCCTCCACCACTGTATATGGGAGGTCGTCGACAATGCGGTCGATGAGCATCTAGCCGGCTATTGTGATGCCGTCGAAATTGTGCTGCAAAAAGATGGGTCTGTTACGATTATTGATCATGGCCGAGGCATTCCCGTCGGAGAGCATTCCGAATATGGAATCAGCGCTGCTGAGGTCATCATGACCAAACTACACGCGGGTGGAAAATTCGATAATTCATCCTACAAGGTATCGGGGGGACTCCATGGAGTCGGCGTCTCAGCTGTCAACGCTGTCTCAGAATGGCTCAAGATGAGTATTCAGCGTGAGGGTAAGTTACACGAACAGACCTATGTCCGTGGCGAACCACAAGGCCCGATTGAAGTCGTAGGTGAGAGCGATTCTACTGGAACGGCAATTACATTCAAGCCTGATATGGAAATTTTCACTACTGTTACAGATTTTGATTATGACATCCTCAATACCCGCTTGCGGGAAACTGCATTCCTCAATGCGGGGCTCAAGATTACGATTGTCGATCAACGTGGGAAAAAACCTGAGACGGTTGAACATCAATATGACGGGGGGCTATCTGAATTCGTCAGACAATTGAATGAACGGCGCAATCCAATTCACAGTGATGTCATTTACATCAAGGGAATGCGTGAAATCGAAGATGGAGAGATTCACGTGGAAATGGCCATGCAATGGTCAGATGCATACAATGAGGTCATCCAATGTTACACCAACATCATTCGCAATCGCGACGGTGGCACTCACCTCTCTGGACTTCGTAGTGCACTCACGGGTTCGCTCAACCGCTATGCGAAGAGTCGCAACCTCCTCAAGAACGTCGACAAACTCTCTGGTGATGATGTTCGCGAAGGAATTGCAGTTGTTATCAGCGTCAAACACCCGGATCCATCATTCTCAAGTCAAACCAAGGACAAGTTGGTCTCCAATGAAGTTGCAGGAATCGTCGAGAGCATTGTCAATGAGAAACTCGCAGAGCATTTTGAAGAGAATCCATCTGTAGCCAAGATTGTAATCGACAAGGCGGTCCTAGCCAGCAAGGCCAGAGAAGCAGCCCGTAAGGCTCGCGACCTCACCCGTAGGAAGGGTGTTCTTGAGGGCGGAGGGTTGCCTGGAAAACTCGCAGATTGTCAGAGCCGAAAACCCGAAGAGTGTGAGATTTACGTTGTTGAGGGTGATTCTGCGGGTGGCTCTGCCAAGACAGGACGGGATCGGCGTACACAGGCGATATTGCCGTTGCGTGGGAAAATCCTCAATGTTGAAAGGCAACTTCGCAATCAAGCCAAAGTGTATCAGAACAACGAGATTCAAACGATGATTAAGGCATTTGGAGCAGGCGTCGGAAACCCCCCCGAACTAACGGAGGGTGAAGAATCCCTAGCCGAATCTGAAACTTATTTCGATGTGGAGAAACTCCGGTATGGGAAAATCATCATCATGACGGACGCCGATGTGGACGGTGCCCACATTCGTACGCTCATCCTCACATTCATCTGGCGATTCATGCGACCTGCAATTGAAGCTGGAAATGTTTTCATTGCCCAGCCACCACTCTACATGGTGTCTCGAGGTCGAACCTCCAAATATGCATACACAGATGCCGAGAGGGATGAAATCATCGGGGAATTTAGAGCGGATAATCCCGATGCGAAGATTGGTATTCAGCGCTACAAGGGTCTAGGGGAAATGAATCCTGACCAACTGTGGACTACGACCATGGATCCCGCCAATCGAACATTACTCAAGGTCACAGCAAATGACTTCGGTGACGATGGTGAAACCTCGGCACTCTTTGAGACATTAATGGGTGACGATGTTCCTGATCGTCGTGCATTCATTGAACTACATGCGGCGGAAGCCGATGTGGATGTGTGAGGTGATTGAATGAGTGATGATGAAGAATTACCTGCAAACCCAACCGATAATCAGGTTCGGCATACAGTCGATCAAGAAATGCAAACTTCATACATTAATTATGCAATGTCTGTGATTATTGGACGTGCTTTACCCGAAGTTCGAGACGGATTGAAACCGGTACATCGTCGAGTATTGTTTGGTATGTATGAAGCAGGACACACCTCCGATCGTTCATATTCCAAATCAGCCCGCTCTGTGGGTGAAGTTATGGGTAAATTTCACCCTCACGGCGACCAATCCATTTACGACACCATGGTCCGCATGGCACAAGATTTCAGTTTGCGATATCCATTGATAGATGGGCAGGGGAATTTCGGAAGTATCGATGGCGATAAGGCCGCTGCAATGCGTTATACGGAAAGCCGACTAGATCGCTTGGCCAAACATATGTTGGATGATATCAAGAAAGATACAGTAGATTTTCAACCTAACTTTGACGATTCGGAACAAGAACCTCAGGTATTGCCTGCCCGGTTACCCAACCTGCTCCTCAATGGGAGTGATGGAATCGCTGTGGGTATGGCCACAAAAATCCCACCACACAACCTTACAGAAATTGCGGCCGCAGTTAACCTGCACGTTGAACGAATATTGGAGGAAGGGGAAGAAAATGGTGACCCAGAAAATCCACCAAGCGTCGATGTTGGCGAATATATGCATCATCTGAAGGGGCCGGATTTCCCGACGGGTGCCATCATTCACGGCATCGGTGGGATTCGCGATATGTACGAAACCGGGCATGGGCGATTCCATATTCGTTCTGATTGTGAGGTCTTTGATGATGACAAAGGAAAACGCATTGTCGTCCATGCGATTCCATACCAGGTAAAGAAAGCAGGTATGCTAGTGGGAATCGCTGAACTAGTGAGTAAGGAAACTGTCAAGGGGATTCGAGACATTCGTGATGAGTCGAGCAAGGAAGGGATTCGCGTTGTCATTGAAATCAAGCAGAATGCAGACCCTCATGCTGTGCTAAATCAATTGTATCGCTCCAGTCGTCTTCAGGAATCATACT
>JASMFB010000033.1 GCA_030751995.1 Candidatus Thalassarchaeaceae archaeon
GTGAAGACATCGGAGCAGTCGAAATCTTGCGACGTTGAGCCTCTCTTAGAGAGAGAGGTTCAAAGGCCGCACCATGAGGGCATGAGACATGGCTCGAACCCGTCTACAGAAATGCACCGCCTGTGGTGCGTACGGACTTTCCGAGACTTGTGAAGAATGTGGGGGTCAAGCCCAGGCTGCGGGGCCAATGCGATTCTCTCCCGAAGATGCCCGTGCTGATCTTCGCCGAAAACTCAAGGATGTTGAATCCAAAGAATGGGCCGCCAACCTACCCTCTCCGGAGGATGAGGAGGAATGAGTACAACGATTCATTGGACTGGGAGCAAATCCATCCCCGAACATCAGTTGATAATCGCGGCGGTTCCCGGTGTTGGGAATGTCGGCAAACTCGTTATCGACACCCTCAACGAACAGCATGAATCATCGATGATTGCACGCCTCCTCCACCCGGACCTTCCGCCTCATTCGATTCTTGAGGATGGGCTGCTGACCCCTCCACATCTTTCTGTTCACTCTGTGTCATTGGACAATGAGAAGACTGTCATCACTATCACTGGCAATGGTCAACCGATGACGCCCCGTGGCCAACATGAATTGGCAGAAACTATTCTTGAACTTGCAGAAGCCTCCAAAACGCCATTGCTCCTTGTTCTTGCAGGCCTCAGTGCCAAACCCGGTGATGACAACATCCACCTGACATGTTCCTCCAAAGCGCTCCAATCTTCATTGAATGAACGCGGAATTTCCGTGAGTACAGAGCAACCATCCGGTGGAATGCTCGGCTTGGCGGGTCTGCTTGTTTCTCTCTCACCCATGCATGATGTTTCCAGTGCGGCCTATTCCGCAGAAACCGTCGGCACCAGTATCGATGTCGTAGCAGCGGACCGTTTGTCGCAACGAATCAGTGCCGATTTTGACTTGGGTCTTGATTTACCAATTGACAACACCCGGGAGACTGCGGCCCGACTTCTATCGATGATGGAAGGTAAGGAGATCGCAGGGATTGACTTGTCCGATGAGGACTCTGGTTCCGGCTTCTATGCATGAGACTCGTCAGGCTTATGTCAAAAGTGTGGGTCGAAGGGCCACAGCCGAGATCGCATAGCCCGGTATCGCGGTGGATTCGAAATCCACTGTCCTCGTGACGCGGGAGTTCAAATCTCTCTCTCGGCGCCATCAACCTCTTGAGGTGGACGCCTTAGCCGAGTCTATGGAGGTCAGCGTGACTCACGAAGGTGAGCGAACCGTACTGACATTCGATGCACCCCTGACTATCGCTTCGGTTTTGGAGGGAATGGCGATTCCACCATCCACCGTGCTGACAATCGTTGGGGATCAGATCGTCCCGCACACATCGACCATTACAGACGACATTGAGATTGAACTGATTATTGTCTCAAGTGGCGGTTAGTCTTCGGCTTTCTCGAGAATCACCAGTCGCGTATTCTTCTGGAACTTGATTTCCGGGCGCCCGAAGAATTCTGAGTATACTCCATTAAGAATCGCGATATCATCTCCCGGCCGTACAGACCGAGCGGTGGGTGGGATTGTGAAAGCATAGCAGACCACATCAATTCGTCCAGTGGCATCATGCATCGTGAAACGCCACTTCGGCTTGCCACTTCCTGAACGATTCTTCACCCAACTTCCATCGCGAATCGTCATTACCCGGCCGACTACGCTGGCCCCGGTAACTAATTCTGTGATTTCTTCCCCATCAGTATCAAGTGGGTCGATGATTTCAATTATACTGTCTTTGTCGATTTTTATTTCAGGTACGAAATTCCATTCTGTCGGTTGAGCACCGCGAATTCGTATTGTCGCTCCGTTGGCAATTCTTCGTGAAATATCCCGTGGTTTCCACATGAAGGTGTTGCTCACCTTGATTCGGTCGACACCCTGTACCAGAATGAAAGAGACATCCAAACCGTCCTCAGTCATATTTGGGCCTGACAATCCTGCAACTTCCCCACATATGTCCACTCTCGTTTGCAACTCGGCAGCTGGAGTGATGGGTCGTTCAATTTTATCGACAGTCACAGTTGATTGAAGAGGCAAAGTTTCTGCAAGTCCCGTGGAGGGGCATATCGAACGATAGTTGCACTGTTCGCAACGTGCCAACGGGTTTTCATCCATCGCCGGTTCTGCTGGAACACCTCCTGGTTCAAACAGCCTCAATGGAGAAGGTTCCATCGGATAATCTTCGATATTTTCACTACGTTCCTTGTATGTCACTCGATACAATTCCTGCATCTGTTCAGCAATCTTCCGTAATTCAACCTCATCTGGAGCCTCTACAATTTTCACCGCTGCTGCCCCAAGATACCAGATTCTCAAATCATCTACAATCTCGTTTCGTCCATGAGTTTCCCACCACAACCATGCATATGTGCGCATTTGATTGATGTAATTGTGGGAACGGTCATGATTTCCCATACTGGCCTTCAGATCAACGATGGCAGGAACCCCTGTCCAGCGATAGACAAGGTCGTACTCGCCCCAAAACCAGTGCTCAGGATGGGTGGTTCCGAGGGAGAAAGTCGCAGCTTCGGGGTCGACGAACCAAGGTCTAGCGATTTCCCACGCCTCAAGGAGTGTAATCTCGCCAGATTCCTGTGCCACAGAATGTGGAGTTGCCCATGCTGGTGGAAACCCATCAGGTGCGGGCCATTCTGGTCGATACTCACCCCGACGCCACGCCTCTAGATTTGGCCCTCCGTTGGATGCAATACAACGCTCGACCTCATCGAGATGCAATTCGATTGCTGAGCGACACATTTGTCGCATGTTTTCATCATCAAGTTGCTCAGCCGAGCCGATTCGCTGTGGTTCGTCTAGAAACTTCTCGATTTCTGCGGCTTTCTGAACCGGTAGATGAACTTCTACGCGTGCGAAGGCCCATTCTAGAAAACCATCCCGATTTGTAGGCCACAACTCTGTGGGCATCGGTGAAATATTCTGTGCTGGCCACCCGGGGGAGGCTGCACGGTCTGGGACGCCTTCTGAATCGAGTGGTGAAGCCAAAACTTCTGGTGGGTCTTCAGCAGCGATGAGTGCAGGGGTCTCCCGCATGACAGCACAGACGGTTGCCTCGACAATGTTGCCACGCATCATGGGTGGGACTTGAGGACCCTTCAGATACTCGACTCTACGATACCACCAGCTGCGCATGCATGCGTTCCAATCATTGATGTTGGTCGCCGAGAGTTTCTCGAACTTGCTGACCAACAAGTCATCATCATCAACGATTTGGACGGGCACGAACCTGTCCTGCACCTCGCCGTCTTTGAACCATGCGGCCACGGTTGATTCAATCCGAATCAGTGGAATTGTCTGACGAGGTTGTTTCAACAGTCATCCGTGTATTTCGGGGATCTATTCGCAATTGAGGAGTGCCCTCTCGCCAACCGATTTCGGCTGCCATCAGTAGAATTCTATCTCCAACTCTTAGTTTGTCGAATGAATCACTTCGACCACGGCCAAAAGCGACCACCTCTGTCAACGCTGTTCCATCCCATATGTGTGCAGTCGCCATCGACCAATCCTTGCCTTTGGCGTTAGTTCCACTGTTGCTGCCTCGACTGATGACAACACCCGAGATATTGGCACGGGTGGGGATGAGTCCAATCCTATCGACTTCCACGTCTCCAGATTCATGCATCAGGAGAATCTGGCTATCCGCATCCAAATAGAGTCGAATCATGCCTCGCCATTGACCAGGTGCGGCATTGACAACAACAACTTCTCCGTTGAAATCGTGCAACTGAGGAAACTGATTCACACCCATCTCTTCGATTACTGCGGTTTTCCCTCCGGCTGTAATCGCAGCCCCAATCACATGGTCTCCGTAATGATTGGCCATAGGCCCCCAATGTCCATGCAATGTTCCTTTCACAGTCACACGACTGGGTAAATCCGAGATGGCAGTGTATGGTGAATCAGCGGGTTTTATTTCAATATCAGGAATCAAAGAATGGAGGGGTTGTTCTCTCCCTCCCCGGGGGTAATCACAGGTTTGCAATCCATGGCAAATTTCGCAGCCGAGATCACCTTCAGTTGATGGCTTGGTGCCAGAGAGTTTCAAATCGCCCAAAGCCGTCTTCGCCATTTCGTTTTGAATCGTACGAAGACGGTCAGTTTCCAATTCAAGATCCTCAATCAAATCCGCTTTGTGAATAAATCCGTCCGCAAGGTGCCATGAGTTCGCTTCAACCACTTTACCTTCTTCGACCCGATTACTTGGTTTGTTTGGATGCCCTCTTGTTTCATGCCACAACCATTGGTAGAATCGCAATTGATGAGCCACACCCGAGTGGTCGCGTCCAGTTCCTCGATTCGCCTTGATGTCGATGATGTGAATATTACCTCGCCATCGATGCGCTACATCGAGTTCCCCTGCAGCCCAACCGTCTTCATGGAATAGACGTTGAGCTACGAGGATTCGGGGATCCTTGAACCAAGGTCTGGAAATTTCCCACGCTTCCCACCATGTGCAAGCCTCTTTGGCCGTTTGCCATCCATCTCCCTTACCATCCCCCCAGCAGGGAGCAGGCGTTCCAAACGGGTCCCCTCCGGATCGAAATGCCTCTAAGTGTGGGCCGCCGTTTGCCTCTAGGCACGCGGTGGCTTCACCCATTTGCAACTTAATCGCATTCTTAATCATCGAATTCAATTTCTCGCGTTTAATCTCACTTGCGGAACGCCCGTCTGCCTTCCATAGACAAGTGGACCACGCAGCATTCAATTCCTCAATCATTCTATCCACTATTGGTCGCATGAGTGAACGCAACCATTCGTTGAGGGCGTCCATAGAATCAATTTCCATCGTTCCCCCTTCATGCCCTGGTGCCCACGTCGACGCTCCTTTTGCCATGCCATCGGTTGGGTGTGGGCGTTCCATCCAAATCGTTGTCACAGCTTCTTCGACAATGTGGCCCAACAACATCTCAGGATGAGTGGCGACCCGGATACCGAGGCGACGAGTCAGAAACCAATCACGTTTGCAACGTTCCCATGTGACCAATGATGATGCACTCAGGCGACGTCTGCTACGAGCGTGTACGCCCGTCGATTGTGGAATTACTGGCATCTGTTTCAACCTGCGTAGAAATACTCACCACTTGCTTTCTGCTCGCGGTCTTTGCGACTGTCAATTTTGTTGATTCTAGGCCGGTGACTGTCATGATCCCGCCTGAATGTAATCTCAACTTGCTCTAGGAATCGATTCATTCCCTTGCGCAGAGGGAGGGGGCCAACCGCCAACCCGTTTGCCCCACCTTCGCCTTCAAAGACAAGTAAGGAATCACTTACAATATCGATGAAATAGATGTCGTGGTCGATTACCATGGCTGCCTTTTCATTCACTTCCATGGTTTTTCTTATCGCTTTGGCGGCTTCCATTCGAGCATTGGCATCCAGGTGAGCACTGGGCTCATCCAGAAGATAGAGATCGGCTTCTCGCCCCAAACAGATGGCGATGCTAACCGCTTGTAATTCCCCACCCGACAATCGCCGAGCATCTTGTTCCAGCAACGTGTGTACCTGTAGTGGGCGAATGACCGTCGTGTGGAATTCACCTTGGCGCCATTTCATTCCCAACTCACTATCTAACCAAAGTTGTACAGTTCCTGCGAATTCGGGTTTCACATGCTGGGGTTTGTACGATACCTTGGCTTCCATTGTACACCAACCCGCATCAATCTCCAATTCACCTGCAATCATTCGCACCATGGTCGTCTTGCCGGTTGCATTGGGTCCGACAACCCCGACAACCTCAGAACTGTGGACTTTACCCGTCTCTGTCTTCAGATGAAATGTGCCCTGCGTCCTCTCCATGTCACCCCATTCTAGGATTGGGTCTCCAATTTCCTCCCCACGCATCCGTCCACGTAGGAATTGAATTGGTTTATCTCGGATTCTGATATTCTCTTGCTCTAGGTGACCATCAAGATAGGCGTTAATTGCCGTTCTAGTTGAGCGGGGCGGTGTGAAAATTCCGTAGGCGGCTCGTTCCCCATAGACCACATGAATGAGATCACAAAGCACATCGAGAATCGCCAAGTCATGCTCGATGACTATGACGCGTTTTCCAGATTCGGACAATTCCTGAATAATTTTCACGACCCGCATCCGTTCGTAGATATCCAGATAGGACGATGGCTCGTCAAAGAAGTAGACATCCGCATCTTTCAGCAAGGTTGCTGCGATGGCCACTCGCTGTAATTCACCACCTGAGAGTTCCGGCAACTTTCGCTCAAAGAGATGGTCGATAGCCAAAGCTTCGCTGACCTCAGTGATGACACCTCGTTGGTCGATCCGTTCTAGGAGGGCACTGACTTCACCATCAAATGCTCTAGGAATCTTATCGACGTATTGTGGTTTGACAGCAATCCGCACACCCTCTTCCGAGACACTGGTCATGAAATCGCGCAACTCACCTCGTGGAAATGCTTCGAGTACATCTTCCCAAGGCCGCTCACCTGCCATCCAATCTCCAAGGTTGGGCCTGAGGGTCCCGGATAGCAGATTGATGGCCGTAGATTTACCCATTCCGTTGGCCCCGAGAATCCCGACCACTTGTTCCTCACGAGGAACAGGAAGTCGGAAGAGTCTGAATCCATTCTCTGAGTATCGATGCGTCATATCGGTCTCTAGTTCCTGAGGTAGATTGGTGATAATGAGGGCATCAAAGGGACATTTGTTGATACAGATGCCACAACCAATACAGAGAGGCTCAGAGACAATGGGTTTTCCTGAACCCTCGTTCATTACGATACATTCAATCCCATTTCTATTCGGGGGGCAGAATGCTTCGCATTCAGCGTTGCATTTCTTTGGCTGGCAACGTTCTTCCAACAGCACGGCTACACGCATCTCTCTACCCTCCTTGTTTTCTCGCCTCGGCTGCCATTCTTAATCGGTTGCGTGGCTCACCGTAGGTGAGCCCGCGTTTTTGCTTGTTCAGAAAGAGAAGAAGCGGTGTCGCAGGTATACACCTGCAGCAACGGTCAATTTCTCGGCCTTACTCAATTTGACTCGCTCAGTGAACACATCTCCGCCGGATCTTTCGATTCGACGCAGGATGCTACTGTAGAATGCCATCATGGCGGCTGGACTGTAACGGCTCTGCTTGGGTAGTAGTGGCAATAGTTTGAACGCCTTATCTCGGTAGGTCTTGACTCTGGAACAGTATTCCTTAACGAATGGTTTCCAACCAGGATGGTTCAGTAAGCGACGTCCGGACATCATATCCTCCTCAGTGATGCCAAATCTCTCTAAATCCTCAAGAGGCAGGTAGATTCGGTCTCTCTCGGCATCTTCTTCGACATCTCGAATGATGTTCGTCAATTGCATGAATATGCCCCATGATTCGGCAAACTCTCGGGCGGCCGCCGTTGATTCATGTCCATAGATGTCGATACAGACCAATCCAACTGTCGAAGCGACTCTGTAGCAATAGGAATACAATTCCTCAAAAGTTTGGTAACGGTTGGTGTAGAGATCATCCTCCATTCCACTGATTAGGTCATCCATGTATTCCCTGGGGACTCCATATGTCGACACGGTGTGTTTCAGCGCCATGAAAATCGGGTCTGTGCTTGACATGCGGTTGTAAGCAGTCGAGAGTTTCTTTCGGAAGAAGAATAGTTGAGCCAACTTATCCTCAAATTCGGTTCGCTCAATCACGGGTTTGGTCGCGGCAAGCTCCTCAAGTTCCCTACGATATGCAATCGCCTCAGGGTCCTTGGCACCCAATGCCCCGGGAAAGATGTCGACATAATCGCCGTCCGCGATGTCATCGGCACGTCGGCAGAATGCATAGTAAGCACAGATACTCCTTCGTTGCTCTTCGGGCAAATACTTGAATGAGTGGTAGAAATTTCCAGCTTCGCGGCGTGTCAATTCTTCACAGTAGGCATAAGCCGCATCCAACATCTTCTGGGGGACATTATCTTCTTCCCAGACAGGTGCCTGGATATGTTCGAATGGATTGATCAACTCCCCTCCACGGCTGACTACACCCATGAAGTGTGCCGATTCAGTAGCCAGTTCCAAGGCTGTGATACTAGCAGCACGCACGGCTTCCTTAGTCAGGACGACTGCTGCACGAATCTGTTCCAAGCGAGGGTTGACTGCTGTGCCTTCCTCGCCCTTTCGAATCGGTTCATCCTCGATGAGAATGAACTCATCGATGAATTCCGGCGATTGACGATTCACGGTATCTGGCATACGCGTCAGTGATAGGGTGGGCTAGGGCCTTATTGAACTCACCCCTCAACTGGACATTGGTCCCCTTTGGGGACCTTTTGGATAATCTCCACCCACAAGAGGATATTTTCAGTCATTTTGATTTGATTTCAGTAATCTTTGCCCGCCACCTGGAATCAACAATGAACGTTTCGTCTTCTTCATCAGTTCTTCGATTTCAGGTCGCAAAACTTTGACTCGATTATCCGCATCGAGGACGTTCTGATTGCGTAGCAACGTCAGAGTTCTTTGCCCAATAAGTACTGGTAACATGCACGCCCCCCTGAGCCTGAATTGGCTGTAGGGCAACATTCCGATGTACTCGACTGCTGCGTCCATATGTGCCGAGGCCAAGTCGATGTATCGGTTGTACAAAGGCCGGAATCTATCCATATTCCCTGAATCTAGCAAGTCGCTCGGTTCCAATCCAATTTCAGAGAGAGATTCTTTCGGTATATAGCAACGGCCGAAGCGTAAATCTTCAGGGATATCTCGGAGAATATTAGTCAGTTGAAGGGCCTTGCCGAATCGGACACCGTGTGCAAATAATTTCGCTTCTTTCTCAGCATTCATGTTGAACAAATGTGCAAGTGTCATCGAAGTCCAGAATTCACCAACACTTCCTGCTACTCGATAGGCATAATCATCCAAATCAGATTCAGTCTCAAGCGGCGAAATAACCCCTCCTTCATTTGCAATTCCGAATCGTTGTAAATCCAGAGATTGACCGCTGACAATGATGTCTAGGCATTTTCTAATTAGATCCCGATCTCCTTCTGAAAAATCCTCTAGGCAAGCGACGACTGAGGCAACATTCCGTAGCAATTCAGCCTCCGAAATATTTTCTTGAATTTCCGCCAAATCACTTATTTCAGGAAGTGATTGCGAATGGCCTTGGGCTAGTTCATTGTACTGTTGAAGTATCTGCAACAATAGATCCGTTTCTCCTTGTTTGGAATCGGCAATTGTATCTGCTACCCTTGCCAGAAGATATAGCAAACCGACTTGCCCACGAACTTTGGATGGCAAAGCTCGCAAGGTGATGAAGAAAGAGCGTGAAGTCTGTTCGAGTAAGGAATCAATCTCTGGATGAATCAAACCTACCATTCCACTCCCTCAGCAGGGTCTACAGGGCGAGCGTTCTTGACCCTGTGGGCACCTGTGTTCTAGGCAACCTTTTCTAACGGGAGTACTGCCCTTCCACCCGTAGGGGTGGAACCATGGACTGTCAGGTGTGCTCGGAGGAGATTCCTGGAGATTCTCTTTTCTGCCCTGAATGTGGTGCTCGTCAGGACCCATCCAAGTCCGGCCGAAACTTCGGCGTTGTGAGTTCACAAGCCATCCAAGCAACCCAAGATATGCGGGCAGCAGATGCAGCCGGAGGTTCCGATACCAGTGCAGCCCCCTCTGATTTCCTCAACCAAATTGCCGGTAAAATGACTGGTGACCAGAGCCAACAACCAACATCATCGGACGAATCTTCATCGTTAACCGATCAGGTGGTTGACCATATCGTTGAAGCGGAAAGAGCAGAGAAGACAGGGGCCCGAAATGAGTGGCTTGCTATGAATCAGAAAACGGCCAGTGGTGTTCTGGCTGGACTTGCAGGCGGTGAAGTTCCTGAACATCTGGCATCCTCAACGGGTGCAGCAAGATTTCTTGACGATGGCCAAGATGTTGGAATGGAAAAGAAGCGAGCCAAATCCAACCAACCTTCTCCTTCACTACTCCGAAGGATGGCCGAGGTCGCTTCCCGTCGCGTGGCTAGAAAGAGAGGTGTCGCTGTCGAATCCCCTCAGGTTGCGATGACCGAAGATGATACCGTCCAAGTCAATGTCACTTACATCGACGATGGTCGTGTACTCGATACTCCTCCCGACCTTTCAAATGCATTTGAGCATGCAATTTCCACAGAGTTGGCACTCAAGGGCTTTGACATAGGCATCGAAATTGCACTATTCCGTTCCTTGGATGGGACAATAGAACTTGTTTGGGGCGAAGCATCAGCTACCGATGATGGTGATGGCGGAGTCGTAGATGATGAGGACCTCTTCGCTTGCGATGATTGTGGCCACTATCCAATTCGAGAATCCGATTCCAGTTGTTCCAGTTGTGGCGCACAATTCATTGACGATGATTTCGATGATCAACCCGCTCCTTCTAGGGACTCAGGAGGCCCTCCAACAAGAGGACCAGGTGGTGGGCCCGGCGGCCCTCCAAGTGGCCCATCCCGAGGTCCGGGCGGTGGTCCGCCTCGAGGCCCATCTAGAGGACCCAGTGGTGGCTCTCCAAGTCGTGGCCCAGGTGGTGGACCAGGTGGTGGCCCTCCAAGTCGTGGACCAGGTGGTGGCCCTCCAAGTCGTGGACCAGGTGGTGGCCCTCCAAGTCGTGGACCAGGTGGTGGCCCCCCTAGTAAGGGCCCAAGTGGCGGCCCGTCAGGAAAGCCCGGTGGCCCCCCCAAGCGAAAGGGCCCCCCTCGTTGATTACAACAGGATCCAAAGCCCCAATCCTGCCAGCAGACATCCCATAGTCAACTCAACTTTGCGGGCATTCTCCTCTAGTTTCCCTAGGAGAGCTGTTCCAGAGATGACGAGTGCGACCATAATGTACCACCCTCCATCGATGAGCATGGCTATACCTGCAACCATCGCTCTTTCACCCCATGTGAAGTCCGGTTGTACGAACTGACTGAAGATAGCGAGAAGGAAGGCAAGAATCTTCGGGTTGAGGAAGGCGATGAGGAAACCTTCTGCAAACCCTCTACGTTCTGAGTATCGATGTTCACCTTCGTCACTTGAGTCCCGGATCATCAATACTGCGAGAAGCAATAGGAATAGCCCACCGACAATCTCCAAGACTTCAGCAGCCCCGCCGGCACTCGCTTTCAGTTGCGCAATTCCTGAGACGGCGATGAACGCATAGATTCCGAAGCCGATTCCGTGTCCCAATCCACAAGAGACACCTCTTGCTTTCCCTCCTTCCATGGTATTGCGGAGTAGAACGGCCAATGAGGGACCGGGTGAAATAGCGCCCAAGCAGAGCACTACGATGATGGGGGTCAGCGCGGCCAAGTCCATGTCCAATCAACGTAGACCGGCGACCTTCAGACTTTCTAGCAGAACAGCACCAATTTCGGAAGGATCATTGGCACAACGAATCCCTGCAGCCTCCATTGCAGAGACTTTCTCGGCTGCGGTACCCTTTCCACCACTGATGATAGCGCCAGCATGCCCCATCCTCTTCCCGGGCGGTGCGGTCATTCCAGCGACGAATCCAACCACTGGTTTGCTCATGTTCTCAGCGACCCACTCTGCGGCTTCTTCCTCGGCATTGCCGCCAATCTCTCCAATCATGACAACCGCGACAGTCTGCTCATCATCCTCAAAGGCAGATAGACAATCGATGAAACCCGTGCCGTTGACCGGATCCCCACCGATTCCGATACAGGTACTCTGCCCCTCATCGATACTCATCGTCTGTGCGACGGCCTCGTAGGTCAGCGTGCCCGATTTTGAGACGACACCGATTCTACCTTTGGCGTGAATATGACCTGGCATGATACCAATCTTTGAGCCACCGTTTTCACCCGGAGTGATGATTCCTGGACAGTTGGGTCCAATCAGACGAACCCCGTCGATCCCTGAAACATGGTCTACCGCCTTGACCATGTCAAGGGTTGGAATCCCTTCAGTGATGCAGACAATCACACCATTCCCTCGAACTTCAGAGAATGCATCTGCAGCTTCGATGATTGCAGCCCCAGCGAACCGAGGTGGAACATAGATGACACTTGCATCCGCATCCGTGGCCTCAATGGCCTCAACCATTGTGTCCCATACTGGGGCCTGAATAATGCCCAAATCTACGGTTTGCCCGCCCTTTCGAGGTGTGACTCCACCGACGATATCTGTGCCGTATTCGACCATCTTGGTGGCGTGGAATGTACCTTGGTTACCGGTTATCCCCTGAACGAGGACCTTGGCATCTTCTCCAATCCAGATACTCATCAGTTCTCACCTCCTACCAATTCGACAATCTTCTGCGCCCCTTCAGCAAGGGTTTCTGCAGTGTGGATATTGAGTCCACTCTCAGCCAGAATCCGCCTACCTTCTTCGAAGTTAGTCCCCACTAATCGAACCACGAGTGGGTCTTCTAGAGACAATGCTTGGGTCGCCGCAATGACACCGCGTGCTATGATGTCACAACGCATGATGCCACCAAAGATGTTGACGAGAATCCCCTTGACATTAGGATCCTCCATGATGATGCCAAACGCGGTTGTCACCTGTTCTTCGTTGGCGCCACCGCCGACATCGAGGAAGTTCGCTGGCTCGCCACCATACAGTTTGATGACGTCCATGGTTGCCATTGCCAGGCCAGCCCCATTGACCAAACAACCGATGTTACCATCCAGTTTGACATAAGACAATCCAGCCGCCTTTGCCCGCACTTCTGTGGGTTCTTCTTCAGAGAGGTCACGTAATTCGACAATCTCTGGATGGCGGAACAACGCATTGTCATCGAATCCAACCTTTGCATCCAACAGCACGATTCGATTGTCTTCAGTTCGCACCATTGGATTGATTTCAACCATTGAACAGTCGTTTGAGACGAAGAAATTGAACAGACCCGTGATGTTCTCGACAAATGAATCGATGGCGGAACCGGTGAGTCCCAGAGAATCTGCAAGACCTCCAGCCTGCTCAGGCATCAATCCATCCGAGGGATCGACATGGACCTTGAAAATCGCTTCCGGTGTCTTTTCGGCAACCTCTTCGATATCCATTCCTCCTTCACATGAAGCCATGATTAGTGGCATCTTCTCTTCTCGATCGATTAGAATGGCGAGATAGTACTCGTGAGCGATATTACATCCACCTTCGACATACAGATTGTTGACAACCTTCCCATCGACCCCAGTCTGTTTCGTAACGAGGATATTTCCGAGGATATTGCCTGCATAATTCTCGACATCTTCCCGACTGAAGGCAATCTTCACGCCACCCTGCATAACCAGTTCTCCACTCTCTGGGTTGTGTAAGCTTCCCTTTCCGCGTCCGCCAGCGTGAATCTGGCTCTTGACAGCGACGACATTCCCGCCCAACGAATCGTATGCGATGAGCGCCTGCTCGACGCTCGTGCAGTGGAATCCATCCTGTACAGAGAGCCCCGCATCACGGAACAGTTGCTTTCCTTGATACTCGTGGATGTTCATCGGCGACCCTCAATCACATTCGACCTGAAGCCGCTCTTTGAACGCTCCGCCACGCGCGCGTGAGACCTGTCCGCAGTGAGCAAGGCACTTGAGGGGGGTACGACTCGCGAGAGCGATGGACGTCATCGTATTGGCCGGCGGCTTCGGCACACGACTTCGTCCGTGGACACTCCATGCGCCTAAACCCCTGATTCCCATCCTTGACAGAACGATGATTGAACACGTCGTCGACATCCTACCTGAAGGGATGGTCGACAAGGTCCTCATTGCCGCCGGTTACGGGATTGAACAGATGCGCTCACACTTCTCAGGTCTCGACCTGCCGTATGAGATTGTGATTGTAGAAGAGACAGAACCCTTGGGTACTGGCGGTGCAATCGCCAACTGCCGTGAGCATCTGGGTGAAGGGACATGCTGCGTCATAAATGGGGATCTTCTCACCAGTCTGCGTGTGGACGAGATGCTTTCTGCACACAAGGAAATGGGCACACTGGCCTCGATTTCATTGTGGGAAGTCGAAGACCCCAGTCGCTTCGGCGTCGCTGACTATGAATCAGAAAGCACCCTAATCCACAGATTCCAGGAGAAGCCACCTAGAGAGGAGGCTTATTCCAATCTCATCAACGCGGGAACCTACCTGTTGGAACCTGCAGTATTCGATAGAATGCCCGAAGGAGCGTTTAGCATGGAACGAGTCGTCTTCCCTGTTCTGGCAGAGGAAGGCGAACTGTCGGGATTCCCGTTTGAGGGTCACTTCGTAGATGCAGGAACTCCCGCATCTTACATTGAGGCTATGCAAACCTCGATTGGCAACGAAGCCTGGATCAGTGGGAAACCTGCTCAAGGTGGCAACTGGTTCGGGCCTTCAGTCTCAGTTGCACCCGATGCACAAATCTCTGCGAGTGCTTTGGACTCCGGTGGCCAAGTAGCCTCAGGAAGTACAGTTGTAAGTAGTGCCTTACTTTCCAATGTTAATATTGAATCTGGCTGTCAAATATCAGGGTGCATGATTGGCCACAACGCACACATCGGTGAGAATAGCAATCTTGAGGGAGTAGTGGTGGACCACGGCGCAATTGTGCCCAGTGGACATACACAGAACGGTGGCGTCTTCCCGACGGCAGGTTGAACACCCCTCGGCTTTTCGCAGGGTTCGATGAGTGCCCTCATCGTTGTCAATTTCAAGACCTACGCTTCCGCTCAAGGCGAGGCTGCAGTCTCACTGGCCAAAGCCATGGCTGCTGTGGATACCACCACCGATGCAACGATGGTCGCCGTCGTCTCTGCCTTCGACTTGAGTGCAGTGAAAGCCGCTGCACCTGACCTTGAGGTTTGGACGCAGCATCTGGATCCAATCGGTTGGGGCTCAAACACTGGTTGGCTACACCCTGAGACCGCAATGGGACATGGTGCCGCGGGTTCCATCATCAATCACGCGGAGCACAAGGTTTCAATCGAACATGTCGAAACATTGCTGGCCCAACTTCCCGACAACTTCCCAGTCTGTGCATGCGCAGCAAACATCGAGGAAGCCATAGCACTCGCAGCTCTCTCTCCAACTTTCATTGCAGTCGAGCCGCCTGAACTCATTGGTGGAGATATCAGCGTCACAACAGCAGATCCAGGTATCGTGTCTGGGACAGCCGCAGCGGTCAAGGCCGCCAATCCCAATGTTCGTGTGCTGTGCGGTGCGGGCGTGAAGAACGGCGCTGATGTAGCCAAGGCCATTGAACTAGGTACAGAAGGTGTACTACTTGCTAGCGGTGTGACCAAAGCTAACGACCCAGAAGCGGTTCTTCGCGACCTCGTCTCCCAACTCTAGTCAGCCGAGTAGAGGCCCGAACACGTACCACATGGCCAACCAGATGACGATTCCTGCGTTGATGGCACCCCAACTCCGTACTGCTACAGGACGAGTCAATGTACCGGCAAGTCGAGAGATGGGGCCCCCCCATGCTGCGACGAGGCGAATCAACAGAGTGACAATTCCGGCAATCAGGATGAATACGATGAGCATTATCGGGCCCATCAGGAATCCCATTCCACCGGATGCAATTCGCGATCCAACACCCTGCCCAATTAGAGTGGGCATGGCAAGCCATGAAAGCCAGGCAAACCAATGCCCCATCCTTGAATCCCAAGTCCACATATCCTCTGAGCGCCACGCTCTATAGTCATCTGGAAGTTGTTTGTACACTTGATTTGAAACCCAGTCAACCTCAGGCAATCGCTGCCAAACCAGCATCGCCACTGTCTGCCAAATCAACCATCCAATGAGGATTGCTTGAACCCATGACCAAAGCATCGCACCGAAGATGCTGAGAATGGCAACAGGCAAAGCCCAGAGAGCAAAACCAATTGAGGCTGAACCCGCTGTTCCAATCCAACCCGCTGCAGGAATCATCACCGTCTCCGGTGCTTCAATCCTCTCTCGTGGTAATCCTAGAAGAAGCAATGGAAGGAAAACGAGAATGCTGGACATCTGTAGGAATTCAAAGGGAGTCCTCCCACCGCCGGATTCAGCGGTTTCAACGGCCTTCTTGATGTCAATAGGATTCATTGTCGATGCGTGCCAGTCTACTATGAACCCTGCAGAATCGATGATAATCACGCCTTCCCCCACCCCAGTAGGCAATTGTTGAGCGACCGCCCCATCGCTCTCATCAATCATTAGCGCCCACGAACCGTTGAGCTTGGCTGCATGAGAATCACCATCGTAAATCTCAACTCCCTCACCAGTAATCAGTTGGGCAAAGGAGACTGAATCACCGAGATTATCCTGCACTTCGAGGAAATCTTCCATCTGGAGATCAGCAGC
>JASMFB010000034.1 GCA_030751995.1 Candidatus Thalassarchaeaceae archaeon
CACATCGACCTGGTGGCTTGCTACTTCGATGTCGTCTCTTCCTATCCTGGGTCTGCAGCAGGACCCAAGGGTGGGGTTGTTCGCCCATTAAAAGGGATCGTGAGATGGGTTTAGACCGTCGTGAGACAGGTTTGTTGCTTTGTGGCTGAAGCGCGTAAGATACCTGACGGGAAGGGGCTCTTAGTACGAGAGGAACGGAGTCTCGGTGCCACTAGTCTACCAGTTGTCTGCTAAGGCAATGCTGGGTAGCCACGCACCAATGGATAAGAGCTGAAAGCATCTAAGCTCGAAGTCAACCTGAAGACGAGGTATCTCAGAGCTCCGATAAAAGATCGGTTTGATAGACTGCGGGTGTAAGCACCAAGGTTCGCCGAGGTGTGTAGCCCAGCAGCACTAATCGCTCGAGCATCTTCAAATTTTTTCCGCACCACATCTAGTGTGGGCCTCTGTTCAATAAAAACGTCGATTCAAATTCGAAGAGGAGTTGTACACGACCATAGCGGAGGTGTCTACCCGGTCCCATTCCGAACCCGGCAGTCAAGACCTCCTGCGTCACTGTTTGTACTGTGGTACGAGAGTCCACGGGAACGCGTGTCGTTGTGTCTCTTTCACTCCTCTTTACCGGATCTCGGTCGGCCTTCGGGTCGACCGAGGTCCACTTTTTTCATTCCCCCGCATCTCGATGAACTCAGCCGTCAGGTTTCTTCACGGTATTCCATCGGTACGGCTAAGAGAGGCCGACACAGGCGCCCCCTCATTGAGGTATTGTGGTGGGGCTGCGAGCATCTGATTTACTTGGCACAAGTCAAGTCGGAGTCCATCTCGCAATGGTTGGGCCTGTACTGTTTGCTCCTATGCAACTTTCAAAGAAAGATTTGGCAGGACTCGAGGATAGTTTGGGTCTTGAAGTCGCACAAATGTCAGTTGGCGGAAGTTCCCTCGTTGGTGCCCTCATTGCGGGTAATTCAAATGGAATCGCAGTGGCCGATATTGCTACTGAAGAAGAAATTGATCGCCTCACATCATTTGGTGACGTTGTCGTGATGGAGAGCGGAGTGAATGCTGCAGGCAATCTGTTGATTGTCAACGAAAACGGTGCTGTCGCAAGCCCGGTACTCCCTCAAGATGGCATAGATGTTCTCGCTGAAACTCTCAAAGTCAGTTGTGCTGCCATCAGTATCGCAGGAAACGAAACTCCTGGCAGCGTCGCGGTTTGCAACAATCACGGCGTTTTACTTCACCCCGATGTTACTGAACTTGAAGTTGAGACAATCGAATCCATCCTAGGGGTCTCAGCAATGGTTGGGACTGTAAATTTCGGCTCCCCCTATGTGGGTTCAGGTTGTATTGCAACCGATAATGGAGCATGGGCCGGTTCACAAACCACTGGTCCTGAATTGAATCGGATTGAGGATGCATTGGGCTTAATCTGAGGATTGCCCCAATGGCCAACGTTCAAAGACGGATTCGGCAGCGAATCATGTCATGGCAGAACTGCTCTACTCAGGCAAGGTGAAGCAAGTATGGAGCACTGACGACCCAGATGTGATAGAGTTCAGATATACTAATCAGATTTCTGTGTTCGATCAAATCATCCCATCGCTCATTCCTCGCAAAGGCGAAAGCCTCAATCGCACCTCATGTCATTGGTTCAGATTAGTAGAGGAAGCTGGAATTTGTGACACCCATATCATCGAAATGAATGCACCTGACCGGGTCCTTGCTCAACGTTTTACAGTCATACGTGAACCTGGACAAATTCCTTCTGACATGGAAAATGTATTCGTACCACTGGAAGTGATTTGTAGGCACTATTTGGCTGGAGGGGGCTGGCGCCGATACAAACGCGGAGATGTAGGTGCCGAGGAATTTGGATTTGAGCCGGGGACGATTCTAGAAGAGGGTGTTAAACTCCCGAAGCCCTATCTTGAGGTTTCGACAAAGTTCGAGAAATTCGACCGTCTGCTCGACCGTGAGGAGGCATTACAAATTTCGAATATGACTGATGATGAATTCGATGCAATTCTTGATATTGTCGTGAAAGTGGACGACATCATTGAGCAAGAGGCCACCAAACGAGGTCTCATTCACGTCGATGGAAAGAAAGAATTCGCCTTAGGGCATGGGCGAAAACCCATCTTGGTCGATTCCTTTGGCACCCTAGATGAAGATCGTTGGTGGGCTGCTGCCGACTATGAGAATGGAACTATTGTTTCCTTATCCAAAGAATTCGTTCGTGAACACTATCTACGTACGGGACATCATACTGAACTCTATGCAGCGCGAGAGGACGGTACTGAAGAACCACCTATTCCTGCGTTGCCACAAGACATCATTGATCAAACGGCCGCGCTCTATGAGAGCATGTTTGAGCGATTGACTGGAGAGAACTTCTAGTCAATCGTGAGATCGCATAAGAATCCCCACGCCACGCTTTTCCGCTGTTTTCAATATTATGATTAGATGCCTAACAACGTCCCGAACGCCACCATCAAAACCTTCGTTTTTTGAGACCTTCCAAGCGGATTTCTGTAGATGAGAACGCAACTGAGAAACATCTTCTACAGTCAACCAACCGTGTAGAGACATACCTCCAAAACCGATACTCAAATTGTCATGCCCCCGTGTTTCTTTTCGCAGCCCCGTGTCCAGTTGTGTGAGGAGTTGGCTACCGAGATTATCTTCCGACTCGGGGATTAGATTAGCACGAAGGTAAGCAATTGCATTCCCATCATTCGTCGGAAATCGACCAAGTCTCTCCATCGACACACCTCTATCCAATGGTTCGGCCGGACTTCCATCGGGCGCTGTTGCCCTAAGTGAGATGAACAAGATTGTCGCATCATCCCATTCAATTCCCGTTCGTCCATTTGATAGATCAATACCTTCATCTTCCAATTTCTTTGCAACCAATGGGTGAGTTGCGGTGAGTGTAAGAAATCCATCTCCTTCATCCTTCCTCGCTGAGTCTAGCATATCTGCAAGTTCTCCAGCATCCAAACCTTGCATGGGGTCGAATGTGTGAAACGGAGTAATCTCTCCCGAATTCAGAGACTCCACTCAATTCCCTCCTTGTCGTTCTCGATGCTCACGAAGTCGCTGAAGGCGAGATTCAAAATCGTCCAATGCAACTGGTATTTCTTCAGGAGCTACATCCATGTCCTTGGAATCCGATTGAACATCGACCACGGTTTCTTCTATTCGATTGTCGTTTCCATCTCCACCTTCGATGTGAATATCTTCATCTTCATCGATTGGCGCAATTCTCGATTTCTTTGATTTCGCAGGCGCTCTCTTTCGAATTCTCTGACGTGTTTCAACTCGCCTCTGGCCTGAATCTGGGCGAATCAGTCCGAGTAAGCCCATGGTGAAGAAGACGACAACAAGACCCCCAAGGAGCATGGCATAGTCCAAACCATCACTTGGTGCCGCGATTCCTGCGGGTAGGACTATGAAATTTGTATCGTCGTTATCGATGTTATCTTCATTCCATGGAGGGTCGCATTTCAATTCAATGTCAATTGTCGTGCCAACGGGTAGATCTGGTCTTTCGATGGTAATTTGTGGGGCCAAATCCCCACTGATATCGACCCGATGTAGAGACTCCCAATTTCCAGCTATGAGGTGGACATAACAGACTGCATCTGATAATTTCGATTGATTCTGTCTAGTAATAGACACCACAATTTCCTGTGTCCCTGAAGACTCCCGAAGTTCAACTGCGGTAATCCCTAGATTCCAATCCGTGTCTTGTATCATCACGGTGCGTGTCGATTCAGCGATGACTCCACCATTCCCATCTAGTAGTGTTGCTTTGAGAGTGTGTTCACCGGGCCCTGGATCCCATGATGTTGACGTGAGATTAATCGCACCGAGGGTTGTATTTGCAGGCAAATTCCCAGATAGATGATCGATGACATCACCGATTTCATCGCGCAATATGGCGGTCCACTGAATTTCAGTTGTACCATTGTGGATGGTACATGTGGCCTGCGGGGTTGACCCCAATGAATTCACAGCACAACTCCCCATTCTTGTAGGGGGGTCGCGTACTCGGGCCCAATAGTCGAGTAACACACCGTCGACACTGAGTTGCCCATCGGAGTCCATTATGGGCACTGTCAATAGCCAGCCACCGTCTTCTGATTGAGGTAGAGTTGATCCTCCTTGTTGCACAGTACCCACTTCAAATCCTGGATTGAAGTCAAGTTCCAACGCATCCCCAGATGTCCCAAATAGTACTGGACTCGTTGCCCACGAACGATTGCTCTGAGTGAGGGTAAGTGTCACTTCTCGCTGCGTCCCAGGCTCATCGAGTGTGCGCAATGTAACACTGGTACCGTAACCTGTATGGGTGCCGGGGGGAATTGCTGATATCGGAACTCCTGAACTTTCCCCAACACCCAAACTCACTTGATTTGGACCGGAGAGAGACCATCCTTCTGGCAATCCAAGAATTTCTATACCGATTGTTGTCGGTGCATTACCCAAATTGGAGAGCATTGCCAGGGGTAATCCACCTGTATCCGAAATGGCCCATTCCTCATCATGAGCGAGCACATAATCGTGCCACGCAGCTACACGTAGGGGGAGTGTAGTTTGACCCATCCCTGACCCATCTCCATTCTTTGCTCGAAGTGTCAATTCGACAGTGTGGCCGGAAATTGCCCCCTCTGGTGGAATAATTTCACAAGTAAAATTCGCACTTTCACCAGGTGAAAGAGATGTGATATTCTCACTGACATTGATGTTCCACCCTCCTACATCTACCCAACCACTGATGAACGGTTGTGCTGGTGAATTGCCCCGCTGTTCCACAATCAGCGTTACATTAGCGCCATTTCTGTCAATATCCAAGTCCGCCCCGCCAGCAAGAATCCACCACCCGGGTACGTGATTTATTTGAATGTGAATTACAAATGGGGAAATCGTGGTGTCACCACTCAGTCCGTCGAAGGTCACCGTGGCCACAGTATCTTTCCATGCTGTGGCCGATGTATTGACGCCGATAGAGAGATTCTGTGTATTATTGACCAATACACTGTCACTTGCGTCGCCCCATGCCGTCCATCCAGATCCACCATCGCCCCCGGATACCTGAATGGTAATCTCTGGTGTGATGTCAATCTGGTCGACGAGATTCCCGACGTTTGTTACACCGAAAACAAAGTTGAGTTGTTCATTTGGATCTGCAGTAATCGTGTCTCCGTTTGAGATTTGAATACCATCTTGTGATAATTCCATATCCCAACGATGGTCTTGGCGCGCTTCTATGAGAATGTCCGCGGTTGAATTCACTCCAATATCACCTTGTGATCTCATCTCAAATTGAAGTATGAGGACGACTGCCGCAGACATCTCCTCTGGCAATGTTAGTGTTACAGGGACGCTGCGAAGTTCCCCTGCCCCGAGTGCATATTGCGACGAAGGAATTTGAATCTGAAGCCCCGGATCTTCTGAGAAATTGGCATTGGCCACAACAGTCCATGAAATGTCGTAAGCATCCGGGCCGTTGCCAGGATTCGACAGTCGCAGCATCAGTGTTTCCTGTACGCCTACATCCATTCGATGGGGTTGTTCAACAGGAGAGGTCACCTCGGCAATTGCTCTGTGAATCTGCAAAACTTGCAATGAGAAGGACAGAATACACCCGTTGTTGTTCGCCTCATCTGCAGTCCATGTGTGTAACATTGGCGGTGCAGCATAGGGCATATCAAGAACCAAGTTACCGGTGACACGTTCACCAGTATTTCCCGAGGCACGAAGCGTAGTCCCATCGATTGAAAGGGCCCCATTGGCAACCCAAATCCAATCCGGCATAATCATGCCTGCAGATGCCATGTCCCATTCCATTTCATCAACACCAGAGGGCAATTGAACCTCAATACTCCACGTTCGATCATCGGCTGGAACCGATCTGATGTGCGGAGGTAAAACTTGGATCTGATTGGCAATGAATGTGAGGCTAACTGATCGACAATCCTCCTCTTCACCCGCTCCGATACACATTGTCAGTTGTGTCGACACATTATCTCCTAGTGTGGTGGAAATCGGAACATCGAGGCGAGCTGTCAATTCACGAATCTCACTGGGGTTTAGGGAGAGTGGGTTGACCTCTTGTCCAGTCTCATCATGGAGAGTTAGATCATTGCCCCACGGAGTGGAATTCCATTGCAATGAAACCGTCTCAGGTGCGTTCCCTAGATTTTCGACTAGAATCCATGCTGCTGCTGCTTCTCCAGGGATGCCCATGCCGTTGGAATTCGCCGTCCCATCTGCTCCCCGAAGTGACAGCCCACGGGTTCGTTCTGCCTCGATTGCCAATATCGCCGTCTGTGTGACGTTTTCATCTGAATCAAGCGTCATGATAATTTCCACGAACCCTGCATCTGTACCCAATGCTTCAGGTGGCGCAGTAACTCGTAGTGTGGGACTCCATGTGGCTCCAACCCCGATTTGCACATTAGATGAGGCAGTAGGGTCAAGATCGCTGATAGTCCAATTCATGGGCAATCCAGCATCATCAATGGTCATCGACCAAGTCCCCGCAAGTCGCCCAGTCGATGTCATGAGTGGTTGAACATCCTGTTGACCTCCTGGCAGAACTCTCACCGGATCGGTAGGAACTCCAATGCTGACATTGTAAGGTGCTATAATTGTGAGAACGGTGGTAGTAACATCGTTATCCGTGCGCGTCTGGGTGACATTGCCATGTTCATCCAAATTTAACTCAAATGTGTGTTCGCCAAGTCCCCCTGACCAATCGAATGAGAATGATGCAAAGTTTCCATCTCCCGTTGGAGACACGGGATCCATCACACCTTCTCTGTGCGTGTGGGTGAGTTCACCATCGACATACATTCTTGCGAACGTGTCGACAGTAGTTGAATCGGTACCGGCATTTTCGAAATATGCCGTGACCGTGACTAGTTCATCAGGGTCTGGTGTGCTGGGATTGAATGTGACTGCCAATCCGTCTTCGAAGGGACGAATATCAGCACCGGCTTGAGAAATCAACATATCTCCTACCAAAAGGTCGAGTGCACCATCATTATCGAAATCAGCAAGCACATGATCGGCCCATGTGCGATGTGTCAATTCAAGCCCAGAGACCCACTCGGCGTTGATGGATGAGCGGGAACCGGTTTCCCCATCATGTGCATAGAGTGTACGTCCGAAAGTTACCAGAATCTCATCGAAACCCGTCCCATCGATATCCATCGGGGTGGGGGCAGATACAGCAATCTCATCGTTAGGATTCCCGGATGTCCCTTCTACGATTTGATTCCAATCAATCATTGTATTCTGTGTTTGTTCATTGTAATTGTTGCATCCGACCATGCCATGCCAAGATATCCCATCTCTATACCATGTATTCCAACAGATTCGATCAGTAATTCCATTCCCATCTGAATCGATTAATGCAGGTGGTGCATCTGCATACCCATTGGCTGCAGAGAAGGAGAAAATCGTTGATGCATCAACAACTTCAAGTCCGACAAAAGTTGCCCCATCGCTGGTGCTTGCTCCATCCATGTCGGATGGTATGGTGACGACCATCTCAGGGGCTGGATCTGAATCCAACTGTGTGATTACAGGCCCCGGCAGGCGAACATGGGGTGACGCTGTATCTCCATCTAGATTGTTCAGGGTGTTGGCGTACTGAACTTGTCCTGTGGCCGCATTCACCCTCCAAATCCACATCTCTCCATTGTTCTCATCCATGGTAGTCAGTAGAATCGCAGAAGAGACCTCATCGATTTGCACCCATGCGGGGTCGGAGGGATGAGTGCCATCATCCAATGTCACTTCCCATAGGGGGGAAGGAGTACCCGATACAGGAAGTGGAATCGCGACTAGGTTCGGCTCATCATTGATATCGTCAACCATAGCTAGTATGAGTTCTGGACTTCCATCTAGGAACAAATCAGCGAGCAACGGTTGGGCCACCGGTTGATGACATGTCTGGCAGGTTTTGTCGGCCGCCATCTCGAATGTACTATGGCTCCATCGCCACAATCGTTCAGTTTCATGACTCCCTCCTGGCTTCCAACCGGTCACGTCACACTCAATCGCTGGTGACCAAAGTTCAACGGTGCCTTGTCCATTTGAGTCGTAGACGATAATAATCTCAAGCACACCATCGTCATCAACGTCGAAAATTATCGGCGTTGCCTTAACCTCTAGATCGATAGCCCCTACATCGACTTGCCACATTGTTTGACTCGAATCTCCATCGACAATTCGCATGAATGCATGTGGATTTCCTCCGACGGTCTGCTGGTGGATGAATACGGGGGATAAACTGTCTCTGGCGCAGGAATCTAGAACGAGACCACCAGTGTCGATATTAGCACTAAAGTTGCCCACAGAAACGCCCAAAGTTTCCACGCCTACATCGCCGGACGGATAATGTCGCCAATTAAGCACAGGATCGGTTATACTCAGCAATTCTCCAGATGCTGGTTCTGTTGGTGCATGTGGTGGAACGCCCGATTCGTGGCCCGGCGTTCGCCCAAATTGAGGCCAAGCAATGCCCCCATCAATCCATATCTCTCCATCGCGTCCACTCACTGCACTGGATGGATTATTGGTAGAAAATGCAAGAGGAGAGAGGCTTTGCCCAATTAGGAGCAAAACCAACACCGTAATGAGGAGTGGTACACGTGATACAATATGGGCTCCGCTCGCCATCAATGGTTATGCCCGCAGAACACCTCTTGAACGTTCGTACGTTGGGGCTATTCATGGGGCCCATAGGGCCCCAAAACGCCATTTCCCGAGATTGGTAATTGGCGAAGCGTTCATAGAGGGGTCTTCGGTCGCCGAATCGTCTTGGACGACCTCTCCTCTGGAGGCGGAAGCCGATGAGGGACGGGAGGCCCACGGGTCTTCCGTCCTTGGCTACCTCCTTCTCAGGGAGTGAATCCTAGTGGAGGCAAAAAAATGTACAGTCTCGAAATAGTCGAAGATACCATTCGAATCCCAGCTGAGTATATCAAAAAGGGGAAATCCCTTTCCGAACACGTTGATCGCCTTGCCCACGATGCATTTGAGGGTAAATTTGACGATGATGGGAACTACATTTTGCTAACATTTGACCACGAATTGCAGGGACGTGGCCGCATCATTCACGGTGACGGTGCCATTTACCAAAAGGTTCGATTCAAGGCTCTATTGTTCACCATGGATGGAAACGAAATTGTCGATGGTGCAGTGAGCGAAGTTCACGAGTTCGGCGCATTCGTTCGAATTGGGCCCATGGAAGCCCTGCTTCACAAGAGCCAGATTTTGGATGAGCAAATCGATATCAACGTCGGATTGCGTCGAATTGAAGGTCGCCAATCTGGAAAATATCTAGGAGAAGGCACTGCTGTCCGTGCGCGAATTGTCTCCCTTTCGTTGAATCCACACGATCCCCGCTCAAGTAAAATTGGCCTCACATGCAAGCAAACCGCTCTAGGTGCCCACGAATGGCTCAATGAGGAGGACTGATTTTCATGGTTGAGAAGGCTAAAGCTTGCCCTGAATGCCATCAGGTCTTTGAAATTCCCAAAAAACCTGGCTGGTGGCTCAAATCCAACAACGAAATTACGGCCAAGAACAAGAAGGAACTCGCTAATGTTGCATTTTCTACAGTAAATGGACGTGAACCAACTGACGATGAGCGAAAGGCTTGGAACAAGGAAAACAAGGACGATATTGAGCGAGAGAAGGTAGATTCGCCAAGATGTTCGAAACACCCTGAAACTCAACTCAGTGAGGATTGGCAGGGATTCACAATCCTCCTCAACATCTCTCGAAGTGAGGTCGCTCGCGCTCTAGGCATTGACGAACCCGGCAGTTATGCATTGAAGGTCAGACATCAGTAGTCAACGTGGAGGGATAATTTATGGAAATCACCAATCGAAAGGAAAATCCAATTCTAAATCGTGTAGAGATTGCATGGGAATGGCGTCATGTTGGGGCGGCGACCCCAACACGAAACGAAATCATTGATGCTGTTGTCAAGATGGAACCGGGTGCCACAAAAGACTGTGTTTTGGTCAAATCTGTAAGTACACGCTTCGGCCAACCACTGACGACAGGAAATGCCGTCGTATACGGCGACCGCGCCGATCTCGAGAAGGAACCCAAATACATTCTTGCGCGCCATGGCAGTAAGGAAGAAGCTGCACCTGCCGCGGCAAAAGAAACAGCCGATGAAGCACCTGTTGAGGATACAGCAGATGATGCCGAGGCAGCCGAAATCGCCGGGGGTGAAGAGTGATGGGAGACAATCCTAGCGCTGCAGCCAAGTGGTCAAAGTATAGCATCGAGGATGGAAAACTCACGCGAAAGCAGGAATTCTGTCCAAAGTGCGGACCGGGCGTATTCATGGGCGTTCATTCAGACCGCAAAACATGTGGTCGCTGCGGACACACTGAGAAGAACGAGTAATCACTCAAAATCTCTGGTACGTCCTACGCTGACATCCAGTTCATTCAACAATCGCTTGATGACTCGACGCTGCCACCCTTTGAACGATTTTCGATCCAAGTGCACCATAACAGTTCCACCCGGGAAGGCCCGACGCGTACTCTCGACGCTGACGCGAATAGCATGATTCCATGCCCCCTCTGGGACGACTCCAGTCTCGGGGTCCCAACTGTCACCGTCCGGTTTGTGCATTTCAAGGGCATAATTGGCCAATTGGTGGCCCGCCCAACAATCCGTTTTTCGCAGAACATCGGTATGCCTAGGCGCGTAGTGCCCCCCACCGATTCCAATCATTATCTTCGCTTGTCGTCGCTTTTCAAGGGGCAGTGATTCCCAATTGCCCACTCCCTCGCCTCCATCGAGACCAAGTCCACTAACCACCACGTCAGCCCATGCTTCTGCTGCGTCACGCCGATCCCAGTGTGTCTCGGAGGAGCCGATTTCAATGAACATCGTTGGGACAGAAAGGCAAGGTCCGTGGTGAGTTGTCTCTATTGTCAATTCAAATTCGGGAACCAACTCATGTCGATGCGCCGCTTCACACATCAGTCTGTACCAAGACGCAAATCGTGGATTTGGCAACATGACCTCTCCATTGATTCCTCCATGTTCGGACCTTTCTCCATGGGGTATTTCCCCAGGCACGCCGATGACATGCAGGGTTAAACTGGGTCTCCCACTGGCTGCGAAATGCCTTGAAAGAAAGATGACCTCATCAATACTGACTCCACTTCCTTCGGCGAATCTAGTATCTAATCCATCTTCCATCAGAAAACGTTCACTGAACCACCAGAGCCATACATCTTCACACTCATGTTGCCAAACATTGCACCCTTCGACATTTTCACGCTCAGACCATCCACCACGTGCGAGAATAGCATCGCCCTGAATAGTGGATGCAATGTCGAGCTCAGATACAATGAGCAGTGTCACCATCATCCTCCCGAATCGGCCACTCGCCTTCAGCATTCGCAGCCCATTCCTTCATGAATCACGGCGTCTGCCAAGACTCAATGTCATTGCCAGACACGCCCGCTCCTCCCCGATTTCTACTGAAGAATCAGGAGCATGTTGTTCTTATCGATACAGAAGGTGGACTCTGTTTTCTTCACCCTGAACGATACAATGCCCTTGATCCAATTCGGTTTCCATTCCCTGGGGTCATTACAAATGCAGTCCTATTGGGGCCACATCATCTTGTTTCAACATGGGTTGAACGGGAAATTTCACTCGCCCGACTCGCTGTGTTGGATTTGAGGGAACCACTTCAGGACGGAATCGAACTCCCGGAGTTGAGGGTGGCAATGGAACTCAATCAAATCGATAATCATCATGTAGAAGGTGCCGTGTGGTCCCATGTTCTTGACGCTGAACCTCTGGCCCTATGTGTGTACGAACAAGACCTCATTTTCTGCACGCATCATAGGGGTCTATACAGAGTCACATCTAATTCAGACGAGGTATGGAGGCGAAAATCAATCACTTGGGAATCATTAGTTGAATTACCCGATGGCGACGTAATCGTCTCTTTATTCCCAAAGAACGATGCGATTTGGGCCTTCTCTTTAGGTGGTGGATGGGCCGAAATCGATGCTGCTGATGGTTCGATACGTCGGCGTGGGACCTTGCAGTTCAAATCCAGTGTAAATCAGGTTTGGCCCGGAGATGGCAATGAATGGTTATTCGGCCTAAGTCACAATCGCATGGCTTGGTGGATTCCCGATGAAGATCATCTGCAAATGGAAATCGTACAAGGGCCCATTCAGGATGCAATATTTAGCGAGGGAAATTGGTTGATAACCGGTTGGCGACAGGACATTGTTTGGAATAAGTCACAATTCTCTGTTGAAAATTCCAAACCTCAATCAGCACCAAGGGCCGAGATTGGAACTAGCGTCTTTGATCGTGATGGACATGGACATTGGGTATTGGATAATCGAGGTCAATGGACTCCATTCGCCTCAAAGTTGGACTGAAGGCCGTTGAGCAATCGTCAAAGAGCGCCCTACCCGGTCGTCAATATCAGGGGCGTGCACGATGGGGGTACTCGGGCGATTCATGGTCGGCGTAACCAAGTGTATGCCTAAATTCTTCATCGCCAGTGTAGCTCGCCGTTATGTGGCTGGAAAGGATATTGAGAGCGCTGTCACCGTGATGCGCAAACTCAGTTCAGAAGGCGCATGTTTCACCATCGATGTTCTAGGGGAAGAAATATCCAATCTCGAAGAAGCCCAATTCTTCATCGACGAGTATGACCGTGTCCTTGATGCGATTGTAGAAAACAATCTAGATGCTAATCTGAGCATCAAACCAACGGCATTCGGTTTGTTGATTGATGAGATGAAGGCCTACGACAATATCGAACGACTTCTGCGAAAAGCAGCAGAGAACGAAATCTTCGTTCGACTAGACATGGAAGATTACCGTGTCACGCAACCAACCATTGATATTGTTCTAGCAATGCATGAGAAAGGGCTGCACAATGTGGGTACGGTTTTGCAATCTCGTCTGTTTCGTACATCGGCAGACATCGATGCAATCTGTGATAAATTGGGTGGAGCGGCAGATTTCCGTATTTGCAAGGGCGTATACTTGGAACACGAATCGATATCCCTTACCGAATACCAAACCATCGTCGAGGCCATGAATTCACACATCGATCAAATCCTAGATCGAAGTGCATACGCAGGAGTGGCATCGCATGATTGGCCAGTCATCAAGCACACTTTGTCGGCCCTTGAGGCACGAGGGATGAGTCCAAGCAATCCAGACCCTCGAGATGGATGTTCCGTAAATCGAAACGGAAAGGGCCCGGGCTATGAGTTCCAGATGTTGCTCGGCGTTCGAGGCAACATTCGTCGACGTTTGGCCAAAGACGGCCACCGAACTAGGATTTACGTCCCTTATGGTGAGCGTTGGTACGAATACAGCATGCGACGTTTGGATGAAAATCCCGATGTGGCGATGTATATCGTCAAATCAATCTTCATGCCGTGGACAAACAGACGCTAATCACAAATCGGCCAATCTTTGAGCGATGGCACCCATTGCAACCGCCGTTTCTAAACTGGCCCCAATCCCAGTCAATTCAAATTGATCCGGGCAATTGTCTAGCAGATTCTTTGGCAACCCCTGTCTGCCAAGTCCGATGAACATGCATAGACTTCCATCGAATTCCGACAAATCCACTGAACCACCCACCGGTTGATGCGTTGTAGCAATCGGATGCCCAACTCTACCGCTCAAGGCCTCATCGGCCGATAACAATTGGATTCGTTGGGAATCAAGGAGTGCGGGCAAATGATTCACACCAGCTGTCCCTGATTCCTTCTGGGCTCGTTCACACAATTCATCTAAATCCTCGGTTGGCCAATCGATTAAGGCAATATCGAGGCCAAATCCCCATGCGATGCCAGCCGCTCTGGCTAAGGCCCGAAGGTGTGGCGTTGCTACGGCTCCATCATAGGTTCCAACCAATGCCATAGTGTGGCCACGCCTCTCAACTTCCTCTTCATCTGATTGAGCGGTTTTTACTTCGGAATCATGCATAGGGGCCAACTCCTCTGCGCGTCCTTTGTCTCCAAGGCGAACAAAACCTTTCGCAAGATTCCTCTTGATGCGACCCGCCGTTCGTTCATCCAATGAATCAACTAGGGTCGCTGCCTTCTCTAACAAGTCCCGTGCAAGTTCCGCATCCCCTGCCCTATCCGCTCTTCCAGCGAGGGTGACAGTAAATCGAATCGAATCTTCATCTTCACCATCCAATGCCTCTGCTAGTGCCTGCACCTCATCAGGTGTAGAGGCATGAATGCACAGTGTTCGAACGGTTTCAAAATCGGCCGATTTGAGTAAGGGTAGTGATAATTCTAGAGCCGTTGGTTCCAAAGTTAGGTTTGCTTCTATTGCCAAACGATGCAAATTGTCCAGAAATTTGACCGCTACGTCCGGCGTTGCCTCGATGATTGATGCTGTAATCTCCGAAATCATATCGTGGTTTTTTGTTGCAACAATCGATTTCATCACCGGGCGAGCCGCTTTGGCTTCCATGCCGTGATTTTCTACAGCCAAGAGAAATAATTCGGGTAATCTTTGTTCGGAGACCTTCGATGAAATCGATTTCAGCGCATCGACACGAGCCTCTCCAGCAGGCAATCCGCCCGTGAGCGCAATGAGGTGCTCTATCAATGCCTTTCTAGCCCGGGCACCAGGCCATTTTCCAACAGATTTTGCGATGATTCCAATGCTTTCGGCCAAGCGCCACGATCTTTCCTCTTCCAGCATCGATTCGACGATGATTGGAACCCATTCGACACGATCATCCTCATCCATTTCATCCGATGCGCACAATCCACACAGAGCCTCGGCTCTATACACTCCATCTTGGAGATCCTGTGCCAAATCGAATAACTTCCTAGACAATCCTTGTTCGCGCGCTTCACGCAATATTCGTCGACAAGCGCTTGGGTCGTGCCGCTCACTCATTTCGACCACCACGTCGCGACCCTTCTTCATCTGGGTCTCGCCATTTTTGCTGATGTTCTTCCCGGCCTGGGAAATTCTGCCCCTTCCAGTTACCTCGCTCAATCTTATTCCTCTCGGCAATTTCCCCTGGGGTAGGTGGCCTGTGGAGGAATATTCGCTTGATATTTCGTGCAATCATTTTGCCCGTCAGTGTTCGGGCAGTTCCCGAATGAAGTGCACGAATACGCCATGTTTCACCTCGATGTTTGACAATGGTGCCACATGAAAACACCTTTTCAGGATCCACTTCAATCGAGTCGGAGAATGAAATCTCTCCATCGCTGAATGTACGCTTGATAATGGCGAGGTCAATACGACAGGCCCACACACGCGTTACATCACTGGCCGCCAAGCGCCGTGGTTTCGCATCTCCTCCCGTTTCCAATCTAGTGACCCGCCAAACACGATCTAGGGCTTCAAACTCATCATTGAGGGTGAAAATCTCATCATCATCTACTTCCATCTCATGGGGAACTGTATCTGGGCCATCCGAGAGTGTGAATCGAACATTGATTGGTTTCGCAGAACGAAATATGACAGTGTGTACATTTCCACATCCTTCACATCGAAGCAGATAATCGACACCTGCATCACTCTTCAGTACCTTCTCCTTGAGAATTTCATGGGCCTGGCGAGTATTACAATCGGGACATCGTGTGACGTTGTCTAACATCTCGTCATCCTCGTCCACGACATCTCCTCCGGTCAGACCGGCCCACCGGGGGTATTTCACCACATCCCATGTCGCCGAGATTTGAAAACCAATTGCGTGCCCGCCAAAATGTGGGACTCAGCATTGAAGACGCGCTGGCTGCGTTGTTGGCCAAAGATTCTGACCAACCGAGGGATGAACCGGGAATTGCAGCATCCATTGGTGCTCAATTGGAGCACATGGAACTGAATTCGATGCCGACCAGTTTGCGTCGTCGAATTCGCGACATCATCGCTCGAGTTCAACCGAAGAGAGTATGCGAAGTTGGTTCGGGGATCGGACATTTGAGCGCTTGGTTGTTTGATTACTGGTCTACCAACACTCCCCCTGAACACTTTGACATGGTCGAAGCAGGAGGCAAGTTCGGTGTCATACTAACTCGACTTATTCGACGTTTTGATGCCGAGGATTGGGCGCATGTGCGAGTCAATGAATTTGAATCACTATGTGCGGAATTGGACAGTTGGAGAGCGGCCAATACGACCACCGGTGAAGCTGCAGCAACCTCTGCGCCACCTCTCCGTGCACCGTATGAAATAATCATAGTCGATGTG
>JASMFB010000035.1 GCA_030751995.1 Candidatus Thalassarchaeaceae archaeon
CGGGAGGAATTCGAGCATCAATCTGGACGGATGCAGCGCAATCCTGTGTAATGATTGTCGGCACCGGTTTGCTTTGCTGGGTTGCCCTTGGTGAGGTAGGTGGATTTGGTGGGATGCACGACTCACTGAAAACCATGGATCCAACTCTAACCTCGATGTTTCCACCCGGCCTCAAAATGGGGGTAACACTGTGGGTGTTTGCTTTCTTCCTTGGTGGACTGGGTGTTGCAGGGCAGCCTCAAGTTGTTTCACGAATCATGACACTGGGTGATGATTCAGATCGAAAACAGGCCGCAGTGTGGTTCTTCGTCTGGCAAACGCCTTTCATCGTACTGATGTACATCATTGGATTAACATGCAGGGTTGTATTCAATGTTGATGGTTTTGAGCCTGAAATGGGATTGCCTATGATTGCCATGGAAGTTCTCGGGCCATTCTGGGTCGGTCTCATTCTCGCCTCAATTTTTGCCGCAACCATGTCAACTGCAGACAGTCAGGTCCTTGCCTGTACGGCTGCTGTAACGGACGATATTCGACCCGAATGGAGTCAGGACCACAAAACGACGAAGTTGGTCACGTTGGGTGTTGCTTTGTTTGCAACGGCAATTTCGTTGACTGCGGATGTGACTGGAAATGACTCGGTGTTCGACCTAGTGGTCTTCGCAGTGTACGGACTTGCATCCGTGTTCATTCCACTTCTTCTCATTCGCATGATGGGTTACAAACCAGACACTTATCACTCGATGACGATGATTATCGCTGCATTTTCTAGTGTTGTTGTTTGGCGATTATTGGGGCTGGATCAGTACATCTTCGATACTGTACCTGGAATGACTGCAGCATTCACTGCACACCTTTGCTTGTGCCACTTCCGAGACCTCTCTGATTCAGCCTTCCTTGGAAGGTTTGAGGTGCCAAGGAATATCATGGCATCATTTGGTGCTGGCCTCGTCGTACTTCTGCTCGTCAGTGAGAGTCTTTACTTCATCAGCAGCCCTGATTCTTCTGATGCAATGGGTGGTGTTGATGATTATATGATTCTGGGCGCACTCTCGGGTGAGGAACTGGGTGAAGGTTCAGAGTATGTGATGGATGGAGATACACTATCACTTGAATTCAATACTGATTCAATTGATTCCTGGGACAACGGCGACAACGTCGTTGCTGTCAGAGTGTATCTTTCGTATTCTGAAGACGAAACGAGTAATGGGGCAGGGTGTTTGGTCCCTGGTGCATCACAACCCGATCCGGATACAATTACTGGTGAGATTGCACACAATGAATACAATGGCACAGGCAGTGGGCAGAATCAAGCCGAAGGCTCTTCCTCGCACGAAATTGTTGTCGAGTGGTACAATTCTTCACTGTGGAATGCAGGAATTATATCCAACCTTACTGAATCTGAAATTCACGAACAACTAGATGCTGGAGGGTCCGGTTTTGGAATACATTCGGTTGACATCACTGTTGATGTGGGGACTGGTGGTAGTCCTGGTTGCCCACACACAGATGATGGTGAAGAGGTAGAATATTACGTAGAGGTTCTTGTTCTCGACTATTCCATAGAACCCGCACCCTAAGCGATGTTCGATTTTGGGGCAAAAATCCAAATTCTATCCTTGAGGCTTTTAGGGTGCCCCGTTGCCCGAGCGGTTTGCGGCCTGCTGGCCCCTCCGCATTAGGCGTAGGGAGGACCTGGAGCCGTGGAGCGAGAGGCACATGGCAAGAAAGTCATCCGGAATGCAGCAGGCAAGCATAAGTGAATTCTTTGAAAAGAACAAACACTTTCTGGGCTTCGATACGCTACCACGGTCCATCATCACCGCCGTCAAAGAAGCGGTAGATAACTCGCTGGATGCGGCAGAGGAAAAACGCATTCTGCCGGAGATATCCATTGAGATTCGCAAGACGAAAAAGAAGGACGAATTGGTTCTAATCTGTCAGGACAATGGTCCAGGTATACCCCATAACTCACTTGGAAAGGCATTCGGGTCTCTGCTGTTTGGATCTCGATTCCATTCTATTCGCCAATCGAGAGGGCAGCAAGGAATTGGAATTACGGGCGTTGTCATGTACAGCCAACTGACAACCGGTAAACCCACCAAGGTCATCTCAAAAATTGCCAAGGAAACTGGTGCGGTCAGCGTCAATATTGGCCTTGATACGAAAAAGAACAAGGCGATCCTCAGTGGTGAGAAGAGATATTCCTTTGACGAGAGTGATGAATATAGGGGCCTCCATTGGGTTGGAGACCATGGGATTCGAATCGAGGCTCGAATCAAGGCGAAATATCAACGTGGAAAACAATCTGTGTATCAATACTTGAAAATGACAAGTATTGTCAATCCACATGCATCCATTTCATTCAAATTGATTGATGAAAATAACGAAATTTTGGAAGCAGATAGTTGGCCACGTGTCACAGATGTATTGCCAAAGGATGCAAAGCCCGTAGCAATTCATCCACATGGACTTGAAATTGCAATTTTGCAACGAATGCTGAGAAGCCCGTCGAAGAAACCTGAGAATGCAGAACCTGCAATCAGCAGAATGACGAACCTGCAGTATTTCCTGTACAAGGATTTCAGTGCGATTTCAAAGGCCAAGGCAAAGGAGATCAGTCGGAAGGCGGGACTTCATAATCGTGAGCCGCAACGCCTCAAATTCGAGGATGCTCAAAAACTTCTTTCGGAGTTGAAAGCAGCTAAGTTACCCAATCCAGATACTGAATGTCTATCGCCAATCGAAGATTTGTTGATCAAGAAGGGGCTCTCGAAGGCAATCGATTCACGATTTGTTTCCACAGTTACGCGAGACCCCAAGGTGACCAATGGGAATCCCTTCCAAGTTGAAGTGGGGTTGATTTTCGGTGGTGATATGCCAGCAGATCAGCCCATCCAGGTACTGCGGTTCGCAAATCGCGTGCCGTTGATGTATCAGCAAGGTGGTTGTCTATTGACGAAGGCGCTCGAATCCGTGAATTGGAAGCAATATGGCCTTGAGCACCCCGGTGGTAGAGGAATTCCAAAGGGTCCTGCTGCGATTCTTATTCATCTTGCGAGTACCAATGTTCAATTCACGAGTGAGGCCAAAGAAGCTCTTGCTGACAACAGCGAGGTTATGCATGAACTCGAACAAGCGATGAAAGAAGTTGGAAGAGGGCTTCGTAATCATCTCAAGAAAAGCGTGCAGAAGAAGAAAGCCAGAGAAAAATTTGAGTTGGTCAACATCATATTGCCTGAAATTCACGACAAGGCAATTGCTATCCTGAACGAAGAACCGGTGCCACTTGCGCCTGTCATCACCAAAATCATGAATGCGGTTTTCCTTGAAGAAAAGGTCGAGTGGGAGCCTGATAACAAGGTAACGCGAGTAACGATTGAGATGTACAATTACACTGCGCGTCCACGTGCATATTCATTGTTATCGACATGGCCTGAACGTGAAGGTGTCGTGATGGTGGACAATCCTCTCGGTGGACGTCGAGAAGCGAAAGGGCTGTGGAATTGGAAACTCGCAACCTTAGATCCCGGTTGTTCAACCACAGTTTCATTCACAGTCAGTGGGCTTGCAAAAGGTGATTGGACAGAAATTGACATCTTTTTCAGAGGAGCAGGGGACATCATTGGTGCGACTAAGCTCGATGAAGCAATCCTCGCCGAGATGTTGCGTGAAGAAGAGGCGAGTGTTGAACCCGAAGAAGTGATGGAAATTGTTCCGGTGGAAGTTAACGAAGTAGAGGTGCGTGTCGAAGTTGCCCCCGAAGTTCCCAGCGAAGCACCCGCCGAAGTAAGTCCTGACATTGTCATCCGTGAAGAAATCAAACCGCCTGCCGAACCCGATGAAGGTTGGTTTGGAGTAGGAAGAGGTGAAGAAGAATGAGTGTGACTCGACGAAAAACAAGAGAAGAAGTCGTGGATAATCTCCACGGTGTTGCCCGAGAGATGTATAAGCGAATGGCCAAGGGTGAAGCCCCGGCCATGACCCTACCCGTGCGGACCAAGAACAACATTGGATTCGACGATAAATTGGGTGTATTCAAGTATGGTAGTAAGCGTTCTATTCGTGATGCTAAAAGCCTAGGGAGTGCCAGGCAATTGCTTCGCGCATTACATATCATCGAATTTATCGAAGAGATGATTGACAGTGAGAAATCATCGACTCTTCGTGAGATGTACTACATATCAGAAGCATGGGGGCATGGAAAATTTGGTTCTCAAAATGAGAGTAACAATCTCGCAGAGGATCTTGAGATTGTCACCAAGTGTTTGCGTGAAGATTTCAAACTCCGTCCTGAAGAAGATGGGTCGCGAATGATTGGCAATCTCACTATTAACGAAAGAAATAGACGAGGGGAATGGATGCGAATCAATGCTCGCGATGATGTCGGGGATTCTGGTTACGGCGTTCCCTACAATGTCGAATCTGAGAAAATTGAATTGCTCGAACATGATATCGATTTCATCATGGCCATCGAGACGGGTGGAATGTTTGATCGGTTGGTTGAGAATGGATTCGATGAAGACTATCGTTGTGGACTGTTGCATCTGAAAGGGCAGCCAGCTCGTTCAACGCGTAGAATTCTCAAGCGTATGAATGAGGAATGGAATCTTCCCATTATCGTCTTCCTCGACGGTGATCCTTGGTCATTCAGAATCTTCGCAAGTATTGCCTATGGTGCAATCAAAACGGCGCATATCTCAGAATATCTAGCTACACCTTCCGCTCAATATCTGGGCATTACAGCAGATGATATCGAGGCATATGACCTGCCAAGCGATGATTTATCGAGCAAGGACGTTGAGGCGCTGAAGGCTGAACTGAGTGACCCGAGATTTGCCGATGGATGGTGGCAAGAACAAATTAAGATGATGTTGACGATGGGCAAGAAGGCTGAACAGCAGTCTCTCGCAAAATATGGTCTTGATTTCGTTACAGACACGTATCTTCCAGAAAAATTGGCGGAAATTGGCCTTGGGCCCTGAGCATAACAGACATGAACGTTGACGAAGAGGCGATTTCGTGAGTGCTAACAAGTGGCCCAAGAGGCTCGCTTTGACCGGGGCGATAATGCTCGCTTTGTCGACGGCGGTAATGTGGTCCTCATATGACGAAATGACGGTCGTACTGGATCCTGGACAAAACCACCTTCTAGAATTAGAAGAAGGGCAAATTGAAGATGTCAATCTCAGTAAAAATACCTCATATCTCATCTTTCGATTGAGCAACGCTCCAGTAGACTGTCAAATTATCGAAAATCACACCGGCACAGAGGTGAGCATTGGAAATCCTTCACTTTTCCAAACAGATAGAGATGGAGAAAATGGTCGATACCATGCCGTGGGTACATTCATCCCTGATGCAGATGGGATGCATTCCATCGAGAATACCGAAAACACGAGTGATAGCACACTGTGGGTTGTGGATGAATATGACCTAGGTGAAGATGCAAATTCGATCTATCTCTTCCAAGGTGGATGTTACGGATTGCTGTGCGGGGGGTGTCTACTTCCAATTGCTCTATTCATATGGTACTCAGGTCGGAAGAAAGGTCAGCAAGCAGGTTTGGTCATGCAGGCCCATGATGGTAGAATGGTGCCCATTGCACCTACTGATGGAACGATGCAGCAACGCGTACCAACGACTGATGAGGTGTGGAGAAGCGTTCATGGTGGCGAAGTTATCGATTTGACTGTTCAACAGGGACCTCCGCCTGAAGATGAAATTCCAGCTCCATTCGCCGATCGTCCCGACCGTACGAGTGAATTGACCAGAGTTGTTGATGAAATAGAATCCGTTGATGATTCAATGCCAATTTCAAGCGAAAATGACGGCGAAAACACAGAACGCAGTTGGAAGACGTGGGACGAAGGGTAATCCAGACGAGGATTCATAGGGGTCCCTCGGCTAGTTAACACCGGGTTGTGAAGTGGTCACCGATTTCGATACCGCGCTTTCGATACTTGAAAATCGTACGCGGCGCTCCATTCTGGAGCACCTCGTAAGGGAGGCACACTACCCTTTGCAACTCGCTGAATTACTCGAAGTTTCGCAACAAGCAATCATGAAACATCTGAAAGTTCTCGAAGATGCTGGATTCGTTGTCAGTGAAAAAGTTCCCAGTGAGAAGGGGGGTCCGCCAAAGCGAATCTATGCAATCACCCAATCCTTCTCTCTTCGCCTAGATTTGGGGCCTGATCTATTCCGTGCGGAACACCGTCAACTTCCACCAGGTGGTCCGACTCGACTGTCTAGCCGATTGCCAGAGGATGCGTTGGGTGTGGCCCAACGCGTAGGCACCCGTAGACGTTTGCCGATGGCCGAAGCATTGGGTATGCTTTCAGAATTGAATGATGAGTTGGACCGACTAGATGCGGAGCGTGATGCACTCATTGCTCTTCATCAACAAATTAAGCAGAAGGCGAGTCGTGTAGTCGATGATACCTTCGATATCTACGAAGAAAGACAACTTGCTCACGTATTGCTTGAAGCGCCGCGTCGACCCGTAGATCTTGACCAATTCTGTGCTGGAATGCAAATACAACCTCAGCGCGCTGAGGAGATGATGGATGCATTGCGGGGGGTCATGATGCGGCAACTAGGTGCCGAATCAGGGACAATCATCGCTGCTAAGGATGATCGCTTGCTGCCTTGGTGGTTGGCCAAGGCGGATCCGAACTGAGTTTGCAATCAGAATCGTATGTCGTCGTCGGCGGCCATGATGCTCGATTGTGCATCGACACGCGCCAAGGCTTCACGGCGGCGGGCGATCATGACCATGCCCGCAACTGCCATCAAAGCGATAGTGAGTAGTAGAATCATCGTCGGAACCGACCATTCACCTGCCGCTTCTAAGGCTACGTCAATCCAACCGTTCTCGCTCGAAAGTTGTCCGAGGTCCTTTCGGTTGTTGGCCTCGTTTGCTTCGATGATGAGATTACCTGGGTCAACGATCACGTACACGTCGTGATTTCCAGCTGTTACTGGATACAAGAGTGTGATTTCAACCGCTTCGGCAGAACCACTGTCATCTGGTGGCATCAGCGCACCAATCACCTGTCGATATGCAACATTCTCTTCTTCACAGACGTTGTTTCGAATGTTGTCCTCAGTCTCATCTTCACACAGAACGATGTTGATGTCTATTGCGTGAACGTTGCCGCGATTGATAATCTCGACGTTGACTGGAATCATGTCACCAACTGGTGCTTCGACTCGCACGGGAGATACATCAAGAATCTCAAGGTCGGGTGCACGGAGACGAATTCGCAGAACCTGTTCATTCGTGTCGCAAGGATAGATGTTATCGAGAACTCCGTCGTTGTCTGCATCGATTGTGCAACTGTCCAACCATGATGCTGTCTCATCGGTGTCGCCATTGGGTGAACTACCGTAATTTGACAGGACCTTGATTCCAATCTCTCGGTTCGCCAGTGTTGCCGCTGGGCTGATGTCAACGATTACCGTGACCTGAACCGTGGTGTATGCTTGCATCTCTGCTAGGCTCCAAGTTCCATCTGCATGGTAAGCGCAACCATACAATGGTGCGGCTTCACCAACAGCAAGTTCGGTGCATGGAATTTCACGGGGTAGTTCTGTGTCAAAATCTTCGACCATTGCGTATTCAACGTTCCAACTCGAGAGTGATCCCATGCTGGGCTGATCGTTCCAATCGTTGCCACTCTTCGTGTGGTTGTGCAATGTGGGAATATCGGGGACGTTTCCATTGTTGGTTACATTGAGCAAATAACGAACTGTTCGCCCGGGTGCAGTGGTCTTGATTTGACTCTCAACGGTGTCATCCAACCAGATTTGCATATCGTGGAATTGGTTGACAGAGATGTCGAAGAGAATTGCATCTCGCTCATCGGTGCCATCAAAGTATTCCTCACTGAATGTCTTCAAAACGACTTGATAGTTCCCAGCGACAATCTGACCCGGAATGTGGATGATAACATCCACAGTTTCTGCATCATCGCGCTCAAGCTCAGAGAGGGTTGCGCGAGGAATCTCAATTTCCCACAACAATTGTGAACCATTGCTATCGGTAATCGAAGCAGTGCGCATATCGTAGCGATCGGGTCCATTGCCATCGTTCGTAGTTGTAATTGGGATGACCAGAGATTCGCCGGGATCCACGTCGTACGTTGTTGATGGTGCGTCCATATCCAAGTCATACACGTGGATGACGTTGGTCGATAGAATAACTGCATCAGAGACACGTGAAGCACCCTGTAGGTGCGCCTTGACTGTGACTGCAGGGCCAAGACCAGCACTGGCGTTGAGTGGGGCGCACACAATGACGCCCACTTCACGAGGTACATCGATGATGGACCAATGTCGTGGTTTACTCATCTCGCCTTCATTGCCACCAGGTGCATTGGAGAAATCCAAGTCCACAGTCCAATGATCATACTGCCACTCATTCATTGGCATACCATCGGGCTTTGGCTCGGGGGCGCCGGGTGTGGTGAAAATCAGATACCCTGGAGCGAACTTCTTGATGACGTCGATTGTATAGGTATGACAATCGCCAGGCATTACGTACTCCGATGTATCAAATATCTCGAAGATGATGTTACCTGTCGAACGAATACTGACGTTCACCCACAATTCCAACACATCGTATGTTCCTTTGTCTAAACTCTTCACGGGTTCGCCCATCGACCATCCCTTGAGATATAACGCGAACGTACCCGGATCTTGTGTCGTGGGTACAGAAATCTCGAGGTTCTTGGTAACGGATTGTCCGGGGTCCAAACTGACCATCAGGGGGAAGTTGATTTGCCAACCCCATGGCAGTAACCATTCTTGTTGGCCCTGCAGGGTTGTTGGGTCGTAGAATGCAAACGTATCGAATACGTTACCCGTATTGGTAATCGTAATCGAGAAAATTGCGGTCTCGCCTTGCTCTACATCCGATTGATAGTGACTGGTTTCCAACTGAATTCCGTGAACCACATCCATCAGAGTGAGTGTCAGGCGGTCACTGCGAATCGCTGGATCCTTGTAGGATACTGCTGATACGACAATTCCAGCTAGTTCGTCCTCATTCGCTTGGTAGATGGACGGTGCTCTGACTCGCAGATATACGCGAACAGATTCGCCACCCAACAAGAAAATCGGAGTTTCTGGGAAGATTGCGGTGTGGTTGTCCGCGAAGAACAGGTTCGCTGTCCAATTCACAGGTACACCAGATAAATTCACAGCAAATGTGTCAGATACCAAATCGATTGGGCCGGGTGTTGAATTGTTCACTGTAAGATTGTAAATCGTCTGTTCACCTGGCTCGATGACATGGTAATAGGTCTCATCATCAGCCAATTCAACGTCAACTTGCCCCGTTAGAACGTGGGTGTAACAAAGTGTGTATGCGCCATTGTTCGAATTCTCATCGCATTTGTTCGTATCCGACCAAGCAATGTGCGCACCACTCCCGAGATCGTTGGCAAATGCCGGTGGCTGTGAAAGTTCAGGAGCACGGCCGTTATTGGGCCCCAACTTGTCGCTGTGCCATTCAGACACGTCGACACGCTCCCATGGATCCAGAACCGCTGCTGCGATACTGTTGAGTGGCCAATCGGATACATCGTTGGTATGGTTCAGACGTGTGTACATGATGGACTCGCCCTGAGACGTGTTTGAATTCTCAAGCCAAGAGAGGTGAATGTTGTTCTGATTATCAGAAATAATCTGTGGCATGTACGACGAGGCTCTCCAGTAATCATTTGGATTGACGTTTGCTGCTCCCTCGACATATGAGATTCTAGTATCGACGATTTTCTTGATACCGTAAGTGGGCAAACCACCCGATACGCCATCCCATTCTGCTGCACCGCGTAGGCGGAGGCGGGAATAGTAGACTTCGTAGTTGTCGTCTTTGTCGAATCCGTAATCGCGTGTGTCCATCCAGGTAAGATGTGTGTCTCCACTGTTGTCAATCGCCAGTGATGGGTGTAGACTGAATGCGTCATCAAGAGTTACGCGCGTATCATTGACCACAACAAGGTGACCGTATCCATTCGAATCTTGGCTTGGACCGAGATCTTCTGTGTAGCGGTTGTTGGCCTCATCGGTACCAGATTGTCCGTAAACCCAACCGGGCGCGGGGTTCTGAATCTTTGAGTATGGATCAAGAACGGTCATGTAGATTTCACGACTGTTGTTGGTTGCTAGGAAAACCATTGCCTCAACCAATGTAGCCATGTTGTTGGCTGAAGATGCGGGGAAAGCATACACTTGTCCTCCAGCATCAGTATTTCGAGTTGTGGAACCTGGACAAATTCGCGGGTTCATATTCACCTGTCCGTTTGGACATTGTGCGAGATCTTTCATGTGACTTGCAACTTGGTTGTTTGCTCCCCACGATGAACCATATATTCCTACAGGGATTACTCCAGCATCAACGCAAGCGTCGTGAGCTTCGTTGATACTGGCAATATCATCAGATTGTTGGGGTGGGTCTCCACCCTTGGGCCCCTCGTCACTGATTGGAATGATGATCTTGGTTGCATTCGGATTCCAGTGATGGTCGTGAGTTGTTGGGGGGTTGCCGGGTACGTTGCCTTGTGCATCTATCCAAGACAAGCATGCCCAAGCACTTCCTGGTCCCCAATCTTCACCTTGGTAACCGCCACTTTGTGCGCCACCATTGTAGATGGTTGAGTGTAGTTTGACGAGGCCGCCCGAGTCATCTCCTAGCGTAAGGTGATTGGAACGTGGGTTCTCGTGGTGAGGTGGACTAGAACATGCACCGCTTGTTGCAGCACTTGGGAAAAATCCACCCAATGCATACAATGTTTCGAATACCGAGATGTTAGCCTCTTCAAGCATGGGTTTGATTCCGGGGAATGAACCGCCATTGGACCATGTGCCTCCGTAGAAAACAACACACATGTCGGCCCATTCTGAATACATGGAACCTGATGTATCGATTGCGGAAACAATCTCCACCTTGCCACCACGGGTATCATCCCATGCAATCTGCACGAAATCATTTGCATCGATTGCGATGTCGGGGTGACCTTTGTGGCCGATGATGGGTGTCAATAGCGTGCTGTCAATCGCCGTGATTGCTTCACGGGATGCTTCGTCAATCTCTAGGAATTTGTAGTAAATTTGTGGCTGTTGGAAGTACTTGTCGTGTCGATCATACGAATCTTCCCAGACAATGTGAACATTGTCCTGACTGTCAACTGCGAGTGCTGGCCAGTCGCGATTCTGTTGGCGACGAACGACTTCCGTGTCATCAATAATTGAAATCACGCCATCGTCTGCAGAGGTGCCGTCCTGATCATCCAAACTAGGGTCGAGTAGTGTATACAGGATTTCATGCTGGCTGCCTTTGTTTGCCCAAGTGACGTGAATACGATCTTCGGAATCGATACCGACATCGGGGTGCCATGCGCGGTGTCCACCGCCATTGGATATCTGCGTGACATCGATGACTGTCTGTGCGCGAGGATCGAGCATCGTGTAGTAGAGATGCTGTGTGTTACGAGACCAGATGACGTGAATATTGCCTTCACTGTCACTTGTCATTGCTGCCATTCGCTCATTGACTGCTCCACCATCTACAAGCTGCACTGCGTCGGTAATGACGACAGTTGCACCTTGAGCAACGGGTGGTGTGTATGCAACCAATAGCGTGCTCATCAAGAAAATCATCACCATTGTGACGCTGCCATGTTTGTTGTTCATATTGTTCGACCCCCGGAGAACCTCTCCAGCGCTTTGGAAACGCTATTTCTCTCCTACTTAACCGAACCCCTCTGCGGTCAGATTCGCGCAAGCGCGCGCGTGAGGGAAATCAAACCCATTCTGAAGGATCGAATCCTGTCCCAAAGCCACCGGTTTCATCAGTTTCGACCTCTTTGGTCGAAGGAGCTGTATCCGGTTCAGGGCGTGGGCCACCTTTGGCCCAATCATCAACTGGGCCTGGTTTTCCAATGCCTGGGCCATACGAGAATTTGATCTCATGAATTACTGATAACTTGGAGAGCCACAATCTACGGAGCGTTTGCATCACTTCGTTCTGTGTGACTCCATCAAACCATGTTGGTAACGAGAGATTGAACGCCTGAAGCGGTCCCGGTTTTCCTTCGCCGTGGCCGACATGTAACACCCAATCCACATGTGAACGGGTGAGTTGTAGGCGAGTTTCGTGCAACCATTCGTCCCATCCCTGGGAATCCTCGTCCGCATGCTTACTCATCTCTTCTTGCTGACCTGCATCAACTTGCGTGACACTTGAAACCACCAACAGATTACGATTCTTCGGAGACAAGACATTGAACAGGTGGCCATGTTTTGTTGGAGGGTATCTCACAAGAAAATGAAAATCGGCACGGGGGTCATCCCGTTCCTTGATTTCAAGGCCCTCGCCAGACAACCATTTCCTCACATTCTGCTCGATGTCGCCGGGCGCCATGGATATGTGGCGGGCGCCGACCTATTTCAGCGCAGCGAGCAAATCCGTGATGTCTTTGACAATCACCAATGATTTGGAATCGTGGCGCAGACGGTTGAGGCTGCGGGCGTCGCGTGATGTGATGTGCAGATTCCATCCTAGGGTTGCAACCTTATTCGAGATGTGGAAAGCCAATGGGAGTAGTATGGCGATGAGTGCAATATGCAATGGTGCGATTGTCCATGGACCAACGAGTGCTACAATGACAAAGATTCCGATCGGGAATGGCCAAACAATCAGTGGACCAAGTTGTGAGGCCAGGAAATGGTAAGATGCTCGGGCATCTAGCCCTTCATCGGTATTATCTCCAAGAATCTTGCCAATCAATATCATCACGCCGCTTCCATACAATGTCAACGGTGCTGAAAGAAGAGCTAGCAACAATGCTGGGATGAAGCAAAGAGATTCCAACATACTGGGTGTTCGTAGCCCCTGTGAATCTAGTGCCCTCCCATCTAATCCTGCAGTGTGAAGAGTTTCACCAATTCGGTGAGCAGTTGACTGCAATGATGTCAATGTGGTGTCTCCATCGCGAATATCGTCTCTAACGGAGCGAGCGGCGAGAACTTCTTCTCTCCAAGAACCTAATTTCTCTCCCGTCGAAATTGCTCGAAGGTGGCCTAAGACGTGCCAAGCGCGATGCTCTTCCCATGTTGAGGCGTCGGGTGTCATAGGAGTGAGTCGGTTGCATACTTCGTCGCGTAAATCATTGACAATATCTGCAGGTGCTTCCACCCATTCACCATTCATCAGGCGCGCTCGATCTTCTGCGGGATGAATTGAATCAACCAGAGAGATGGGTTCACCATATTCGAACCACGCATCGGTTCTAAAATCCCACTGCGTACGATAATGAAGGCCAACTGGGAGAAGATGTGGTGGCGAGAGTTCTTTCTCATGGGCAATTGAATTTGCAGCGATAACTGAGCGCATCGGACCTGTGCGAAGACGCCTCATTTTCGCATCTTCATGGGATGTGCCTTCTGGAAATAATGCCGTGCCATGGCCATGGGCAATACATTCTGCAAGCGTTAGCATGGTCTTGGAGTTTATTCGGGATGCGACTTCTTTAGATGTACCGCCGCGCGCCAATTCTGCTTGACGGATGACGGGTTGAGCTCCTGCGAGGGACGACAATGGGCCAATGATTGGTCGTGTAATCAAATCATGTCGGCCGCCGAAAACAAACATCTTCGGTTGAGTGACTACGAGAGAAACTGGATCGATGAGTCCATTGGTGTGCCAACCAACTGTGAGGATGCCGGCATCCTTTGCAATGTGTTCCTGCCCCGTCACTTCGATGGTTCGAAAAATTTGATGGATGGCCATTCGGCTCAACTCCCTCATCATTCGATAAAACCAAGCTACACCGGGGTGTTCACCGGGTTTAGATGAGAGGCGTCGCGCTCTTTCGATTTTTTCGATGTCTATGTGTGATGCGCTCTTGGAAAGGGTGGGCAGGGCTTCTCCATGATGGTCAACGGCGCCGTCATCGCCGGACTGGACGGTTTTGGCTGCCATCGAATCACCGAATTCAATTCGTGGTATCAATGAGACTGTAGGCGCTCAGAGAGTGTGGACAGGGCTGCAAAATCTGGATCGCCGCCCGGTAAGGGTGAATCTGGCCAGCAAGCAAGCAGAGTGAGACCGCCATCTCCAAACGTTCTCGGGCAGACATGAATGTGTACGTGTGGAACCTCTTGACCGGCGGTTGGGCCGTCATGAATTCCCACTGAAAAATCGCGGGTACCAAACTCTGCTGTGAGTCGCCGCTGGACTTCCACAACGCCTTCCATCAGTGCTTGTCGGCTATCCGAAGATAGATCGGATATACGCTGGGCCTGCTCTTTGGGGACAACCAATGTGTGCCCAGCACGGCGTGGATAAATGTCGAGAAATGCGTACCACAAATCGCCTTCTGCGACCTTAGACGATGGAATCTCGCCCTGAATGATTTTTGTGAATAGGGTCGGTTCGTCCATGAGCATCGGATGATGCTATGCATCATCAACTCGACTCAAGAACGCCATCGTAATTTGTTCCTAGGTAGGCCGCCCAACTGAGATGGTCGGGGGTACTTGCGTTTAGGTCCATTCTCGTAACTGTCCAGGATGCGGCTGATGTGGAATAACCAGTTGTCGTCGTGGCAATCAATTCGAGGTGTCCATCAGAATCCAAATCGACGATGGTTGGAGTTCCGATGCTCATAAAATCGCGAGTGTAAAGATCGGTTAGATTCAATCCACACGTGTTCAAAATCGAGGCTGTGTTGTGAAATGTATAGGTTTCAGTTTCAGAGAACAGCTCTCCTGCGCCCCTAATCATCAGAACCTCATCGCGACCATCTCCATCCAGATTGACGGCTAAGGGACTGGTGAAACTTGTATGATTAGTTTCTTCCATCCAAAGAACTTCTCCGGATGCTCCATCGATTAGCAAAGATGTTGATCCGGTGTACATCGGAAAGGCGCCATAGACGTAGTGTGTGAATACATCAGGAACGGCATCATCGGTGAAGTATCCAATGGCTGGGGAGGACCAGGATTCTGCATCTGTGATGGTATCATCTGATGCGTGTTCTTTGACATCTGTGGTCCATATTTCAGAATAGTTTCGGCCATCGAGTACAATTAGCCGACCATCAAAGGTGCTGACAATCAAATCTTGAATTCCATCGAGAGTCATGTCTGCAATCGACGGTGGGGCCATCACGCCCTTGGCAACATCGGGGACGGGATTGACAATCCGACGAGCATCGGAAATGTCGCCTGTCATGATGGCATCAATTGTGGTTGTCCACAGACCACCGTCCCATGTCTCCCCTCCTGTTCCAAAGAGGACTTCTGTCTCCATTGATGGATGTGGCTGATAGAGTATTGGGGACATGTATGTCTCTCGACCATCGGGTGTGTCGACCACGGCAAGAATATCGCCAGTGGCGCCTGAAATAATCATCAGGTATCCATTGTCGCGAGTTGCGGTTGGGCCCTTTGTGGGATCGCCTCCGTTCGACGTCAACCATTCCTGCACACCATCCTGATTTTGGTCATCGATGAATTGTCCTGTGTAGAACTGATACCACTTATTGCGTTCGTCATTATCTGAATCGAATTGCCATATGATGCTGCCATTCGTTCCGCTCACTGCAAGCAACTGATGGTTACGACCACCAAGAATCACATCCATTGTATCATCGCCATCTAGGTGAGCAAACTGCGCCGATGCGAACATCTCACCTGATGCTGAAGTTTCCCAAAGTGGTGTGCCATTTGCTCCATCCAAAGCGATGATACTGCCTGTGACATCTCCTTCTATTCCTGTGCCGACCACGATGTCCAGAATGTCGTCTCCGGTGAGTTCGATGGTGTATGGGGATGACATCATCCGATTGGTGCCCGTAGCAGTCCAATTCGTAGTGAATTCGAGTGAGGGACCCGCAGAACATGTGTGGACGTTTGCACAATCACTACCTGCAGGACAAGGAGGATGGTCGGGAATCGGTAAATCCGGTACATAACGCGGTTCTTCGAATGCCTCCGGCGATGATGGGATAACGAGGAGGAGAAGTAATGCCGCAATCAGAATGGCGACACCGGCGTAGTTGTTGCGCATTGGCTAACGGAGAGGTTCTAGCCTCTTATCATTGGCTGCGTTGGTGCACCACTCAACTGCGTAGAGTGAGGCTTGTCACGGTGCCATCGCTCCCCGATAGAGAGTGTTTGGCTTGAT
>JASMFB010000036.1 GCA_030751995.1 Candidatus Thalassarchaeaceae archaeon
CATATAGCAATCCTCCACCCAACCCAATGGGGCTGAAAAGAACGACCACAATCAGGAGAAGTGCGACCACTCCTAGTGCTTCAAGTGAGACCAACTGAAACCCTCAGAGCGCCTCGATGAGCACAGCGATGCCTTGTCCACCACCGATGCAAGCAGTGGCAATCCCGTACTTGCCGCCACTGCGCTGGAGTTCGTGTGCCAGAGTGAGAACTAGGCGGGTTCCGGTTGCCGCCAGAGGATGCCCAATACCCACAGCCCCACCGTTGACATTCACCTTGTCGACATCAATGCCGAGATCCTTGATGCAAGCCATCGCCTGACCAGCGAATGCCTCGTTGATTTCCCAACGGTCGATGTCATCCACCGATAGACCTGCCTTTTCCAGTGCCTTACGACTAGAGGGTACAGGTCCGTGGGCCATGATGGCAGGCTCAAGGCCGACGATGCCCCATGAGACGATACGTGCGAGCGGCGAATCTCCATCGGCAGCAGCACGACTGGCCGACTTGATGACCACAGCTGCTGCTCCATCGACCACACCAGAGGCGTTGCCTGCAGTGACCAGCGAGTCTGGACCGAAGTGAGTCCTCAATCCAGAAAGTGATTCTGCTGTGGTGTCGCGCACGACGTGATCCTCATCACCAGCGCCGACCATTCCACCTGCTGTCTCTACCTCAACTATTTCTTGGGCCCATACGCCGGCATCAATGCTGTTCTCTGTTCTCTGGTGACTCATGGCGGCAAATGCATCGGCCTCTTCCCGAGTCACACCGATTCGCTTGCACAACTCATCAGAGGTTTGTGCCATGAACGAGCCGCACATGCCATCGATTAGATTGGTGAACAGAAGGTCCTCCATATCCTTGTCAATTTCAGTGCCCGCTTGAGGGGGCCTACCGAGTCGATATGTGCTGCGCATTCCACGCAGAACGTGAGGGGCCTGCGAGAGATTCTCCATGCCTCCAGCGACGACCACATCGGCCTCACCGAGCATAATCATCTGGGCACCTGTCACGATGGACTGAGCACCACTGCCGCACAGTCGGTTGAGAGTGAGCATTGGGACTTCTTGAGGGATGCCTGCCTTGAGTCCGGCATGCCGACTACCGAAGATTGCTTGGCCAGAGGTCTGCAGAGCATGACCCATCACGACATGATCGACTGAGCCTGCATCTGTTCCGGTTTTTTCAAGCGCACCTCGAATCGCGGTTGCACCCAAATCCTCAGCGGTCACATCCGCCAACAGGCCACCCGGTTCCCCATCGCCACGCTTACCTCCAGACCATTCGCAGAAAGGGGTTCTTGCTCCTCCAACGATGACAACATCCTCGACCATGATGCTTCGACCGGCACACGGTTCTTCAACGGTACGGCCGCGTTTTCCCTCAAAGTAAACTGCCAATTATGGCACTACCTGCAATCCATGCGCCTGCAGTGGAACCCAAATTGGCGAACGCGGTCACAAGTAAGACACGACCGACTTTGTTCTTCCAGAAGAGTGAGAGTTGATCGAGTTTCAGGAAGGCCTGCAGATCTTTGGTCGAAGGAGCAGCTACATTCAGTTGGACTAGTCCGGCAAACCACCCAGCCGCTAACATTGGATTCAGTGATGTAATCGGACTGGCGATGGCTGCTGTAAGGATGGACAGTGGATGTCCTCTGGCAATTGCAGCACCCAATGCTGCTAGAACCGCATTGAGAGCCAGCCAAGTGATGGCTGCTTCCTTGAGCGCGGCCATATCACCTTGGGAAGCCATCCAAGCGAATAGGCCGAGCATGAGAACGGGAATGCCCCACTTCACGCCCTTCCACGCCCGGTGAGGTGGTTCGACGCGATTCAATTCGCGCAGACGTTCTTTGTCGACCTCGATGTTGTTCCGAAGGTGAGCAGCGACTCCTTCCAAGTGGCCGGCGCCGATGACTGCGAGTACTTTCCCTTCGGGGCGCAGTTGCTGGATACTGCTGGCTAGAAATTCATCTCGTTCATCGATGAGCACCTCTCCTGCGGCAGGTGCCACATCTCTTAGTTCCCCCATCAGTTCAGTAATCAGGTCTGTATTCTCGAGAAGTTCGTCGACCTGAATTTCCTCATCTTCCTCCTCTTGGAACAGGAGAGCTGACATGACTCTCCATTTCTCTCGGAATCTCATTCTACGCCAGGCTCTGCGCAATGTTGTCTGGATGTCACGGTCGACCAGTGCCACTTCCTTCTGGGCTTCACTGGCAGCCTGCATGGCTGCCAACAGATCAGTTCCGGGCTTCTCACCCTCTGCTAAGCCCATGCGTCGCTGCTCGACAGCAAGCATGGATTGGAACAGAACTAGGGGCGCCTTTCCTTCACGGAGAACTTTTCCCAACGTCTCATTGTCGAACCGTTCCGGTCGCGATAGGGCATCCAAACGACTCTTACACAATTCGATGGCAACGATATCTGGCTCGTATTCAGATACCTCTCTACGAGCGGCATCAGCACTTGCTTTGGAGATGTGCGCCGTACCAAGTAAACGCAGGTTGTCATCGATGTCGACTATGGTCATGAATTCAACTCCGGACGCAGAGTAGCCATTGTCGTCAGGAGGTCGTTATGCGCCTCTACGTCGTGAACCCGGAGAATGTCGACACCTTCCAGCATGGCATGGGCAGCCACCCCGAGTGTTCCAGCCAACCGATCTTCGGTTCGTTCTCGTCCTAGCAGTTGATTGAACATTGATTTTCTGCTGACCCCCCACATGATGCTATAGTTCGAATCACTACGGGAATGTAACAATTCGAGATTGTGGTTCAGATTCTTGCCAAATCCGATGCCTGGGTCCAGGCATATCAGTGCTTGATTATGCCCCCTTTCAATAAGTCCTTCAGCCGTAGATATTAGAGATCCGTAGACTTCCTCGAACACATCTTCGTACGTTGGATTCTGCTGCATATTTCCAGGTGCACCTTGCATGTGCATGATGCAGATTGCACATCCACGTTCGACCACAAGTTCCCTCATTGCCGAGTCACGCAAACCACTGACATCGTTGACCATGTTGGCACCCGCGTCGAGTGCAGCCTCAGCAACATCAAATCGGCGCGTATCAATCGAGATGAGGCCGTCAGGATTGGCTTGGCGCAGTGCTTGGATAACTGGCACCACCCTATCTGTTTCTTCTACCGAGTCGACCGGAGTTGCACCCGGTCGAGTCGATTCGCCACCGATATCTACCCAATCTGCTCCCGCTGACCACATTTTCAATCCGCGTTCAATTGCTGAATCCAAATCAACTCTTGAGGCCGCATGGAACGAATCTGGAGTGACATTGAGAATCCCCATCAACCGGCACCGCCCATCAGGGCGGCGTCTCAGAAAGGGTCGCAAGTCGTCCATGTAAGTCCCCGGTGGGACGGTATGGTTTATGATGTGTGGAGAGGGCGTTGCGGTCTCGTGGCAGGCGAAGGTGAATCCGAAAGCATGGCACTTGTGCCATCTGACATGGCTGACTTGGAAGACATACTCTCGTTATCAAATCTCGAATCATACGGTGACGAATCCTCTGCTCCAAATGCAGACACACTGGAATTAGCCGAATCTATTCTGCAACGATTGCAGCCACGTGACCGACTTGAAATGAGCGAAATGGTGTTCAGAAACGCTGTCGCATCTGGAATACTTCTGATGGCAGTCACATTGTTCTGGTGGTTGACGGTCAATGTCTTCGGTACTGAGTTGGGTTCAGATGAGGCTGAACTTTCACTCATCTTCAGTCTGAATTACAAATGGGTCGCTGCAGTTGTTCCTGCTCTGGTCTTTACGGCCACAGCTCTGATGAAGTTGTCAAGGGAGAGAAGTCAGCCTTGGCCCGGCTTAGCTGCTGGTGCTATGCTCATTCTCGCTATGTTCATGGCCATTGAGCCGATTGGTCATCTCGCCTTCGGTGATGCTGCTGCTGTCATGCTTCTCCATTCGGCCCGCCTCATCGCTCTGGGTGTGATGGTTCACTATTGTGCATCCATGTTCCTCGATGCCCTCCTGCTCCGCTGGGTCCGCGATCTCCTCGCCAACTTCCCAGTTGACATCTCACCTCTGGGCGGTGCTCCCGCCGAGGGACAGGCTGAAGAAGCGGCGCCGTTGGCCTGATTCCGTGCGACCCGACGTCACGGTGGTTCGTCTTGGCCACCGACAGCAACGCGACAAGCGAATCACGAGTCATCTTGGCCTGACGGCTCGAGCTATGGGTGCAAATCACTTCGTACTGTGTGGCGACGAAGATCAAGGCGTATTGGACACCTTGTCGGATGTGACTGACAACTTCGGTGGCAACTTCTCTTCTGAGCACCATGCGAAGCCTATGGGATTTCTACGCCACTTCGCCCAGCAGGGCGGCCGCATCGTACATCTTACGATGTACGGCGAGCCCCACGATGCAATCACATCAGAGATACCCACTGATGGACCGATCGCTGTCGTAGTGGGGGGCGCCAAAGTTCCCGGCGACATCTACAAACTCGCTAATTACAATGTATCCATAGGACACCAGCCACATTCAGAGGTGGCTGCATTGGCTCTTTTCATGTCCGAATTGATGGGCGGAGTTGCCGGGCCAGAGCAGTTCCCAGGGGCTCGTTTGGAGATACAATCACACCCATCAGGGAAGGTCGTCATCGACCGGAATGAAGATTCTAATCCATCTTAATGATTATAACCGGATTTCAGGGAGAGTCCGAGGGTGCGAGGGTGACGGTAACAGGGGGCTTCTCTCCCGGTTCTGGTCAACTCGGCGTTTCCAAGGCCTTTATCGCCCGCGATGCGGCTGATTTACTGCTTCCTAACTCACCTTCACATGAGCATGCAGAAGCGAGTGGCCGGGGCGTCCTTTTGCTGGCGGACGGTTCGCGTCACGAAGGGGATTTATTCGGTGCTGCAACTATTGCAGAAGGCGAGTTGGTATTCACTACGAATATGACTGGATATCAGGAATCTCTGACTGACCCTTCCTTTGCAGGACAGGTGTTGACATTCACATGGCCGTTGTTGGGCAACTATGGGATTGCCGCCGGCATTTCAGAATCGGCCGGAGTTTGGCCAAGGGGCGTGGTTTGCCGCGAACTGATGATGGAGCCGGACCATCGACATTGCATCGGCACGGTACACGACCTTCTCTTAGCGCATGGGGTTCCGGGAATCTCTGGCATCGATACGCGAGCTGTCACACGACGCGTGCGTGAATATGGTGTCATCCTCAGCATCTTTGGTCCAATCGAGAAAGAGGCCGAGATGGTAGAGATTCTGAAAGAGATGGAATCCCCCGATCTCGCAGATTTGGCCGATGAGGTCAGCCGAGATGACCCGGTGTTCCTCAACGAAGGGGCGACGGATACAGAAGGCAAACCCCTTCCTCGTGTAGCTGCTTTGGATTGTGGAATCAAGTACAACATTCTACGAGAACTGTGTACTCGCTTTGAGGTCCTCTGGTGTCCACCCGATGTTGATTGGTCCGAGTTATGTAGCACCTTCCAAATCGATGCTCTATTCTGCAGCAATGGCCCCGGTGACCCGGCACATCCAGGCAAGGCGACGGCTGCACGTCGCACACTTGCGCAAGCGACCAAGCAAGGCGTCCCGGTCATGGGCATCTGCTTAGGCCACCAATTGATGGGTCTGGCCAGCGGACTTAGAACCTACAAATTACGCTATGGCCACCGTGGCGGCAATCAACCAGTCCTCGATATTCAGACACAGAAGGTGAGCATCACCAGCCAGAATCATGGCTTTGCTGTTGAGGACCCAGTCAAGGGTATGCTTGCACCCCACCCATCGGGAGCTAATTCGGGTGAAGTAGACAATCTGACGGGTTGCGATGTCGAGGTTCGATTCATCAATGCAAACGATCGCACTGTCGAAGGTTTGGATGTGAAGGGGAGGCCCGCCTTCACAATCCAATATCACCCTGAAGCATGCCCAGGTCCTCACGATGCCAATCCACTGTTTGACCGATTTGAGAATCTGGTTGCCAAACACATGGAGGTGAAGGCGAATGCCAAGACGCGATGATATCCAGAAGGTGATGATTCTGGGCAGTGGGCCCATTCGCATTGGGCAAGCCGCTGAATTCGATTTCTCGGGCTCACAAGCATGTCGTGCTTTGCGTTCTGATGGATATGAGGTTGTTTTGGTGAACTCGAATCCAGCAACCATTCAGAACGACCCCGAGATGGCCGACCGCATCTACATCGAACCGCTTCTCCCCGATGTCGTCAAACGCATCCTTGAGATTGAGAAACCCGATGCGTTGCTGGCTGGAATGGGTGGACAGACCGCCCTTAACATCGCCAGCAATCTCGCCCACAGTGGGGTTCTCGCTGAATTGAGCGTAGAACTCATCGGTTGTGATCTTCGAGCCATCGATGAGGCCGAGGATCGCGACCTATTCAACCAGGTCTGCTCTGAAATCGATCTCCCCATCTCCAAAGCCATGGCTTGTAATTCAATTGAGGAGGTTCTAGCTGCAGCGGATGAACTTGGCAAGTATCCGATTCTGATACGTCCCGCATTTACACTGGGTGGATTGGGTGGTGGCACCGCATGGAATACTGGTGAATTAGTGGAAATTGCCAGTCAAGGAATTCTTCATTCTCAAATAGGACAGGTGCTGATTGAAGAGAGCATTCTTGGATGGCAGGAATTCGAGTACGAGGTCATGCGCGATGCCAGTGACAATTGCATCATCGTGTGTACTATGGAAAATATCGACCCGATGGGCATCCATACGGGTGAATCGATTGTCGTAGCTCCTGCCCAGACCCTTTCTGATCGTGACCACCAGGGATTGCGTGATGCTGCGCTGCGCTTGATTCGTCGCCTCGACATCAAAGGTGGATGCAACGTTCAATTCACAGTCAACCAAGACACGGGTGAATTTCGTGTTATCGAAGTGAATCCTCGCGTATCCCGTTCCTCTGCCCTTGCATCTAAGGCAACGGGTTATCCAATTGCACGAATGGCTGCGTTGATTGCTGTCGGTTATACTTTGGATGAATTGCCCAATCCCATCACTGGAGAGGGAACCACTGCTGCCTTTGAGCCCACACTGGATTACGCTGTGGTCAAGATTCCACGCTGGCCGTTCGACAAATTCCGCACTGCGGATCGAACCTTAGGTACTAGCATGAAATCCACAGGCGAAGTCATGGCCATTGGTCGCAATTTCGAGGAAGCCATGCTGAAGGCCATCGCTTCCCTTGAATATGGTCAACCCCATCCTCGTCCACTTACACTTGCGGATGCCAGTGATGGCGAGTCGATGGATGAACGTGTGCACGAACCATTACCTGACGACATTCTCGCCAACTGGCTCAAGGTTGCCACAGATCGACGGTTGGGTGCATTGGTCGAAGCATTCAGACGCGGAATGGGCATCGAGGAGGTTCGAGACGGTACTGGAAACATCACAAGATGGTTCCTTCACCGATTCAAGAAGATCGCCGAAATGGAGGCTGAAATTGTCGCGGCCGATTGTGAAGCGAGAGATATCACTGAGGTCCAGATGAGGACCTGGAAAGGCCTTGGTTTCACAGATGCCCATATCGCTGATGCGATTGCCGGATTCCCAGCTAGTGGCTGGAATCGATTGCCGGAAGGCCGAACAGAGATTGATGTGATGAAACGTCGACATGAACTGGCCATCCATCCACGCTTCCGCATGGTCGATTCCTGTGCCGCTGAATTCGCTGCGGTCACACCGTACTACTATGCAACCTACGAAGGTGGCAGCGCGCCATTAGGCGTTGATCATGTTCCCGCAGAGAAGAAGGAGGAACGCCAACGTTTGGTGGTCATCGGTTCCGGCCCCATTCGCATTGGCCAAGGCATTGAATTCGACTACGGAGCCGTGCATGCGGTGCAAGCGATTCGAGAAGCAGGTCATGAGGCAATCATCGTCAACAACAATCCCGAAACCGTCAGTACCGACTTCGATACATCCGACCGCCTATACTTCGAACCATTGACTACAGAATGTGTAGCTGAGATTCTACTCAGAGAAGGTGCCGATGGAATTCTTCTGCAATTTGGTGGTCAGACTGCCATCAATCTGGCTTTACCCCTCGACGACCGTATGCCTCACCTTTCCGAGCAGGGTTTGTCTTGTTCGATGATGGGAACTTCCCCGGATGCAGTGGATGAGGCCAGTGATCGCGAGCGATTCGAAGCCTTTGGTGAACGCAGCATCATTCGACTCCCCAATGGCCGCACGGGGAAAACTCCAGCAGCGATTCGTGCAGCTGTCGCTGAGATTGGATACCCAGTCTTGGTACGACCGTCCTACGTACTTGGTGGACGTGGCATGGAGATTCTGACCGACGATGATCAATTGGAGACCTACATGGCGGATGCTTACATCGCTCCCGACAAACCCCTACTTGTCGATGAATATCTGGGTGGTGCCATCGAACTGGATGTCGATGCTGTCTGTGATGGTGAAGACGTTCTTGTCGGCGCGGTGATGGAGCATTTGGAAGAGGCAGGTATCCACAGTGGTGATTCGACCTGCTTCATCCCCACACAAAACGTTAGTGAGGAGATACTTACAAAGGTTCACGAATGGACCAAAGAAATCGGAATAGGGTTGAACATACGCGGCTGTTTCAACATTCAATTCTGCATATGTCGAAACGAACTATACGTGCTGGAAGTCAACCCACGTGGTTCGCGAACTTTCCCCTTCGTTGCCAAAGCCACCGGAATCCCATTGGCGAGGATTGCTGCCCACATCACGATTGGAGATCAGTTGGCCAACATGGAAATCCCTCGCCGTCAAACAGACGCAGTCTGCGTCAAAGCACCAGTCTTCCCATTCCTGAAACTTCGAGGCCTAGACCCTGCCCCTGGACCCGAGATGAAAAGCACCGGTGAGGTCATGGGCAGCCACGTCGATGCGGCATCTGCATATCTCAAAGCACGTCTGGCTACAGAACTCCCTGTTCCGACACGCGGAGGAGTTTACCTAACTGTGAAGGATGAAGACAAGGGCCACCTCATTCCCATGGCCCGCTCTTTGCAAGAGATGGGTTTCACTCTACATGCAACGCAAGGCACGGCTCGCCACCTGAGGGATGTAGGCGGTCTTGATGTTGAAACTTGTTACAGAATTGCTGAGGGCCAGAGTCCAGATGCTCTTGACTTGATGCGTACCGGCAAGATTCACCTAATCATCAACACACCCCGAAACAGTGGCGGTGCGGTACTGGATGGCAACATGATGCGTCGCTTGGCCGTAGAACTCAACATTCCCTTCGTCACCACGATGTCGGGCGCTCGAATGGAATGTCAAGCGATTGCGGTTGCCCAAGAAGGCATGCCCGAACCTCGACGCCTCATCGTTGATTACATCTGATTAACAAGCATCGAACGCTTCGATGATGTACTTTGTGAATGGACTGGTCCATGCCAGTTCAGAGAGTCCATCCTGTCCGTCTGCGGAATAAATTCTGACCACATCCTGAACTCGAACGTTACCTTCTGCGGAGCGAGCGAGAATGGTCTTGGCCTTGAGCACCTTTCCGGTACCGTGTGGATCAAAGACGGTATCCAATGCATCTGCGAGGAACCAATCGACCTTTCCATCCGCCTCTCCTTCGTAGGTCTTCTTGGCAGCTCCACGCCGTACAGTTGGTGCTGAAGCCTTCTTGGCCGCCTTTGGTTTGAATGTTGACCCGCCAGTGGTTGAAACAACCTTGCGACCGCCACCTCGGGCTGCCATATCCGCCCGAACTTCTTCCTCGATACTTTCGCGTAGTTCATCTTCGACCTTCTTTCGCAAATCATCTTCTACTTCTTTGAGAATCTTCGGGCGCAATTCACTGCCAATCTTCTCCGTCATGGTATCTTCATCAAGGGCAGCGAGTTGGCCAGCCAAATCATCGCGTTGTGATTGAGCCGCTTGAGTTTCAGTGAGGTAGTGTGCGGCAACTTGAACCAAACTAGTCTCCATAGCTGCCTGTGCTTGCAACTGAACGACTTCACCGGAGTGATCTCTCCACTTTCTCCATTGAAGCATCGTGTGTGAATGAATATCTGACCCACACTTAGGGCAGAACGAGCGCTTAGGAGGTTTCAGGACTGGAATGCCTCGAAGATCTTCATTGGTCAATTTGGTCTCATCGATTCCACCGGCTGCAATATCGTGAATGTGATGGCTGGCTTCCATGCCCAGTGCCATTGCTTCAACGAAGAGTGGGTCGCCTGTATTGATAGAGCCAGATTGGATGTGCCCCCAAGCATCGGTCTGTGAACTCATCAGTGCGACAGCGGCTGCAGCGGCCGGGCTGGTCGTGTACCCTAGGGCTGCCTCTGAAAGACCGCCCTTGGTGACCTTGGGTGCTGCTGCCTTCTCTTCCATCTGTTCTGGAGTGACCCCACTTCCTTCGGCAGGAGCGGCCAAACCCAGTTCAATCGGATTCTCGCCTTCTTCGACTTTTGCGATGAGGTCGAATTTCTCCGCCATTGACAAATCGTCGCGGCCTCGAATCAATTCTTTCAACTGTCGAACATCGTGCCCCGTCGAAGTGATTGGACCGTCCGTTTCCAAGTCGTGGCCACACTGTAGACAGAATTTCGAGACGGCATCTACACCGGATTCGCAACTGGGGCAATACACCGGCATTGCCCTCGCCACGCCTGCCTCCTCTTTCAAGCGTGTGGGTGGTTGTGATTTCTGAACTACGTTCAGGATGACAACTCATCAATTGCCAATTGTAGAAGGTCTAGAACGGCTTGCATATCCATTTCTTCAAGAATATTGGCTAATTTCGGCCCGAAGTCTTGATTCAGTACAATCCAATACAACGTTTGGAAAGCATCCCTCAAAGAAATGTCACGACTTTTCGCTTCATTACAAATGATGGCATTGATTTCATGGGACTTCCATTCGCAATCTGCTAGGCCCCGGCACAAGGCCTTCAGATAGTCCACATCTCGTTCGTCGATATTCTCCTTGGCTCCATCACCAATTTCGGTTTGGATCCTTAGACGGAACGCTTCCGGAAAGTGGGGGCTAGAAATCCATGCGCGCATCAACTCAAGACGCCTCGGTAAATCTCCTGTGGGCTCACTCTCAATCAATCCGCTACGGTGCAGAGATCCCCAAACGTTGGCATCCTCGCTTCGAATCTGTGCAAGCATGGAGAGGTGCCGAAAGGTCACTCGCTCAGATGCTGCCTGAGGCGTACTTGCAGGGTCAATCTGAGAGTAGAGAAGTTGCGCCTTGAGTTTCTCCCAAGCCACCTGTTGTCGGCGACTGAGTTCATCCCATTCCCCTGGCCCTTTTTCTAGATCCGAGAGTTTTTTCTGATATTCATCTGCAAGTTCGATTAGCGCACTTCCTGTGTCAAAATCAATGTGGCGATTCGGTTTGTTTCTAGTTATGAGATATCGAATAATTTCTGGTGGGACCAGATTCAGAGCTTCTAATGGTCCGATGATGACGCCTGTGCTGCTAGACATTGCCCCTACGCCCTTCAAAGAAATCCATTCGTATGTTGTTGGATAGGGCGGCTCATTCCCCAGCAACCGACAAATCTCCTTCCCAGTATCATACGAACCACCCGCTGCCCCGTGATCCTTGCCGAACGGCTCCATGGTCACGCCTCGCCAGACCCACTTCGCAGGCCAATCAACCCTCCAGGGGAGTTTCCCTTCTCCCTTTGTGACATCAGACTGGCCTGAATTACCATCTGAATCAATCCAATTCACAATAGGGTCGTCCCAACCTGTAATTCGTATGCCGTCAATCGAACCCTTGGAATCGATTGGATTCCATGGGAACCAATCATCATCCAATTCCCTTCCTGAAACGCGTTCGATGACCTCTCGAATCGCATCGACCTGATTACAGGCCGAGCGCGACGCTTCAGCGAACTTCCCACTCTGGTAAGCGTCATAGTTGTAGATGACCTCATCGATTTGGACTCCTATTGCCTCCAATGCTTGGATGAATGGTTCTAGGAAATGTCTGGCGTAGGAGATGCCTTGAGCGAAGCGTTCGTTATCAGGAACACCATTGGCATCAGGAGGTGGGATGTTGGCCAACTGGTGTCCGATGTATTGTTCATACGAATTATCAAGAAATGAGTAAACCTTACGAAGAGGATCTGCATCATCTACAAAGAAGACAAACTCTGCATCCAAATCCAATGCTATACAAGCCCGCTTGATGATGTCCGAGGTGAGAATTTCTCGCAGATGACCTATGTGGAATTCTCCCGAGGGCGTGATGCCGGATGCGATGACATGCTTGTCACCGCGATGCGATAGGGCCGTCGCTATGGAATCAGCCCAATGCATGTGGATTCACCTCAAACTTTCACTGCACGAATGAGTCCACGAAGAGGCACACCAGAGACTGTATTCTCCTCTGTCTTGTTGACCATCACGATACTGAGGACGACCTCTGCTCCACCATCCTGCAGTGTTTTGATTGTCCGTTTCATGGTCTCACCGGATGAGAGTACGTCATCGACAACAACCACCTTGCGTCCGGCTACGTTGCCATATTTGTTTGAGAGATGACCATCCCCTTCTTCTGAGACCGAACGGAAGATGGCCACATCAACCTCGAGAATATCGGCAATTGAATTTGCGAACAAAATCCCATTGAGGCTGATACCGACAATGGTGTCTACTTCTTCCAATTCCTCCATTACGATATCGGCCATGATGGCCCCGATTGCGTTGATGCGATTGGGACGGGCTCCAATGGTTCTCCAGCCAATTCGGACATCATCTGGGTGTTCTGCCTCAGAAGCCCCTGTACTCAGCCAAATCACGGTTCGTTGGGAGATAGACAACTCATCTGCAATCTGTTGCGTATTGAGTCCTTGTTCTGTCATTTCTGCGACCTTTCCTCGCAGTTCGTCAATGCTCAGCGCCATGTGAATCGAGACTGTCTGCTGGCCCGTATCCTATCAAATCACCGGACAGAGTCCATAGGACTCTATCTAGAATCGGCCTGTACTGCCAAACCCACCCTCTCCACGGTCAGTTCCCTCAAGTGCCTCTCTGTCAACTTCGACAAAGCGGATTTGAGGTACGCGTTTGAACAATAATTGGCCAATTCGTTCTCCTTTTTCGACCACAAATGAATCGCCTTCACCAATCCAATGAGCCAACACCATCAATTCGCCACGATAATCAGCATCAATGGTCCCAATTCCATTCGGTAGGATGAGTCCTCGTTTTCCAAGACCAGAACGACATCTGACCTGCCCTTCCCAGCCTGGTGGAATTGCCAGAACGAGGCCAGTGGGTAGCATTTCTGTGGTCCCTTTACGCACCTCAACGCGCTCGACTGAACGGAGATCAAATCCAGCCGCCAAGTCACTACCTTGGACAGGCAATTGAGCATCAGGATGAATGCGTGCGATTCGCACCTCTATGGCCTCGTCCATACCTGTCTGCGCTGCGCAGGGGAACATTGGTTCTGTCGGTGGCCTCAAGAAGGGGATGTGGGTGGGCCAGACGATGACGGACTTCGATTACGAGTCATTGCTCGACCGTGCAAGGGACAAGATTCCAGAGGATATCTCGTCGCGCAGTCGTTGGACTCTACCTGAACCGGATGTGCTTATCGAAGGTTCTCAGACCATTTTGCGCAACTTCAACGAGTTGGTCTCGATGATGGACCGTGATGCTGATCACGTCTACCATTTCTTGCAGAACGAACTCGGCACCAGCGGAACCCGGGACAAGGGACGCATTCTGCTCAAAGGTCGAATCCCCCCACGTCGAATCAAAGAGCGCATTGTTGCATATGTGAAGACCTACATCCTGTGCCATCAGTGCAATGCTCCAGATACGGCCTTCCTCAGGGAAGATCGCACAACGCTGCTGAAGTGCCAAGCTTGCGGTGCTACTCGACCCGTCAAACTCTAATCAGTTCGGACTGAAATCGAGAAGGACATTCCCTCGATTGCCGCGGTCATGGTCGTGCTGTTGTGACGCTACCCAATTCAAGCCTCTTGCTTTATTTTTTGACTGGAACTATTATTTCTGAGGGGGGAAGTCGATCCGCCTTAAACGAATTTATTTTTCCTTCACTAGGATACCCTACACAAATACCACATAGCAAAGAATAGTTTTTGCTGATTGAGAACTCTTTGCGCACCGCATCTTCCCAAACAGCCACCGACCCTTGAGCACAGGTACCTAGGCCCTTTGCATGGGCTGACAACATTAGATTCTGCATGAAAAGTCCGGCATCTGAGGTGGCAAATTTTCCTAGACTTTTATGCGTGAATAGGAATAGTTCTACAGGTGCTCCAAAGAATTCGTAATTTCTTGCCCAGAAGGCATCTCTTCCCTTTTTGTCATCTCTTTCTACACCAATATGGGTCAACATTTCTTTGCCCACTCGTCTTGATCGAGGAATCAAATCTTTGTGATATGGCTTGATAATCAACCAATTACTAGTTGGTAATCCCTTTCTTCTAAATACAGCTTTCATTTTAGCGAAAAACCCCTCGCCACGAGCACTTTTGATAGATTCAAAGCGACTTAGAAATTCCTTCGAGAGCCTGTCTCTGACATCCTCTATAGCGACTGCAACGACAAATGGTCTAGTATTACTCCAACTGGGAGAAGTGAGACCGTCAGCAATGATTTCCTGAATCAATTCATCTGGAACCGGAGTTGACTTGAAATCTCGTGTTGAGCGACGAGATGCCACAAACGAACTGAAATCATTGGAGTCGAAATTCTTGGTCATCAGTAATCTCCTCAGTTCAATCCTCAAGTGTCATCCTCAAGCCTTCTGCAATGGAACCTGAGCGAAGATGCTCAAGGAGTTCGGGAATGTTCTCTTCACCTTTGAGGGTATACCAAACACCCTCTGGATAAACCACACACGATATTCCACGCTCACATTGGCCCAAACAACCGGCCTTCTGAACCCGAATATTCGAAATCCCCTCGGCTTTGGCTGCTGTCTTGACTGCCTTCATCAAGGCAAGACTCCCCTTGGCAGCACAACAACCACGGGGTGCATCGCTATCCCTCTCATGAGCACAGAAGAACATGTGTCGATTGAAGCCACTCATCCGCATCACATCGTTGGCAATCAATGATTTTCCATCGGTGCGATACTTATTCATTCAACCCCAGAGATGATCATCGTCGACACCCTTGGTCTTCTTCTCGACATCTTCGTGTATCTTGGTCCGACGCTTCTGATCTTCACGTTCAAATTGTAGTAATTCATTATCGTCGATGTAAGCAGGTCGCATATGTGCAATCAAGCGCACTTCAACAATCACATCGCGTGCAATGTAACGGTAACTTCCATCGATATCCAAGACCTCGACAGTCATCTTGTTGATGCCAATCAGGCGCCCACGCACCCATTCATCAGCACCTTCAGACAATGCTCTAGCATCGAGAAGAATTTCGACCAAATCATCCCGGCGCATCCCTGTTCGACGGTCTAGAAGTGGGCCGGTAAGAACGTCTTCACAAACATCAGGTTTCCCGAGCGACTCCCAGATTGAAAGAGCCCATTCGGGTAGGTTGGGGGAATCATCTACCATCGGAATCGCGTTTGCGAAGGACTGGTTACTCTTGAACCGATGGGTGGTCTCAAGCCTCTTGTTTGAAGAGGGGTGGGCCTGCCGCAGGGTTGAGGGGAACGCATGGTTTCGATTGTTTGGCGAAGCATTCCAACTGTGTTGACATCGGAAGAACTTCTCGACAAGGCCTTCAGCAAAGCGAAGAAGTCTGGAGATGCCGTTGTAGACAAAGATCGCATCTATCGTACTCGCAAGCAAATGATTCGGATGATTGGTTCTGCGGGAGACTCTCTGTCCGCGACATTACTGGATTGGGTTAGGCGTTGGCCGAGTATCGATAAGATGTCTGAATTCGATGTCGCCATGGTCGAGGCGGCCGTTGGTTGCGATGATTATCGTCAGAGTCTGGGGGCCTGCCAATGGGCGGCTGGAAAGTGCGTTGAAATCGGGCATCAAAATGCCAAGAAGATTCG
>JASMFB010000037.1 GCA_030751995.1 Candidatus Thalassarchaeaceae archaeon
GATGAATGTAATTGGGAATCAACTAAATGTGACCAAATAAGTCATCGAACTGGTTGGCTTATGTCCTATGGATTTGGCCCCCGATTTATCTTTCTTGGCATGCCATGGCAGCTTGATTATGCATGGCAGTATAATCCTCATTTCCCATCCCAGTCGTTGTGACTTCGATGGTCGACTGTCCACTCGGAGATGGAGTGGCAACATACACAGGAATTCCAGCAAACGTGGTCTGTTCAGTGATTCCTGAAAGTGCAATCGATGCCTCTGTGGCAGCGCCTGCATTCATTCCGACTCCAATCAATTCGACACCATCTCGAACAAACTTGGTTTGCACTACGCTGATGTATGCGCCTGGCAATGAGGGCGTGGCCGTCATAGTCACACCACCATCTGCATCAGAGGTGAAAATCTGCTCATCCATCACTTCGAACGGACCACCAGTAAGGAATGCATCAATAATCTCGGGGTTGGGCATGGCTGATTCATCGTCATTTAGATCACACCATCCAATCTCCGTCCATCCCGTCGTGTAGGATTCCTCTTCACCTTCACCAGTTGACATACGGAATCCTGACTCTTCCTCAGAATAGACATAGTTCAGGGAATGGTAAACCGCACTGTATCCAGCGACAGGTGTGTATGAGATATCGATGGTATAGTCGCCATAATTCTGGTAGGAATGGCCTTCCCATCCCTCTTCGCGATAATCATCGTTCTCTCCGTAGGTGTAATCGTAGTAATTCCCATCTCCCCAACTAATCGATAGTGTGTCGAGGTCAGGTTTGTCATAGTACACTTCCTCTTCATTTTCATCATCCCAGAATCTGAAATTCTCATATTTCCATCCGATGCTGGCATAATCCCCACCACCGCTGCCTTCTGTTCGAGCGCATCCTGCCGTACCGGGCAGAGGTATCTGCTGCATGATTTTGAATTCAAGTCCGGATTCAGTGGTCCCAGTTGTGGTGACATCTGCCAATCCACCTTCTTCGGGCAGGGCGTCACTGTGGCTTGCGCCCCAGGTGCTACCGAGGCCAGAACGTTCGATATCTTCCCAATCCGTACCTGTTGTGGCTCCATTTTGTCCATTTTGTACGGCTTGTGGATGGTCGTGTCCCTCTCTGTCATCCTTGCCGCTGAATTCTGCGATGATACCATTGACATTCCCATCAAGGTCTTCACCAGTGTATTGAGCAACGATGTTCGAGGAACCGCTTGTAATGTCCACATCTCCTTCTGGCGATAGTGTCTCAATGGCCTCCATTGCCTTCTGTGGCGATACACGCAGGATTGCAATATCCACCTCTGCACCACTCACCGGGCCATAGGCATCGTAAGACAGTGCATTCACTGAGAATGTGGAATCAACCGACATGGTTTCATCTTGGTCGACCAGAACACCGAGTGCGGAACCGATGAATGTCTCATCAACACCCTCGTAAATCAGTGCTTCAATCATGCTTGGGCGAAGCGACTTCACCTCGATTCTTGCGTTCGAGACTTCGTCTGCGTAGGCGTAGTTCTCCATCGGCTGGTTGAATGACCAAATTGTATCAGAGATTGAATCAGCCGTCAAACGACCGACGTATGTGTGAAGATCGTTGTCTCTCTGCATCAACTGAGTTGATTCAACATGTATTCCCGAGGAATCGGTCATTGTCATCGTAAACGATTCTGGGTACTTTTCATCATCGCCTGGTCCATCGAAGCGCATATTGATTCCGAGGTCAAGCACGTGAGGGTTGTACTCAGTGGTCTCAACATCATACAACTCCTCAAAGATGATGACTGTGGACCCTGTTGGTTCGCCTGCTTCCTCGGCCTCTTCGGGATACCATTCGCTTTCACGCTCACCGCCAGAGGCGTTGGACATCCATGAACCGAAGTGGCCCAATGCTTGTCCTGCTGATTCCCACGCTGGGTCTTCAAACGAATTCATGAGGTGTTGAAAACAATCCTCTGGAAGGGAATTGAAATCATCGAATACATCGTTCACCCACGAATCACTGGATTCCATATTGGCTGTCCATGCTTGACCCTCAGGTGTCTCCATGAGTTGCTCGTATTCCCAAATGAACTCATCTGGCATTTCATCGCCATCAGTATCTACGACCTCAATGTCTTGGATGACAAATCCAACAACGAGTTTCTGCATCGGCGTCATGTTGTCGATATCCTCGTTCATCAATGGCTCAAGATAAGCTTCGATGCCTGCGATGATTGCCTCAGGGTGAACTGAGACTGCGAGAAGTGCGAGATTGTGCATCAGTGTCTGTGCTGCTTCAAACTGCTTCGTGCTGTTGGCCAAATCATCGAGTGCGCCCTTGAGCGCAGTCCACTCATCACTACCCAACATGGCGTTGTATGCATCTTCAAATTGGGCCGTTCCGTCAAATCGAGTGAAGTTTTCAATCGGATCGAAGGTCATCATGTAATCTGCCATCTCGTCAAAATCATTCATCGTTCGAGGCAGTGGGAATTCGTTGAGGTAGGTCATCAGACCGGATACCATTGCAAGTGCGGCATCAACGTCCTCTGAATCGAAGAACTCCATCAGGAATTCAAGGAATGTGGCTCCTTCGGACAGATCGTATCCTTCTGCAGAATCCAACATGGCCTGCCAACTACCTGGTCCACTCCCATCGGTTGCAGCATCTACAAGGGCGGGGAATCCACCATTGGAAAGAACCTGCATCTCTAGGACATCAAACTCACCTTGGATTTCTGCGGTTGGATTTGCAGTATCCCAAGCATCATCGATGGCCTGCAAGACGGTTTCGATTTCATATCGGAAGATTTCTTGCAATTGTGTGGGATTATCGGTGGCTTGCATCATCCCATGTTCTGCCGTAAATTCAGCGATATATACGCCACCTACTTCGGAGACAGGTAAGGTGAAAATACCATCCCAGATGGCCGTATTTGCATCATCCTCGTGGACACCGGTCTTTGTCAGAACCACTGTTCCAACTAACTCTCCCACTGTTGAACCGGGATTCCCGAACTCTCCGAGCAAATCCATTGGCTCAATATCCATTCGTAATATGTCGGCAGTGACAATCGTCTCGCTTGTATGCCCTCGTGTCAGGGCTTGTACTTCGACATCTCCACCCACACTCACCAGTTTGGTGATAACAGAGCCATCAATGCTCAATGTGTCGTCGTTTCCATAGTTGTCGTTGGGTGCTGGGATGCCCGGATATCCAGAAATCATTGGTTGCAAGGACATGCAGGCTAGCAGGACCATAATCAGAACAGCAGTGCGCTTCATGCCAAGACACGGAATTCGGCTGTATTTGATAGTTTTCTACACATTCTATCTACGATAGAATTGTATCAGCCATCTGAGATTGAAATTGCAAGGCGCAAATCGCCTGCCTCATCGACCAGAGATGCGCACCCCCTGTCTGACAGATCAATCTCGGTCCATGTCCCCGATACAGGTGTGAATGATGTGCTTGGCAAAGCCAGTGCTTCCAGATAGATGCTCATGGGTGCAACAGCGGTTGAACCAGCTCCATTGACAGACCACGCTTGTGCGGAGGTCGCCTCCTGTTGCCCGTCTACACACCAACCATGAAGATTGGACGTCTGTCCATCCAGTTCAAGCAATTCGCGAATCTGTTCAGTATTTGTCGGAGTCTGATTCGTACTAGACAAATTATCAATTAGAATCCATGGTGTTGGATGTGCAATTTCGACTGCATTCGTCACAGGTTCAAGAACAGAGGTAAGATCAATGTCGGATTGTGAACCCGAATGGCAAGTGAATGTATCGGGGAGACAACCCTCGACATGTCGTGAACCATCAAGCAAAGCTTCGATTAGTACCCAAGGACCTGTCCTACTCTCCTGTTCGGAGAATGCAGCGTTGAATCGGTCAACCGGCTGCCACATCGGCGGGTCGTGTACAATCATGATGTCCCATTGGGTTGACAGGCTCCCTGCATCCCAGTCGAATGACAACCATTCCTGTGAAATCAAATCCTCACTGGCATATTCCCGAAGATGCAACACAGATAGTTGCGCCTCGACTCGCCCCATACCACCTGGGCCACCTTCCAATTCAGTGACATTGACTTGCCCCTGCATTGAGATTCCAGTACAATTCGAACATTCGGTACTGACGATACCTTGCACCTGCATATCGACAGTTGCCCTTGCCCCTCTGTCGTAATCATCTAGTCCCAGAGCATTCATTGATGCCCGAGTCGAAAGGGTGACTGTGCCCGAAATCTGCTTGACTTCAAGATCGCCCGCGGGATCATCATCCACCTGAAAGCCGATTGATAGCGTGGCTAGAACGACAAGTCCCAGAACCATCCATTCAGCCGAGGGTGACATTGCTTCGGACGTCACTCACTCTTCCTCGCAAGGGACTTCTTGGCGATTCTCGTCATAACAGGTTTCATCCTCTTGCTCGTCGCTTTCTGAGGTTCGATCTTCTTCACCTGAGTCATCTTCGGAATCGTTTTCGCTCATGTCGCAGTAGTATTTTTCTCGGTCGGGAGCATAGGTCCATGTGCCGCCTTCCTCTTCACATTCCTCTTCGGTCATCTCAGTATCATCGGAATCGCCTTCTTGCTCTCGATCATCGAGTTCGGCGCAACGCTCTCTACACTCTTCTTCTGTCCCACCGTTTCCCCGGCAGTCCTCCATACATTCCTTGTCACATTCCCGATCATTCTCTTCGGAATCTTCTCCGATTATCCGGTCAAGGTATCTTTCACCGATGCAACCGGCCATAGATGTGGCCAGAAGCAGAGTTGCCATCAGGAGTACCGTACTCTTGCGCATGAATTTGGCACTACACAGTAGTGATATAATCCGTTCGGGCCAAATAATCGGCCAAACCTCAACTAATTTTCTGCATCCTCTCAGTCGTGACCCATTCATCCCAACTTGAATCAAACCCGACATAGTGAATCAGGTGATTATCGCCGTTAATTTCGAGAATATTGGCATCCCACCAACTTCCCTCCCATTCGACCTTGATTTGTTCACCGACACCATAGAGTGCGTTGAACGGATGGTCTGTCGGTGGATTGGTCCAGCCAGTGGGCCCAACTACATACATCGTGTTCCTTGTCTCAACTCTAGCAGTTGCCCTCTCATCATATTCGATTCCGAGGACCGTTGAGGTCCGAACAGAACCTTCTCCGAGTTTGGGATGGGCGTAAGCATACCCCTTGAGGCAACCATCCTCAATCTGTGCATCACGAATAATGACCTCTGGCTTATGTTGTGGAGCATCAGTCTCGCTGTCAGTGCTAGCCATATATTTGGCCAATTCACGATAGTCGATTTCTGAATCCATTCCGATTCCGAGTGCTGCGAATTCTTCAAGCACGTCATCAACAGAGATGGGTTCATCCCCAATCTCAGTCAATATTTCGAAATATTTCTGAGCAGAAATTGTCCCCGTACCGGCTTCATCGAATACTTGGAAAGCCTCAATCAATTCTTGCTCGGCCCCCGCAACAGTCTCCATATATTCCTGGACTTCAGCAGAATCTTCCTGCATGGCCTCGATTCGACCCCATTCAACGCTGTCCTCTACATCCCCATCATCAAAATGAATCATGAATGTGTGATCATCATGTTCTGTTGTTATTCTACCCGGATAATAGTGCCCGTAATTCTTCCAGTTGACCAACACACGGTCTCCAGCATTGAATGGGGGTGCTGCGGGACGGATTGTTCCTGGGGCAGAACCGATGATAACAGCATGCTTCGTCTCAACTCTAGATGATTTTGGAACTTCGATACGATAGGTCCTATCATCATTGATGCCGACCACCGTACATCGATTTAGCCAACGCTCATTGGTCGGACTGTGGTATTCGACATGATCGCCGACACTGAATGAGGCCGGCAACTCAACCTCGGGTGTAGGTGGGGCTTGAGGAGCTGCTGGAGACTGCCCCACCATTCCCAATTGCTGTAGAGCAGCAATCACAGCCGTAGTCACAGCCGTAGGATCATTGTTGATGACGGTGCTATGAACAACATCTCCACCGATAACAGAGTCCTGCATATTTAGTGCCTGTTCACTAGGTGTCGGAGGTTCTGGTTCAGAGGTAGGCGGTGCTGGAATCCATTCGGTTCCTGACCACATGAATTTGCCATCTGGGCTGTAAATTGGGTCGGCCATAGTTCCCACTGGCCACCTTTCTATATGGAATCATCACTATCGCAATTTCACCAAAAGGTGGGCATTCCCGGGGTGGACATCCGTTTCACCGCAAGAGAGTGCACCCGTATTCTCCACCCCGATTCTCCACGGCATCATTGGCTTCGGGTAGGGCTGCTCCATTCCTGGCCTGACCTGATCCCCCGATAATTGAATTTCTATTTTCTTCCGAATACAGTTCTCCAAAACCACGATCTCATGAAGGCGAGGCATCAACGTCCACAGATGCGTCCTACGATGCTCGGTTTTGCCGCCCCCGGGCGTTCGGACCGCCATGTTGCGATTTGCGATACAGGGGACGCCAACCCCCCTCCTAGCCCAACATTAGCGCCAATGCGGGCCCATATCAATCCAACGGTCAGGCTTCAGCCTCATACTTGGAGGGACAACCTGTCTTAATTTCGTAGGCATGCATAGTCCAATCATCATCGCTTGCAGTTAATTCCCCTCGTACAGAAATGGTTTTTCCTTCATCCACTCCTGAGGGCAGGGACGCACCACTGAAATCAATTACAATGGTGTGATTTACTCCTTGTAGAGAGAGCGAATCGTTATTCATGTCCATGCTCATTACGGTTCCATGCAGTCGAAACGTGTCACCTTCGTATTGATTTGGAGATTCCATCAGTTGGTCGACAGACAAATCAATTTCAGGTTCAACCGTGATTAGCATCAATCCCGCCAGTGCCACAATCATAGCGATAGTGACGAGAATGCGAACCCTTCGTTCCATTCAATCAACTCCTGTGTGCATGTCCTACAGCCTCAGCAAGACTATTGTATCCATGTTCCTTGAGTTTTCGATTTAGACCTTTATTGATTGCTTTCATGACACCTGGGCCTTCGAACACCAATGCACTGTATAGCTGCAATAGACATGCTCCAGCAGCAATCTTCTCCCACGCACTATCAGCATCTGAAATGCCCCCCACTCCAATAATTGGCAATTTTCCTTGAGTATGTTCGTACAGGATGTGTACTACCTCGGTAGATCGTGAGCGCAGTGGGGCCCCCGACAATCCACCGGTTTGATTCATCACCCGCCCTTCTGCTGGACGTGTTGTAGTAGTGTTAGTGGCGACAATTCCAGCACAACCCTGACCCATTGCGGTATCGGCAATCGCCTTGACCTGTTCGTCGGATAAATCGGGAGAAATTTTCACTAGGATGGGTTTGGTTGCAGCCCCGGCCTCTTTCGCGCACTTCTCATTCACATGATTGCATGCGTCGAGAATCTGATCTAACTCAGACCCCGCCTGCAATTCACGCAGATTGGGCGTGTTCGGACTTGAGACATTGACAATGAATAGGTCCGTGAATTCCCAAAGTCGTTCCATCGTCCCTGCGTAATCTCCTGCAGCCTCTTCATTTGGGGTGATTTTACTCTTGCCGAGATTGATTCCAACTGGAATCGAAGACCACTTTCCCTTTGCTTTCTGTTTCGCTAGATTCTCAGCCATAGCGTCCGCACCCGGATTATTGAATCCCATTCTGTTGATGAGCGCACTGTGTTTTGTGCTACGAAACATTCTAGGTTTCGGGTTTCCTTTCTGTGGGTGCAACGTGATACCGCCAATCTCAATCCATCCGAATCCAAGATTCTGCCAGTTAGGGATATTCTCTCCTTTCTTATCCATTCCAGCCGCTAGACCTACAGGATTATCAAATTGAATTCCAAAGGACTCGGTTGGAACAGAGGGTGAATTGAACAACAACCTCAACAATGCACGATATCCTGGGATGTAGGTCGATCTAAGGCGTATTTTTTTCATCACAATCGAATGGAATGTCTCGGAACTCAGTGGTAAAACCGCCATCAGCGGCCGAACAAACACCCTCCACAACAGTCCCATTCAGGATATGCGGTCGGGGCGGCATTCTTCAAGCGTTCCCTCCCCTCGCACCAATATGGACGCGAAGACACCTTGCATAGCCGAGGCAGCTAGACGACTGCTTCGTACAGAAGGATGTACTTTGGAAGTCACACCATCTCTTTCAATTTCAGCCAATGAACTCGCTTTGCACATATCTGACTCATTACCTTCTCTTCTACAGGAGCCTGAAGTTTCGTCAGAGGTTGATTGGACATTTGTCTGCATCAAGATGGACGGGGAATTGATTGCACGAATCGGGGGTCGCGAACCATCTCTTGGTGCCTGTTGGATTCCAGATACAGGCGAAGGAGTTGGGAATTTATGGTCTCGATTCATTGAAAATGTGTCGGATTTACTGATTGCAGGATATCCTGGTTGCGTGGGCTGTGGCGGCCCGGGTTCAGAAGGCATCTGGGATGAAACGGCTTCGCGCGCGCGCACGCGCGTGGACTGAGGGGTTACGTAGTAACCCCAGAGAAATCCGACCTGCGTCAATTCATAGCAGCGTTTATTGGGGGTCCTCTGCCGGCCGTCGTTCGGACGGGAAAATTATGGACATGTTGATTGTTGAATCAGGGGCTAAATCAAAGACGATTCAAAAGTACCTTGGCAAGGGCTGGATTGTGGCTGCTTGTAATGGCCACGTCCAAGATCTTCCGACTAGCAGAGAAACCAAGGATGGGAAGAAGGCTATGTGGGCCTCGACTGCAGACACCTTGCCAAATCCACCATGGGAATGGACCGAGAATTCAGAACGCACGATTGGCAAACTTTTGGATAAAGCGAAATCTTCGAAGGTTGAGAATGTCTACATTGCAACTGACCCTGATCGCGAAGGTGAATTCATCGCTTGGCGCTTGGTTGAGATTTTCACTGCCAAAGGATTCGACAACGTTTGGCGTATAACATTCAATGAAATCACCAAGACCGCAGTTCAAGCATCGATTGATGCGCGAGGAAATGTTAACCAGAATCTGGTTTCTGCTGCAATGGTCCGTCGATTCATGGATCGTCTCGTCGGTTTTCGGGCTTCCAAGTTCAGTCGTTCATGGTCTCTCCCCGCGATGGGCAGAGTCCAGACCCCAACTCTAGGGTTCATCGTCGACAAGGAACTAGAGCGTGAGGCATTTGTGCCCCAACCATACTTCGCAGTACACGCCGATGCAGGGGGACTTCGATGGAATGCACGCTTCCACGACAAAGACGATGCCAACGCATGGGTGGATGACAAGGGCAAGTTCCATTCAGATCGAACCAATGATGCCGAACTCGCCAATAGTGCATTTGTTGCAGTATCAGATGGCCTTACAATTTCTACAGTTGAGCCTGGAAAATACCAGCGTAACCCCGATCCACCATTCACCACTGATACGCTGCTAATGAAGGCAGGTTCGGAAATGAATTGGAACCCTCGAAGAACTATGAAAATCGCCGGCGAATTGTACAATGCGGGACACATCACCTACATTCGAACCGACTCAACTCGGACGAATGCAGGTGCCCGCGATGATATCAAAGCACACATTCGAGAAACATGGGGCGAAGATCACATCGGACAAGGGGTCGTTGGTTCTGATGCCAAAGGCAAATCCAATGTGCAAGATGCGCACGAAGCCATTCGCCCCACTCGCCCCAAAACTAACTCACCTGATGGGTTGAATACCGACCAAGCGCGTCTCTACCGTCTCGTTTGGGCTAGATTCGCTGGAAGTCAGATGAATGCTAGTCGTTATGAGCGATTGTCAATGAAAGCTGAAGCGACTGGATTCAGCCGCCCATTTGCTGGCACCGCTTCGTGGCGCGTTCATCGTGGTTGGGAAGCGGCCTTTGAGGGAATCCGCAAGGAACCCGCTGAAACCCCGCCATCGTTTGACGCCCAACCAGGAACTGCACTACCTCTTGATTCGGTGGATGAGGGCGAGGAGAACCCAACTCTGCGTGAAGATGAAACAAAACCTCCTTCTCGGTACAAGCAGCATTCAATCGTCCAGAAGATGAAGGGCGAAGGTATCGGGCGCCCGTCGACCTATGCGACAACTATTGGAAAACTCTTGAATCGGAAGTATGTACTCGAGGAAAACGGGTCTCTTCTTCCTTCTGAATCAGGTCGAACCCTTTGGCTTGAGGTTGCGCCCTACTATGATCGCAGTACCCATGGTATTGATGGCCATTTGTTTGGTACCGACTTCACCTCTGAGATGGAGGCCAATCTAGATGAAATTGAATTGGGAAATTCTGCCGCTCCAATGGCCTGGCATACATTTTGTGCACATTTCCAAGCGCTACACCTCGCAGCCCTTGAGAAGAAAAAACTGAAACCTACACCAAAACAACTAGCATATTTCGCACAGATTACTAAACAGTTGCCCGACGAAAAAATTGCATCATTCACGGGTGGTAAAGCACCTGAAGAGTTGACTGGAGGGGAGATGCGAGATGTCATTGATGTCATCATGAAGGCTCATCCGGTTGAGTCCCAACCTGCTAGCGAAAAACAGGTCAATTGGATTGTTGCATTAGCAAAAAGTGCACAATTATCGGAGAAAGAGGCGAGTGCACTGGTGAAAGTCAATGCCTTTGATGAATTGACAGGTGGCCGAAAAGGCAGTGCCAGCAAACTCATTGAGATACTTCTAACAAAATCCAAAGATGCCCCAAGAGAAGCTTCACCTAAGCAATTGGATTGGATCAAGAAGTTGGTTACAAAGGCCGAATTGAACGAAACCGATGCCTGTAAATTAGTCGATGCAAGCGGCTATGGTGACCTCCAAGGAGGTGTCGGGGGCACTGCGAGTAAACTGATTACACTCCTTTCCAAGCGAACCGGTGGCTCTGGAAGGAAGCGAAAATCGAAGAAGTCTTGATTCCATTGGGCGAATCCTGATAGGTCACCTACGGTGCCTTGGTGGCATGCCTGCCCATGATTATGATGTCATCATCGTGGGTGCTGGTCCTGTAGGTGGTCACCTTGGTCGAATTCTGTCCGAACATGGATTGCATGTGCTGATGTTGGAGGAACATCGCGAGATTGGAAAACCATTCCAGTGTGCCGGACTCGTGACTCCGTCGGCAATGCAGCGGGTGGACTTGCACAACACCATTCTGTCTGATGTATGGGGGGCCCGGATGTACAGTCCCGGTGGGAGGCCTGTTGAAATCGGCCAACCCTCTATGGTCAGGACTCACGTTGTCTGTCGGAAATTGTTCGATGAAGGCTGCGTTCGCCAGGCCATTGAGGCGGGTTCCACTTTGTGGGTCGATTCAAGGCCGACAGATGCTGTTGTCGATTCGGACGGCGTTAGTGTCACTATCAACCGTGAAGGACAGTTGCACACACTTCGTACCAAACTCCTGTGTGGTGCCGATGGTGTTCATTCTTGGACTCGCCGGCACTTCCGCTTCGGTCGTCCCAAGGAATTCATGATTGGTTTCCAAGCCGAGGTTTCCGGATACGAAGGTGTACCCGGCCGTCTAGAGATGTTCTCGGGAGAGGCTCTCGCACCCGGGTTGTTTGCATGGGCAATTCCAAATGGCCAAACACATCGAATTGGCGTATGGGTCCACCCTGAACGATTGTCTGGACGTTCCTGTGAGATGCTTTACGATGCTTTAATCACACATCCACTGTGGAAAGATCGTTTTGCTGACACCCATGAAACAGCTCGCTACTGCGGCCCGTTGGCATGCGGATTACTCAAACGAATCTACAAACAACGTGTATTGCTATTCGGTGACGCCGCCGGCCTATGCAAGCCAACTACGGGTGGCGGTATAGGCCCAGGTTTTGAGCAAGTACATCTTTTGGCACCAAACCTTGTCAAGGCCGTTTTGGCAAACGAGTTGAGTGAATCTAAACTCAAACGAATTTGTAAACCCATGGAAAAGGTTCGAAAGGAGCAGGAAAGAGCCCGAATATTGCGAGACCTATTCGTCTCTTCATGCGATGATGATGAACTTGAAGCCACCTTTGAAATATTCGCGAGAGAGCATGTAGTCTCACTCATCAATGAAGTGGGCGATATTGAAAAACCGGTCCCCTTAGGCATTCGCTTGCTCAAGGATATTCCTGAATTTCGCCGTATGGCCGTACGCGCAACTTGGGCATTGCTGACGGGATGAGGTGTTAACATGGAAAATTCTGATTCGGGTAGAGCGGTAGAAATTCGACTACGTTGGCCCCCTTTTGATCCAGATACAGTGATTGCATCGGAGTTGCCCATTGCACGCGAATATTTCCGTCTCTCTGAGGAAACAGTCACTCCTTGTTCAGTTAACATTGGTGACGAATCAGGATTTCACGTTCACCGCAAAATCATCCGTTTGTCCAGCGGGTTATCTGATTGTCGTGATTGGACCACATTGACAGATCGAATTCCGGGCAGGGTCGAACGCGAGCGTAAAGGCTGGTTCATCATGCCAAGCAAGATGCATCGAAAGTCACGCCGCCTTATTCCCTTTGCAGTGATTGGAATCATAGCATCATTGGCAATTCATGCCTTTGAGCCTGCACTTGTGAATTGGGGGTGGATCGATGGGTCATTTGCCGGCAGCGTGCGCCTTGGTTTGCTTGATTACCCTCTTCTACTCCTCTTCTTCTTGCCAATTTTCTTCATTCCAATTATGATGCGATTACTGGCAAGTGTTTGGGATTTCAGGCGTACTCGCAAATTCCGCGCCAATCTACCCACGACTCCTGTTGTGGAAGTGCATGATGATGATTGCACCCAGGATGATATTTCTGCTCACATAGAATTCCCGAAAGTTCTCGATGGCTGGATTTCAGCTGAGGCCCGAATTCAAGTGGGGCTGTTGAATCCAAGACGCCCCATGCTACTACATGCGTTGGGGCGCAAGGAAGGACAGCAACATCCCCCGGGCATCTCAACTCCTTTGGCTATTCGACAGTATGCTAGTTCTGAGTTGGGAACAGGTTTCGGCGAATCCACACCACTCGAAGGCCCCGATACTAAACGCCTTTTCTTGTCACCATTGCCTGTGCAGAAACGTGGAAATCCCTGCCCTGTCCCATTGGAGGGTGGTGCAATCTCTCTTTCTCTCCCCGATGGGGACTGGCCTGGAAGTGAATATCATCCTCTTTTTGCAACCCATTGGGAACTTATACTGCGGATAGAAAGGGAAACGGATGGCCCATTGCTGTTCGTATCACCACTCATCATGAAGGATGATGGTAGGGCCAGCAAAATTCCTGAAATGCCCACTCAATCCGGGCGTAGTGAGATGGCGGACAGTTGATGTTGTGTAGCATCTTCGCCGCGTTATGGTACGACGCGATCGGCTCGCGATTGTTCTCACGGTCCTGATGCTTTCATCTGGCTGTCTTGGGATGCTGGAGGGTGACACAGAGGACTCCGATCAAAGTATTGAATCAAGTCAACCTCCTACAGTACGGATTGACCAACCTGATTCATTCCACTACAATCAATCAGTCATAATCGGAGGACGATTCCTTGATTCGACAGGAGACGTGACAATCGTTGGTTCAACAGCCAATGGTGGAATATCCAGTGAAGCTACTCATGTCTCAAAAGAACGGTTCGAAATTGATATGGGAATCCTTCCGTCTGGCACCCACCGAATCGATGTCACTGCAACCAATGATGCAAATCTTGCGTATACTGCCGTTGTTTTCGTTACCGTCAATGAACCACCAGAGGAACCGGTGGTAATTTCGGCATTCCCGCCAGTAGTGTATGTTGAAGGTGGTGAATCGACTATCGCCAGAGCCAAAATTCTGCATTCTGCAATAAACACCTGCTCTGGATTCTGGGATGGCGAACTAGGGGGGGTTCAAACAGTTACAATTTCTGGTGAATATGCCTCAGTCAGTCTTTCATCAGTAGATTCTTCATTCAACGGAACCTTCACTATTTCTTGTGGCAGCACAGATATTACAACTGACACTGTTTCAGTACATGTTTTCGTATTCACTGAAGAGAATCCAGATCTTGATGGAGATGGTATCCCAGATGATTTAGATCGTTGCGCGGAGAGCAGTGTAGCATTCACATCAAGTCCAACCACGGATATCGATGGAGATGGCTGTCATGACATCTCTGAGGACACCGACGATGACGATGACGGTCGGCCCGATATATCCGATCGATGTGGGCGTGGATTGGTTGGTTGGGATTCCACCAACACCAGTCTTGACCATGATTCTGATGGTTGCCGTGATGCTTATGAAGACGATGACGATGACGATGATACAATCACCGACTCCTTCGACAACTGCCCTCTTGGACTTCCCGGATGGCAATCCACTGGAGCATCAGATTACGACAGAGATGGATGCCGCGATTCTACTGACGATTCTGACGACGACAATGATGGCACACCCGATACCCTTGATTTGTGCCCCCACGGTATCATCGGGTGGGTTCAAACTGCAGAGAATGATTACGATATGGATGGGTGCCGAGATGCAGATGAAGACGGTGATGATGATTCGGATGGCGTTGCCGATTTTGACGATTGGTGCAACCGCACACAACTGGGTGCTGTTGTCAATATCTATGGGTGTGCATCATACGAGTGGGATGGTGATAGTGACGGTGTCATGGATGATACCGATCAATGCCCGGGAACCCCCTTGGGTCTTGATGTGAACACTGTTGGTTGTGCGGACCTTGATGGCGACGGAGTATTCGCCAATGTAGACCAGTGCCCCGATTCTGAGGACCGTTGGACCGCAGATATTGATGGTTGTACTGTATTACAAGTTCCAGTTTCTTGGGACACTGGCCCCTACTCGACTGAACGCTTCGGCAAGGTTGGTGATTTCACCATCCAGACGAAATCTGGTAACTGGGTGATGTCAAGAGATTGGGATGGCCAGAGTACGTACCTATTCATCTTCAATCAGGATTCCAGTTCGTACATGTCCAGCCTGTGGAGTCAGGACGTAGGGCGCTTGTTGAATACAATGCCAGAGAATGGACACATCTTCTTCGGTTCATTCGACAGCGATTATCGAAACGATATCGATGCCATGAACAACCGAGTCAATTCCTATCGGAACGGATTGAATGAGGACGACAAGGCGTGGGTTGATTCTCATGTACACTACATCGATCAGCAAGGTGGCGCTATCGGTGGTGCGCTGGGCAATGTCATCGGCGATTGGAGCTCATTCTACTACGGCATTGATCGATTCCAGCAATGGCGAGAAATTGGTTCACTATCCAACTGGGCAGGCACTCATAATGTCAATTATCGATTTGATTACATTGGCAAGATGCAGTTGCAATTTAACTCAGAATTCCCCATCGAAATGCGTCGCCATGACCCGGGCGTGACCGTGGTCGATATCATGGTTGGTCAGCGTCATAGTGGTGGCTGGAGTGGCGGTCATTCATCTCTCGCAAACGGCTCATTCCCCAGCGCTTCAGTGATGCAATCATTCAACACCATGGAACTCTACATGCATCACGGTTGTAGTGAGCATCGTGATCGCTATCAGAAGAGCGACGGTTCCAATGGCGGTTGCCACGAATGGGATTACAGCCAATATATGCAAATTTGCGATGAGCTCGGGAATTCCTCATCATGCGCCACTGAATTTGGCTACTGGATTACAACGTATGGCCGAGAAGGGCGATGGTTGACTGACATCTCTCCACGTTTGTTTGAATTGGTGGATGGCGGCGATCGTATGTTCCGCTATCGGGGTGCCAACGGTGGCTGGCTCAATGTCAGCGTCTATCTTTCGAATTGGGATGATGACGGACTACGACCGACGGGGGGAGAGTTGGCATTCAATGGTGGCTCGTTCCGTGGCGAATATAACAACGAGTCTCAGTACAAGCGATTGCATGACTTACAGATTCCAGAAGGAACGCAACGTGTGGAGATTTATGCCGTCATTACTGGGCATGGGTT
>JASMFB010000038.1 GCA_030751995.1 Candidatus Thalassarchaeaceae archaeon
CGCCTTCAAATCGCAGGTGTGAGGCAGCGTGTTGAATCAACATCAGAGGTGCTTCAGCATTAATCTTCCACATCATATTCGCAGCATCTGAAGTCATCTCTTCAAGAGGGATTCGTTCGAATATAGAGGCGTTGTTCACTAAGATGTCTAGGCGGCCTGCGCGATCTATGACTGCTTCAACCAACGCGCTTCGATCTTCGTCTTGCGCTAGATCTCCACGGACTACGAATGCTTCGCCTCCATCGGCCTCAATTTCTTCAACCAAATCCTCGGCAGCAGCTAGGCTGCGGTGACAATGTACGGCAACGATGGCTCCTGCTCGGGCCAATGACCGGCATATTTCAGCACCAAGGCGGGCCGCACCACCAGTCACCAAAGCAACTCGGTCCTCTAGAACTTCGGCCATGTCTCTTGGACATGCTTCTCAGCCTTCAACGCTCCGAGCCCGACCCTAGGGTCGGGGAACAAAGGATTAACCGAGTCCGATGATGAGGGGAGAACAGGAGTGGGGTGGATGGCTAGAAAGCAACTACCAATGTCGAATGCGGCGAAGCCACTCACCGCCATTGAACGCCGAAAAGAGTCGCGCAAGAGATTGCCATCTTGGTTCAAGACCTACCTTCCAACGGGTGAGGCACAAATTGCATTCAATGATGTACGAGGGAATGTATTGGAATATCAATTGAATACGGTCTGCCAGGAGGCGCAGTGCCCCAATATCCACGATTGTTGGGGGCGAGGAACAGCCACATTCATGGTAGCCGGTGAAGAATGTACGCGGGCATGCAGATTCTGTGCGGTTGGTACTGTGAAAGTCCCGCCCCCTTTAGATGAAAAAGAACCTGATAATTTGGCTGAAGCCGTCGATTTGATGGGCGTAACACACGCGGTAATCACTTGCGTCAACCGAGACGAATTGAACGATGGTGGGGCTTCTCACTATCGAGCATGCTTGGAAGCCGTTCATGCACGTCGCCCTGATATCGGCCTTGAATTTCTATGCTCGGATCTCGACGGGAATCTCGATGCACTGGCGGCCTTGTTGAATGGATTAGAATTACGTGTTTTTGCACACAATGTCGAATGTGTTCCTCGTCTTGATTCGGTGGTCAGGGATCATCGTGCTTCGTTTGAGCAGTCGCTGGAGATTCTGCGGGAGGCCAAACGCCTTCGCCCCGATATTCTAACCAAATCAAGCATCATGGTCGGCGTAGGGGAAACCGATGAGGAGGTAGTAGAGGCGATGCGTCTTCTGCGCGGGGTAGATGTCGACCTTTTGACAATTGGACAATATCTCGCCCCTTCTCCAAGGCATCTTTCTGTGGACCGATTTCCCGAACCTGAAATTTTCAGCAAATGGGATCAAGCAGCTAGAGAATTAGGTTTCAAAGCCGTGGCCTGTGGGCCCTTGGTACGCTCTTCCTATCGAGCCGGTCTCCTCTATGAGGAGGCTAAAGGTGGACCTGTGGCGCTCACCTACGGTGAGTCGGCAATCGGCGAAACGCTATGAGCGACTTTGGATTGGTGTGATTTATGGGCGAAGATGAGGACTCGAATCTGCACGTACCTGTGCCTCCTCATCGAGAAGGAGGGACATCTTTTCCATCGCCCCATGAAATCCCAGCAGGGCATCATGAAAAGCCCGACATCGATTGTGAGGGATCTCAAACCAGAGAAATTGCCTATGGGCTACTTCGGGTTCTGAATGATGAAGATGAAGCCGTGGGTGCTTGGGACCCCGGGCTGAATGCGGACACACTTCGACAAGCATTGGAACATATGGTTCGAATTCGTGCTTACGACGATCGTATGATGAAGATGCAGCGCCAAGGTCGGCTTTCGTTCTACATGAAGTGTCTGGGTGAAGAGGCTGTCAGTGTCGGCGCGGCAATGGCAATGGAAAACAGAGATATTGTCATCCCATCCTATCGACAGCAAGGATTACTCTTTGTTCGTGGCCGCAATATGGTCGACATGATTAGCCATTGTATCACCAATTCCAATGACAATGTCAAGGGGCGTCAGATGCCTGTCCATTATTCTTGGAAAGAGGGAAATTTTGTCTCGATTTCTAGCCCTGTTGGGACTCAATTCCCTCAGGCTGTTGGAGCGGCAATGGCCTTCGCATATCGTGGCGAGGATAGTATCGCTTGCTCATGGCTGGGTGATGGGACTTCAGCACAGGGTGATTTCCACTATGGCCTCAATTTTGCCTCAGTCTACAAGGCCCCATGTGTCCTAGTCGTCGTCAACAATCAATGGGCGATTTCAACTCACAGGAATCTGGCACACGGTGGACCTTCTTTTGCAGCTCGAGGCATCCCGTATGATGTAGCATCGATGCGAGTGGATGGACAGGATTTCCTCGCCGTATATGCGGCCCACAAGTGGGCCACTGAAAGGGCGCGTGCCGGTCACGGCCCCACTCTATTGGAGATGTACACCTATCGAGGGGACAGTCACTCTTCCTCTGATGACCCCAGTATCTATCGCCCAGGGGATGGATATGAGTCATGGCCACTGGGAGATCCCGTCGACCGCCTGAAGGCACACCTTGTGAAATTGGGCGAGTGGGATGATGAGAAACAAGCGGCACTTGAATCCCAATGCAAAGAGGAAATCATTGTGGCCTACAAGGAGGCGGAAACACATGGAACTCTCAAAGACGGCCCATTCCCACCAGTATCGACTCTGTTTGAAGATGTGTATGAGAAGGAGCCATGGCACCTTCTTGAACAACGTGGAGAGGTGGGGCTCTGATGGCACAGATGAACATCATTCAAGCGGTGAATTCAGCGATGCATACAATGTTTGAGCGGGACGATACCGTGGTCTCATTTGGCGAGGATGCAGGGTTTTACGGTGGTGTATTTCGCTGTACGTCTGGACTACAGGAAAAATTCGGAAAGCATCGTGCCTTCGACACCCCATTGGCAGAGGGTGGTATCGTGGGAATTGCCATCGGTATGGGTATGAATGGATTGAGGCCCGTTGCAGAAATTCAGTTCGCTGATTACATATTCCCTGGATTTGATCAGATTACCAATGAATTGGCTAAACTCCGCTATCGTTCAGGCGGAGAATACAGCGCACCCGTCACGATTCGCACCCCTTGCGGAGGTGGTATCAAAGGTGGACATTATCACAGTCAATCTCCAGAGGCATATTTTACCCATACACCTGGCCTTAAAGTCGTGATATGTTCAAATCCATACGATGCAAAGGGTCTACTCATTTCCGCTATCGAAAGCAACGACCCTGTCATCTTCTTTGAGCCAAAGCGACTCTACAACGGACCTTTTGATGGAGACCACGCCGCGGCTATGGTGAAGTGGGACAGTCACCCCAAGGGCGAAGTTCCAGAAGATTACTACAACATCCCACTGGGCAAGGCAGATATTGTTCGACCAGGCAAGGATGTGACCATTCTCTGTTACGGCACCATGGTCCATGTAGCCAGCGCTGCTGCTGAGAACAGTGGAATCGATGCAGAGATTATCGATCTGCGAACTCTAGTTCCACTCGACATCGATGCAATTGAGGATTCTGTGAAGAAAACCGGTCGATGTGTCATCGTTCATGAAGCCCCGAGAACATCCGGTTTTGGTGCAGAATTAATGTCCTTAGTTCAGGAACGTTGCTTCTGGCATCTAGAAGGACCCGTTCAGAGAGTCACCGGATGGGACACCCCCTATCCACACAGCCTAGAATGGGATTATTTCCCAAGTCAGGCCCGGATAACAGAGGCAATGCAAGCCACAATGGAGGACTGAGAATGGGTACGAGTGTGTTCAAAATGCCCGACATTGGCGAAGGTGTTGTCGAGGGAGAGATCACCGCTTGGCATGTTGCTGTGGGAGATACCGTGGTCGAGGACCAAGATATGGTTGACATCATGACCGACAAGGCGACAGTGGGGATTGGCAGTACGGTTGATGGAAAGGTCACCAAACTTCATGGGAAGGTCGGCGATATGATTGCAGTAGGTGGACCCCTCATCGAATTTGAAGTTGAAGGCGATGGTGGTGCGGCTGCCAGTGAACCGGAGCCAGCGCCCGAATCGGAGCCAGAACCTGAACCAGAGCCCGAACCCGAACCTGTTTCCGTAGTGACTCCAGAACCAACGCCAGTTCCAGAACCTGTTCCAAGTGCCAGCACCTCTGGCCGACCTCTAGCTTCACCCGCTGTCCGTCGACGCGCGAAAGAAGAAGGAATTGTACTCTCACAAGTGAGTGGATCGGGACCAGCAGGTCGAATATCTCACGCAGATTTAGATTCGTATCTGAACGGAGACGGTACTGTTGGCGGTCTGCCCGTTCCAAAAGCCGGAGTGGAACGCTCCGGTGTGACCGAAGTGCCAATCATAGGGCTACGAAGAAAGATTGCAGACCAGATGACCAAGTCGTACACGACCATTCCTCACTTCTCCTACTTTGAGGAAGTAGATGTGACCGATTTAGAGGCATTGCGCCAATGGATGAATTCCAATCGGACCGAGGATCAACCCAAGCTGACCTATCTCGCCTTCATCATGCAGGCCCTGGTCAAACTGTTCCAAGGTGGACATGAAGGTTGCAACGGCACATACGATGATGAGAAAGAGGTACTGACCCTTAATGAAGCAGTGAACATCGGCATTGCAACGACCACAGATCGTGGACTGTATGTGCCGGTCGTCAAGCATGTCGAGGGTAAGACAATCTGGGAAGCAGGTGCTGAACTGATTCGAGTCTCAAGCGCTGCTAGAGATGGAAGTGCTTCGTTGGATGATTTGACGGGTTCAACCTTCACAATCACCAGCTTGGGCAGAGATGGCGGGTTGGGGGCAACGCCCATCATCAACCACCCAGAAGTAGGAATCCTCGGTGTCCACAAGGCAATAGACAGGCCCGTGGTCGTCGATGGGAAAATCACCATACGCAAGATGATGAATCTCTCTTCTTCTTGGGACCACCGTGTTGTAGATGGTGCCAATGGAGCCGCTCTCGTACAGGCTCTGAAACAACTTCTCGAGCATCCAATCTCGATTCTCTGAGGTGGAAATGATGGATGACATCTCATGTCAGGTATTGGTCGTTGGCGCCGGCCCGGGCGGTTATGTTGCCGCAATCCGTGCTGCACAACTCGGACTTGATACTGTCATCGTCGAAGGTGACAAGGCCGGAGGTACCTGTCTGATTCGTGGCTGTATTCCATCCAAGGCCCTGATTCATGCTTCTGAACGAATGCACCACCTAGGGCAACACATGGATGGGCATATGGGCATGAAAATCGATGGCACAGTTTCACTCAACATGAAGGAACTCGTATCCTGGAAGGACGAAATTGTAACCAAACTCAACAAGGGTGTCGAACATCTGCTGAAGAACGCTGGAGCCAGACTGATCCCAGGATGGGCAACGTTCAGTGATGCCAAGCATTGCTCTGTGGAAACCAAAGATGGGGCAATCAGTATCGAGGCAGAGAACGTCATCCTGGCCACTGGTTCTGCACCGATTGAATTACCATTCATGAAATTCGACGAAGAGTACATCTGTTCGTCGACTGGTGCTCTAGATTTGGACACCCTGCCAGAGAAAGTGGCAATCATTGGTGGTGGCTACATCGGACTTGAACTCGGCATCGCCTTGCGGCGTCTCGGTTCCGAGGTTACTGTGATTGAGGGCCTAGAAAAGGTTCTAGCGATTTTCGATGATGAGTTGCGTCGGCCCTTGACAACTTGGTTGCGCAAGAATGGGGTAAAGACCCATGTCAATTGTCTGGCCCAAGGAGCAGAAATAAAGGATAGTAAGGTGGAACTTACTTGGAAAGATGGAGGAGGTGAACTGCAATCGGAAACCTTCGACAAGGTTCTGGTCACAGTTGGACGTCGCCCTAACACCCAGGGATGGGGTTTGGAGAAGATGGGTCTCAGAATGGATGCTGATGAACGATTTATCAGAATCGACAATCAATGCAAAACCTCGATGAGAGGTGTCTATGCGATTGGTGATGTTTCAGGAGAACCGATGCTAGCCCATCGTGCCAGCGCACAGGGCGAAATGGTGGCAGAGATAATCGCTGGCCACAAGCGTACCTTTGATCCTGTAGCCATACCTGCCATCGTATTCACAGAGCCTGAGATTGTCTGTGTAGGGCTAACGCCGAGTGAAGCCGAGGAAGCAGGCGAGGTAATAATCACTGGAAAATTCCCATTGGCGGCAAACGGACGTGCCCTTACGATGGAGGCTGAAAAGACAGGAGGTTTCGTGCGCGTGGTCGCACGCGAGAGTGATCATGTGATTCTTGGTATCCAAGCCACTGGCAGTCACGTCAGTGAATTGTCAGGAGAATTCACATTGGCGCTGGAAATGGGGGCTGTCCTCGAAGACATAGCCGGCACAATTCATGCGCATCCGACGATGTCAGAATCCTTCCATGAAGGTGTACTCAAGACATTGGGGCACGCAATTCATACCGCGTAATCACTCGTATACTGTGCCCCAGTGGTGCACTTCTTCGGGCAAAGATAGTACTCGACGTCCGTTCTTCATCCACTTCCAGCCTTCGTCAATCCAGTCATAGAGGCTCTCTAGATCCTCATCTGAAAAGGATGCTTTCTTTGCCAATTGCTTGACGACGTCCATCTCGCGCGCGTCATAATGGCCGTCTGCTGCAGCCATCAGTAATGCATCTCGGAGTGCGATGCGGAGATGGGCAGGGTGCATGTTATCTGCAGCATTGATGAAACTCCGTCCACGCTTGAGTTCCTGGCGCAACATGATTCTCTCCTCGGGAGCGAGAAGAGCCATTCCCATGCGCGATTCGTAATTGGCGAATTCCTCGGTGGAAACTCGACCGTCTGCTAGGGCAACAGCCGCCAACACTCGACAGTAGGCCTTACGGTCTTCCTTGTCGAACATATGTAGCGTATCAGGGAGCATATTCACCGACAACGCCATCTTGTTATTGAATCCATTTACTTCATGCCCTTCCAGCCCCACCCGATGATATGGCGGAGCAACGGGTCGTCGATGTCCGCCGTTTGGGTCACACCCAATATCCTGAAGCGAACCGGTTGATGCAGGACCTTCAGCAACAACGGTTGCTAAACGAAATTCCAGATACGCTGTTGTTCTGTAGCCATCCGGAAATTGTGACGATGGGGCCGGCAGCCCGTCGTGATCAAGTCGTGGTTCCTGCTGATTATCCAACTACAGATGTGGATAGGGGTGGCGGGATAACTTGGCATGGACCCGGACAATTGGTGGTTTATCCAATCTTCAAATGGGATCTTGGAGGAGAAGCGAATGTCAAACTAATCACCTCGAAATTGGAGAATTGGGTAATTTCATCCCTCGCAATACTTGGAATTCAAGCTAGTACGGATGAGAGGATGCAGGGTGTCTGGGTCGAAGGTGCAAAGGTGGGATCGGTAGGATTGGCCTTCAAGCGATGGGTTTCCCGCCATGGTTTCACAGTCAACTATGCGACGCCGAAGGGGAGAGTTGAGGCACTCGACGGATGTGGATTGGTTGCAGGGACTACCACATCACTAGATCGATTGAGTTTTGAAATATCGGGGGATGAAATGATTGAGGCATTGCTATCAAACATGCCTGAAAATCTCAGCAGAACAGATGCGAAGTCTTGAGAACCACCGGATTCCCCAAGGTTGTATGTATCGCACAGGGAACCCTGCACTGAATGATTCGGTTTTCACGATTCAGGATTTAATTGATGATAAGATGACCATAGAAGGTGTTGCCGAGAAAGGCTTGATCACTTTCTTCGTAATGATGTTCAGTGGCATCTCGGTTTTCGGTCTATTCATTACAGGGAATGCCGAATTGGCGTTCTTACTGAGCATTGTTGGATGGGTCGCCGGATTGATATTCTTCTTCGTGATGCTATACACTGGACTGGCCGATAATCCAGTTGCGGTACTCACATACGCTGCTTTACAAGGCTTATTTCTCGGTGGCCTCACCACATTATTTGAGGCATTATATCCTGGAATTGCAATCCAAGCGTTCCTGTTGACTGCAGCCGTATTCGGTGGTATGTTAGTAATCTATCGAATGGGGATTATCAATGTGAATGATAATTTTCGTATCGCTGTATTCAGCGCCATGTCTGCAGTCTTCATTGTTTACATGATTACACTCATTTTCGCTTTGGTAGGGGGGCCAGAGATTCCTTACATCCACGGAAGTGGCCCAATCGGCATTGGATTCTCCTTACTTGTCATTGGACTTGGGGCGCTTTGCTTAGCGGCTGACTTTGACTTCATCGAACGTGGCGTCGAAAACGGCGCACCGAAACAACTTGAGTGGAGAGCAGTATTCGGTCTTCTGGTCACTTTGGTCTGGATTTACATTGAGATTCTACGGCTACTTTCCAAGTTGGCGCGAGACTGATTCGAGGGTGTTTGAAGTGGAGCCACGGCTGGGTGGACCGGTCAGTGGAGATGATATTCCACCTGTAGACTATCTGTCCTGGTACGTCCCGCGATTACAGGAGAATCGACCTCATGATCTCTCACAATCGGGTTTCGAATATGATTGGGACTTGAACTTGGATGACAAGAAACTGCTCGGTTTCTGGAATAGTGGTTCGAATCCTGCCGAATGGGTGGCCTCGCGATACGGAGTCGAGGTCGATCAAGTATGTGTCACACATGGAGTCTGCCAAGCCATCTCACTGGCAATACTAGCGGCACTGCCCGAAGATGGCCCCAGAGTTGTTGGGGTTGAGATGCCGTCGTTTGCCGTGGTTTCTCAATGCGCGCGATTGCTCGGCTGTGAAGTAATACCATTCCATAGAGGCCCAAATGAAGGTGAATGGAGATTGAATCGAGAGGAGGTAGCAGATATCCTGCCCAGAGTCGGTGTCATCGCATTGACTCCGGTGATGAATCCCTCGGGTGAGATGATTGCAAAGGAGGATGAGGACTGGATAATCGAGGCCACACGTGAAGCGGGTATCAACATTGTTTCCGATGAAGTATATCTCGATGCAGCAATGGGTACAGAATTCTATAGACCGATGCATTTGCGTGCCAATAACGTCATCTCAGTCAACTCACTGACTAAGTGCTACGGACTCGGTCCACTTCGATTTGGATGGGCAATTGGGCCGGCAAATATGATTCAAAATGTACGCAATGCATTCCACAATCTACAGGGCATGGCGAGTGCGCCTTCAATGGCCATAGCTGAAGCAGCCTTTCCTCATCTTGACATGGCTCTGGAAGCCCTCAGGAAACAAAGAGAGGTGAATTTGCCCAAATTGATTGATGTGCTCACTGAGAATGGTATCGAATGGACACCACCACCTATCGGCATCTTTGGATTGATTCCACTGGGCACCAACGCAGTTCAAGCAATGGCTGAACATGGTTCGCCCCTAGGGTTACTAGCCACACCTGGTGGGATGTTCCACAAGGATCTTGCAAACCATCTGCGAATCGCATGGGGTGGCAACTCAGAGTCCTTTGAAGCGGCGATGCCGGTGCTGTCACAGTTCCTGAAAAGTATTCAAGACGAAAACAACTGAGGTGTAAATATGCCAGAGGCTGTGGTTGCAATAACCGGTGCTTCTGGGGCGCTGTATGCCGAACGATTACTTCGTGCTTTGTCGGAAGCAGAATGGGATGTTCTACTCATCGTAACTCGCGAGGGAGCCATCAATTTGGATCTCGAATTGAGTATGACGCCCGATGATTTAGCGAAGATATCAGGTGTATCATTGGAGAACAATGACAACTTAGCAGCACGCTCAGCATCTGGATCAGCGAAAATTGACCATTACGTTGTCTGCCCAGCCAGTGGTACCACCATTGGAAAAATTGCTGCTGGCATTTCTGATAATTTAGTCACACGTTCAGCCCTGGTCGCACTCAAAGAACGTAGGCCACTCATTGTAGTCCCTCGGGAAGCACCGTATGCCACCGTGCATTTGGAAAACATGACCAAATTGTCGAACTGGGGTGTCGTCGTACTCCCTGCAAGTCCCGGATTTTACCACAGTCCAGAGAACATTGCAGACCTAGTGGACTTCGTTGTGGCCAGAATTCTAGACCAAATGGGCATTGAACACTCACTTGGGCAGCGCTGGACGGGTGAAGAGGTGCAATAGACCCGTGCCTTGAAGAATGACGGGTGTGCATCACGAACTGTAAGGAGAGGGTCAGGATGGGATACGAAGACCAATCGCACGCAGAACTCGGCGAAATGCTGAAAGAACGAGGATTGTCAGTCCCTAGATCCAAAGATGACCGCATTGCGGCATTGATTTGGGACGATAAATCAAATCCATCAATATCAGAATCAACTGTATCTGCTTCACCAAATCCTTTCCAAGAACGATTTCCATGGGCAACCGTTCCTGTCATCGCAGTTGTTGCGATTCTGATTATAGGGGGTAGTATGACTGCCATTCTGTTTGGTGACAACATCATTGGTTGGTTTACTGAAGATGAATTTGATGGAGAACTCATCGATTTCGATAGTACCCAAGCACGTGCCTTTGCTGAAGGTTTGGTTGCACTTGGAGATTCTGAGTGGCAGGGGAGAATGAGTGGTTCGGCCTCTGAGCATGCTGCGGCTCAATCCAATCTCAATAATTTCTCAGATTTTGGACTGTCTGTCGAGGACAACTCGTTTGCTGTTCCTATGTTTGAAATTCAGGAAGAGCCGCAACTATCAATCTGTATGCCTGGGCTCCTTTTCCCACCCTGTGCATTTTCTGACGTAGGGAGTCAAGAGACTGTGTTTACACACCGAAGTGAATTTGTCCTACAGGGCTATTCTGGTTCAAACGATTACCAGTACCAAGATCAGATTGATGTCGTCGATTTGGGTAATGGCAGTGATAACAGTACATGGGAGGGCGCTTCAGCAAGCATTGGACTGATTTTCGGCCAAGGCGGGGTCTCTAGCAACACCCAACTGTTACTCAAAGCGCAGCAGAACGATTTGTACGGACTGATTCTAGTCACTTGGGATTCCACAGGTGGAGAAAATCCACCCAACAACTGCAAGATTCCCGGCGATGAAGGACGCTGTGTTCCTTACTTCAAGTCGGTGGACACCACTCAGTTTGAGAGTATACCCCCTGGCATTCCGTTCATGATGGTGAGCAACGATGTCGGTGAACAAATTCGCGATGAGGTCGTAAATGGCGAGGGTCTAATCCGAATGATCGTAAGTGTTGACAATCAGGGTGAACGTGATGTCAAGGCGCCTTGTGGTATTCTACCAGGTAAGACGGATGAACTGGTCATCTTCGGTGCTCACCATGACACGGTATACAACGGCCCCGGCGCGGTCGACGATACTTCTGGGTCTGCGTCGGTACTCGAACTTGCACGCCAATTCGCCAACATGGCAGAGACCAAAGGTGAGCCCTACTACACGATGAAATTCTGCACATGGGGTGGGGAGGAAGAAGGTCTGCACGGCTCAAAGGCATACGTTGCCGCTTACCTAGGACAATTGCAGGAGAATCTCAGATTATACATCAACCTCGACATGAATCACGTAGACATTGATCTAGAGACTCGTGGTAACAGTCTGTGGATGTTTGGAAACGATGCGCGCGACATGAAATACATCAACCAAATCGTCGACCAATTCAAGCAAGAGAACCCGTATGATCTAGCCAGCAGATACACCATCAATACCCAGACCCTAGATGGAGAAAAGGGAGCTTCGGATGGTATGCCCTACAATTCTGATCACGGGCCGTTCGTTTACGATATTCAACGGGAACCTGGCGATGAGCGAGGTCGTGCAATCGTCTGTTACGGCTCGGGTTCGTGGGAATATCACACCTTCCATGACGACATGGATCGCTTCAATGAAGAATCGCTGGCAGTAAGTGGAATCATCTACGGTTCCTACGCTGCTTGGTTGGCATGGGGATGATTGAATGGCCGTCCGAAGAGCGCATGCAAGTCACATCCTGTTACGTCAGAAATCTGATGCAGTGAGAATTCTCGCTGAAATTCAGGATGCGAAGAAACCACTCAAGGTCTTTGAGAAGGCGGCGAAGAAACACAGTAAATGCCCCAGTGGGCAACGCGGAGGTGACCTCGGTTGGTTCCACGAACGTCAGATGGTGAGACAATTCAGTGCCGCATGTTTTGAACAACCTCTGAATGAGGTCGACCGATTCGTCAAAACCGAATTCGGCTACCACATCATTTGGGTACACGAGCGAGAAGAATAGGTGATTGGATGAGTACAATCGTTGCAATTGAGAATTACAAACTCAAGGGCAAGCACGGGGTCTTTGATCACGAGAGAGAGAAGGATCAGAACTTCATTGTCAGCATTTGGGTAGTGCTGAAAGAACCGTCGAGTGGAGATGATTTGGCCACCAGTGTGGATTACGCCTTTCTACAACGCACAGTCCACGATATCGTCGCTCGCGGAGAATCAGTATTCATGATGGAAACACTGTGCGACCGAATCATCGAAATCGTTTCTGGCCATCTCAATGTCGCTGGTGTGAAAATCAGGATTGAGAAACCCCAAGCACCAATGCCTCACGATGGGGGATTGGCGCTGGTTGAGAGAACATGGCCAGAAGGTGTGACCTTCTAGGCACCTACAGCCGCAAGAACCGCGTCATAATCGGGTTGTACACCAGGATTCTCACCAATCCACTTCCAAATCACATCGCCATCCTCATCGACGATGAATACCGCCCTTTCGCTGGCTGTGTATCCTGGCATACCCGCAAAGTCGTGCAGAGCGATTCCGTACGCTTCGACTGTTGAACGTGTGTAATCCGAAAGGATAGGGAAGGTTAGGTCATTCTTTTCTGCAAAAGCAGCATTGGAGAATCTTGCATCCACGCAAATTCCGAGAACCACGGCATTGGCATCGTTCAATCTGGACATGTTGCCCTCAAATGTACACATCTCTGTTGTGCAAATACCTGTAAAGGCTGCGGGGAAGAAGGCGAGAATTACCTTCTGTCCCTTGAATTGCGAGCCGCTGACAGCGTTGTTGTTTTGATCTAGCAGACTGAAGTCTGGAGCATCATCACCGACGTTAACCATGTCACCGGCGTGTAGCGACCACGCTAAGAACATGCGCCAGATGGGCGATGCATGGAATGGCGGCAGGTCGTGGCGGCAGATGTGGGCGTCATTATCATCACAGCAGTGGATTGTCTCCACTGTATCGAATTAGAGGGTGCTCTATCCGAAGAACCACTGGAAGTTCCATCGCATTGGATAGACAAGGAAGATGCAGAGGAATTGTTTACGCAATTTCCCATCTTTGCGGCCTCGGTAGATTTGCTGCCTTGTGCAGGAATTTTCTCCAATGGCGAAGCTTTGGCTGTGGTTCGAGCGGCCACATCGCAACGCATCTCAGAAGTGCTTACCAGTCTTTGACGAATCGATGACTTCTTCCGTCCTCATAGAGGACGGCGTAACATGGAGGAACCGTTGAAGCAGGTTTTCGTTCCCGTCGTGGCAACCCCTGGCGGCGAGAGAACACAGCTTGGCGTATTCTCAACAGAACAGGATGCTTGGGATGTGATGCGAGCATTCCTGAGTCGGGCTGGCTCGACAAATGTGGTGAGTGGAAGCATCGTTGCATGGGAGATTGATTACGTTGGAGAGGAGGGTTCGTTTGAACTCGCAGCCTTCGACCGAAAGAACTGCCCAGTGTGTGATGAACTCACGTTCTGGATCGAAGGGGACGAAGAGAAAGCCCGATGCTACTATCCTCGCTGCGGTGCTTGGATTGAACAGAATGCCTACGACCCAAGCCGTTGGGATTGTGGGTGGCCTGCGGCCAACTGGAACAAGCGCGCTGAGGATTACCAACATGCGTTCAAAGGACTGGTTGCGATGCGGGCTCAATCTGCCTCTGCAGGAATGATGGAAAGAATGCCATCTAGAGAAGCGTGGTTAGATGAGAAAGACCGCGAGAGAAGAACCATCCAGCAGAAGAAGTTCGATTCTGTGGCCGAGGATATCACCGAGTGATCGCATGGTCGGTTGGATTTCTGCCATCATCGCCTCAATATTTGGGGCTGGTGAAACAGTCGAAGAAATTCTCGAAGAAGAATAAAGAATTAGAAAAACTACCAGAAAAAGATGCGGATGGGTGGTGGATTACATACGCCTATTGGAGATCAAGAATCATCCAGATAATAGCCACCACGAAAAGCAATAGACCAGTAGTTTTGTTTTTCATCGCTTCTTCAACTTCTTCCTCATCTATGATGTCTGCAAATTCAGACTGCTCATAATCTGATGTTTGAATCTCTCCTGATTCCAATTTTTCAAGGGTTTCGGCGAACTCGGATGCGTGTTCAGATACATTGGCATCTCCAGACTGAGGTTCTTGAGGTGGGGGCGCCATAATTATCGCCTCTAATTCAAGATCAGGTGTAACTGGTGCTTTCGTAAAAAATCGATACAAAAGGAAGCAACCAATCGAGAAAATGAATAAAAGAGCACAGATTGAACTCATTCAAAAAACCAAACCTTCGATCACATTTCTTCAAGAGGTAAAATTCCCACTGCTTCACATCCGCGTCTCAGATGTTCACGGGCCAAATCGCTGATGATGTAATTCTGTACAACAATCCCTTCATCATCAATCACATGATTATCACGATAGAATCGATTGTAATCCACAGCCAAGGCGCTCAGCCATGCACAGAACTGGTGAGGGGAGGCTGAATCGATGGCGGTTTGCAATTCATCATTCATGTAGGCCATTCTACGAACCAATTCGCCCGCTGATCCTTCGAGTGCTGAGGTGTCGAGGCCCACCGATGTATCGACATCTCCGGCCTTCCTATGGATGGAACAGGCTCTTGCATGACTGTACATGATGAAGGGGGCACTGTCGGCCTCCAAACTCAGTGCATCCTCCCAACGGAAGGTAATGCCCTTGTCAGGTGAGATTCTGGCGATGTTGAATCGGGTGGCGCTAATGCCAACCGCGTCAGAAATCTCCTGCAATCGTTCTTCAGAAAGATCGGAACGAATTTCCCTGACTGTTGCATAGGCTCTGACTTGTGCCTCATCCAACAAATCATCCATGTAGACGACATTTCCACGTCGTGTGCTCATCTTGCCGTCAGCCAACTTGGTGAAGGCGTAGAAAACGACCTCGGGTGGCTGGGTGCCCAATTCCTGCAATGCGATGCTGACTTGCTTGGATTGCAATTTATGATCCTCGCCGAGAATGTTGAGTAGGTGTCCAGATCGTGTCCATTTCTGTTGATGGTAAGCCAAGTCACGGGTAGCGTAAAGGCTGCTCCCATCGCCACGTCGGTAATAGAATCTGGTTGATTTGCCTTTGATGCCCTTGGTCTCCAATTCCAGGTAGTGCGCTCCGTTCTCAGCCTCGTCATGCAGTTCAGAAGATTGTAGTTGATCCATCAAGACCTCGACACTACCATCGACGATGAAGGCCGATTCCTTGGTGAATGAATCAAACTCGATGCCCATGCGCGATAATGTCACTAACATTCCATCGAGAACCGGCTGATATGCGTCTTCGAACCTAGCCAGAACATCTGCATCGGCTTCTTCGCTCAATTGAACCAGTTCCGTGACTCCATCATCCACTGTGGGGTCTTTCGCCTTCAGTAGGTTTGCCGCTTGATACCAAAGTACGCGGATGTGGTCATCCTTGGATGAATGGGGCGAA
>JASMFB010000039.1 GCA_030751995.1 Candidatus Thalassarchaeaceae archaeon
ATCGTTTGAATCGATGGCGATGGAACAATATTCTCCAACATCCCCATTTGTATCGATGTCATTCGTCTCCCAGTTTCCAGAAGCAGTAGCGTTTGTCGAATGATAGATATTCTCATTGTCATATCGATAGAAGACGATGTGGACTTTGTCGTTACTGTCAATGGCAATGTCGTTATAATAGCCAGAATATCCTGGAGTATACACGCTTAAGGTGCTGTTCACAACACCCGAAGACCAGGCAGTCCAGTTGAATGTCAAGTCAGAAATTGCGCTGTTTTCCGCCACTTCAATATTTGACTCGCTTGGAATCAATTCCCAATCAGCAGGGGCAGAATACATTGGATCTGGAATTGGGGGGTCAAGTTCGCTTGGAACTTCTTCGATGAGCCAAGGCCCTCGGCTAACTTCGATGATTCCCGCTGAGAGAGACATTGAAATCATTAATACTACGAGAATAATAGATTTCATGGATTTAAATCTATGTTTAAACACGTCTTTGTGGGAGTATAATCTCAATAGAAACCCCTCCGCACAACAAAAATAGCAAGACCATCAGATGGATATGCGTTTTTCCGTGTAACATTCTTCTCTTGAAGTATTCCATAGTATTCTTTTCCCGAAAATTCGGAGGGGTACCCATTGAAACGCCGATGAAATTAGTCATCATCCAGAATATCATCTGTTCGAACAATGAATGACAACGCATCCGGATCTTCGATTGCGACAACTCCTCGAATATTGTGGATATCTCGAAGGATTTCAGTAGGCGCGGCTACTTTGACCCGACTGTCTTGAATCTGAATCAAATTTCCCGGAGATGCATGCACGCCCCCTTCGGGCAACCACAACCCAATGGCACCCAAAGTCTTGTGGTGTGATATGACCAAATTCCGTCCATCTTCATCTTCATCTATTCGAAGAACGGTTAGAGGAGATTCGTCAGGCAATAGGCGGTTTGCCGGTTGCCATTCACTCCAAGTTTCATCGAGGGGTTTTGACAATTCAACAGCCTTCTTGTCGATGTCTGCAATCCGTGCTGAGAATTCCCCACTTGCTGCATCATCGATTTCATTCAAACCATCAAGCAATTGCCGTAAATCATCGAAGTTTCCTTCTTCTCGATTGCTGATGGCAGTATTGGCAAGTAGGAGTAGTTCCGCAAGCATTTCGAGGCGCTCTTCCTGTCCGCTTTCAATCGCACATTCCATTGCTTCATCAAGTACTTCAATGGCCAATCCAGGGCAATCTACGGTGAGTAACCCATTGCCAATACTTGTGAGAATATCTGTGGCTGCCGTTTTGTCTGATTGCACCAATGCTGCTGCTGATTTCATATGTGTAATTGCAAGTTCGTTATCGCCATTCAGTTGGCGAGAAATTCCCGAAAGTACCAGAGGAGGAATTCTGTTGCCACCAATGGTTTGGCATTGGCGATCTGATGTTTCAAACAGAACAGCAGCCCTTTTCCAATCATCTGTGGCCATTGAGAGCATCCCCAATTGATGCATAGCTCGCATTTCAGCCCCAACATCATCGATGAGAGTCGCTGAATGCAAAGCCCGCGAAAGATGCAATCGTGCCAAGCCGAGGTTTCCCGACATCTTGGACATAACGCCAAGGGCGGATTCCATTCGATAGACATAGCCAGCCATGGCTCGGTGTGCAAGTTCTGCCATTTCTTCATCTAGAGGAGCCAATCCAAATCCAGTGCTTTCCAATACTTCTGCTAGGATTGAAGCCGTTCTCTCATATTCTTGAGAAATGTCATCTGAACTCCCATCAGATGTAAGTGATGAAAGATGTTCATCCAATATTGAAACAGATGAGCAAATTTCGGGTAAAGTGCCCAACTTTTTGAGCGTTGATTTCTTGACTTTTTCACCACGAATCGAACGAATAAGGGCGGCGACCATCTTTCGTTCATCGGATATTGGAGAATCATCTGAATCTTCACTTGGGGACAATTTGGAGGCCAAAAGTGAATCCACCATCCACGTAAGTTTCGCTTGCACATCATATTGTCCTGCTCGGCTGATTGCATAGCGCATTTCAGCCGCACGCACACGTCTTGACAGGCTGCGCAAACGAGTCCGTTGGCCCTTGGAACCAGAATTTGCCAATCTTTGCAAGAATGTAGATGGTGGACATGTTTCAAAGGTCATATTCACTTTGTCGCCTGTCGTTGTCATCTTGAAATCATCAGAGACGAGTGTGACCTTTCGTCCTTCTTGGACCAACTTTGCAGCCAATATCATCAGTGACAAATCGACATCTTGAGGGGAGGCTTTCTCTCCTATTTTTTCTGCCAAAGCCCTGACTTCATCTTCTTCAACATTAATCGTCAATAGAAGATTATGCATTTCTTCTAGAAGGTTCGGTTTTCCATGCCATCGCTGAAATCTGACATTTCGAACTTCATCATGTACCCCTGGTGTAACATGCAAACTCGTAGATTCGTTGTCGAGAATTTTCTTCAAGTCATCAATGAATCCTTCAGGCGCCATTGAACCGATGTGGATGAAACAATTCGAATCCACCACCCATACATGAGCCATGACGATGGCTCTTGTACCTCATAGTTGGTCTTTACCACAGAACGATTCTTGACTCAAGAATGATGAACTCAACCGAAGGCCACGTCGAGAACCATCATCACCGAGAATCCGATCATGACACCCATGGTCGCAATGTCCCCATTTCCGCCACGATGGGCCTCTGGAATTAATTCCTCAGCCACAACGAATATCATCGCGCCTGCTGCAAACGCCAGAGCATAAGGGAGGATGGGTGCGGCTGCAATCACCAGTGCGGCACCCAGAACGGCGGCAACCGGCTCGACGGTGGCGGACAATTGACCCCAAACAAAACTCTGTCTTCGCGACAGTCCCTCGCGCCTGAGGGGTAGAGAGACCGCTGCGCCTTCGGGGAAGTTCTGGATACCGATTCCAATTGCCAAGGCAATGGCGGCACCCACAGTTGCACCAGGCAACCCGGAGGCGGCTGCTCCAAAGGCGACTCCGACGGCTAGACCTTCAGGAATATTGTGTAGAGTGATTGCCGACACCAGCAACATACTGCGGTGCCACGATGTTTTGACGCCTTCTGTTTCTTCGGGGGGCGCGCCCGGATGGAGATGAGGGAGATACATGTCGATCACCCTCATACCCACGCCACCCAACATGAATCCGACCAAAGCCGGGAACCAAACGGGTAGATCTTTTCCTTCAGACAACTCAAGTGCAGGAGCGAGGAGTGACCAGAAACTAGCAGCAATCATCACACCGGCTGCAAATCCGAGCATGGCATCGAGAACTTTGCGTTCAATCTCTTTGAAGAAAATGACCAAGCCAGCACCAGCGGCGGTCATAAACCAAGTGAAAATGCCCGCAATCAAGGCCTGCTCAATCGGGCTGAAACCCTCCATGAAAGTCACAAGGCCCATGGCAATCAAGCGAATCGAAATGACATTGGTTGAAGAACATTCTCAAGAGGCGCGGCCTTGTCCCAGATTCGATGACTCAACGAGTCCTTGAGTGGGCCACGGCCAGATTGCGAGAAGGTGAATCGGTGGCCTTGGCCAGTGTCATCACGTCTCAAGGTAGTGTGCCGGGCAAACCTGGCGCACACATGGCGGTCACCGAATCCGAAGTTTACGGAACCGTAGGAGGAGCAGGTCTGGAACTCAAAGTGATGAATCATCTTCGAGAGATTTTGGAGACTAATGAGGGCCGAATCGAGACATACCAATTGCAGAAAGAGGCTAGTGGAACTGCCGGCACCCCACTCAACAGCCTATGTGGTGGCGTCCTCACCGTCGCGATGGAAGTGATTCAGCCAATGCCGCACATATTGCTCGCAGGCGGGGGGCATTGTGCCCAAGCAATCGCCGATTTGAGTGCACCTCTCGGTTGGTCGGTCTCTGTTCTAGATACACGCCCAGAATATGCTGCTGAAGAATTGTGGCCTGATGCCGAAGAGTGCATTGCTTCACAACCCGAGGAATTTCTTGCCAGAGAAACTACGGAATCCCTTGCTCGCTTCTCACACATTCTTCTGCTAGGTCATGATTGGATTATTGACGAGACTCTACTGATTGGTTTGCTTGAGAGAACAGAAGGTCGACCTCGAATCGGTTGCATCGGATCTCGATCCAAATGGCAAGCCTTTGAGAAGAGTGGTCTAGATTCGGGAATTTCGCAAGAAACTCTCGACACAGTCATTTGCCCTATCGGAGTAAACATAGGTGCTGAATCGCCACAGGAAATTGCTGTTGCAGTTCTTGCACAAATCATTGCCGAAGTCAAAGGGGTTGAACCTGCTTCTGCATCTTGGCGAGAATAACCTGTCCTTCGACTGAACGCTTGCAGGCGCAGGGTTCATTATGCCTTGCAGCATCCCGTTTGAGGTGCAGGTCGTTCATCTTCATTGGAGTCGTGCCAAAATGGCTGTTTATGGGTTCAAGGACCTGTTAATTGCTTGTTCCCGCATGGAAGTCGTCGCCCATCTTTCCATTTCAGAAAATGGAGTTCGACAATTGGTGCGCTGTAAATTTCGAGAAGGATTTGGGCCCGAAGATCTTTCAAATTCAGAATTTCTGACCTTTGAATCGGTCCTGCAGGGAGGGAATGGCTCGCCTCCGATCGTTGTCTTCAATTCCCACCCTCTAGCAATCGCAAGCATTGACTTCCGCGATATTGCGATTCTTCCGCCCTACTCATTTTCCGAGGAGGGTATTTCGATTTCACTTCGTGGCGTACCTAGTGGCATCAGTAATTTCCTTTCTCTGGCCAATCAAATCATGCCACCAGATAGTGTCAAGGTTGTGAACGAGGAGGATGTGGAAATTGGGCCCCGGTCCTTACTTGGTGACCGTCAATGGGAAGTGGCTCAGGCTGCGGTACAATGGGGGTACTATGATGACCCAAGAGGGGTGACTTTGCGGCAGATGGCTGAGCGCCTAGATATGGCGCGCTCAACAATCGGGGAGCATTTGCATAACGCCGAAGCTGCGCTGATGCGTTGGATGGTCGAGCAAGAGTGATTCACTCTTCTTCGTGATTCGTCTCAAGCCCATCTTCTTCGCGCATTAAATCGGTCTTGGCCAGATATGAGCAGCCGAGAAGTGAAGCGATTCCTAATAGCCAAATCAAGAGGGTGATTTCATCGATGAACATAGCATCCCCTCCATCGAAGTTGGTCCAGTAACTGTAGGGTTGCATATTAGTAATCACGGCGTCCTTGAAATCAACTGACTGCTCTTCGGTCATCGACGAGGTTTGTGAGATTTGGAATACGGGTTGGAGATCATCCATCGTCGGATCAACAGCACCGATTCCGCGTGTATCGAGATAGAAATAGGATGTCAGATCACCAGCGATGGCCGCATTCACATTGGGCTCCATTTCCATGACAACAGTGCCACCAAAGTAGATTGGTAGTGCACCAGGGAAGATGTCTAAGACGTTCTCTTGGGCGAGCAACTTCGCTTGGATTGGGTTATCGAGAGGATCGACTGTGAATGTATGTGTGTTGGTTTCAATTCCGTAGACTGAGCCCTTGCCAGTGATTTCGCTGGTAGTTACTGCGTATCCACCCAAATTTGCCGTTGCCGGCATATCCGATGGGTAGTAACTGCCCACAGCACCAGATTGTACCACAGGGTCTAGCAACCCGTACGCGGACGCGTTTCGTGAAGGAGTGCGCCATGGCAAGTGGATGTCTCCATCTTCAGCGATAATTTGGCCGGGTTCATGATTACCGACGGCCCCCGTATACACGGAATAAACCGATGCAGAATCGGTCGAGCATGGGCCATTCACATCTGAATCTCCACAACCAAAGTAGGTAGCGTTCTTCTCCAAGGATGCCCAGCCACTGAGTGGATCTTCCCACCCGAACAGCCATTGATTCACCGTTTGTGTCTTGAATGGTACGACATCGAGGAAAGTTTCCAACAGGGGCTCGAGGAACTGATCGAACACGGTGTAACTGAACAACCAGCGCAGCGCGCTTGCAGAATTGTTGTCCAATCCGTAAATCTGAGCGACTAGGGAATCATTCCATTCGTGAACAGTACCGCCTGCGGCAGGGGTGAAATTTTCATCCATTGGAACCGAATATCCCATGATTTCTCCATAGAGGAAGTCCTGTGCAAAATCACCGATGATGGAATGTTGTCCAGTGAATAGACCGGCTGTAACCTCGGGATCTAAATCGATCAATTCGTTGCCATATACAGTGCTCCACAATGGTCCAAGTTCTGTTCCTACATTGAGGCTTAGCGTGATGTATTCGTGATTAATGGGATCAATTGAACCGAACGCTTCCAAGAACCATTCATCGGCATTCATCTTGCCCGAATCGCCCGCTAACACCATCTCGAAGTCAGTGTCGGCTAGGAACCACGCGCCCGCCCAATCCAGGCCGATGCCTACCAATTCGGTGTATCCAAAGCGAGAGGATTCGTTCATCGTGTATTCGTTGAGAGTTGCGAAGGGGTCATCCTGCGCGCCTTGCAAGAAGTATGTAGAACCACAGAGAATCTTCTGACTGTCGCAACGTAGCAAACCCACGAGTGTCCCATCCACTTCTCCGAACAGCAAATTTTGGAGAGTCGGTTCATCATCGACGCGAACGCCGGTCATCTCTTCCAATCGGTCATTCAAATCATCATGACTTGCCGATTCAAGGTTGGCCCCGCCACCATGTGCAGTGAATCGAGCATTGATGGCATTGTAGATCATCTCATCTATCATTCCAGTCATGGTGACATCGATACCAAATTCACCCTCTGCAGCATAGCCGAACAGTGTTGCGCGATTGGTTGAATTTGTTCCATTGTCTGGTGCCCCGCCTCGAATCATGAGCATTGGGCCAATGTCGCATGTGAGCGCGATGCAGATTGTATCATCGCCGGGATCCTTAGCGTCATACATGACATGTTGAAGGGTGGTATTGGCGAGTTCGGATCCACCCCATCCAATCTCGTTCATCATCGATTCACGACCCGCAGTTGCGATATCGTCACTGGTCCAGATTGAGGGAGCCCGCTCACTCATATCGACGTACATCATGTCACGCGCGTAAGCACCCTTGACAAATGAGGAACCGAAATCGATGGCGCTACCTGCCGCGCCAATCTTCTGCGTATTGTACAAGATGTTGATGTTAGTTAATTCAGTATCACCTGACAAGCCACCAGACCAATCATAGACGTTGTATTCCCGATATGTGAGTGTGCCTGCAGAAGAATCGTGATACAGAACTTCACGCTTGGTGGTCAATTCGTAAGTGATGGGTCCCATCTTCTCGAATTCCATCTCTGCGGAGTCATTCTCCTGCAATTCATCGACGTTGGTAAGATTCCACGCGTAGAATGAACGAGTCGAGACAGCATTGAGCCATTCTTCGTCTTCCCATGTCTCATTGGTCATCACCGTGGCTTCCGAGAGTTTCTCATCGACTACTCCCATGACAAAGGGTGAGACCACGAATAGGTTCATGCTGATGAGGAGAATTCCGACGATACCCAGTGCGATGGCCTTGGCGTTCATGGTTGGGCACCCACGGGTCCAATGAATAAGCAATACGGATGGCGGGGCGTGAAATTCTGAGTGGAAATTTCTGTTTGGACAGGCTCAAGGTTTAACATCCAATCAACGAATCCCCCGTTCATGGTATTCGGCCTTCGCGACAAGGTCTTGATTGGCGTCGGCCTAACCTTCCTTCTGTTGAATCTCACCCTTCTCCCAATCGTTTTCACAGGAGCAGTGCCGGCTGCTGTGGATGAAAAATTCGAAACATTCCCATTGGATGCCGCATGTGGAGAGAATGGAGATTGTTCTACAGTAGAGGCTGATTGGGCAACCTCAACGGCCCAACGCGATTATTACGCCTGGGATGTAACCAATCTTGCCGATGTCATGGACACTGGAGCCACGCCGAACTATCAGAAAATGGGTCCGTTCACCTATGACATCACTTCGACGAAAACACTCATCGGCCATGATGAAGATGCGGGAGAATTAACCTACAATCTCGTCAAGTCGTTTGAATGTTCGTCGGATAGTGAGATGCCTTGTGATACCGAAATAACACAATTGAACATCCAATTTAGACCCCAAATCATCGGCGCCACCGGCACAGCGTTCAATGGAATCATGGATCTCACCAAAATTGGCTTCGCCAGCGCAGTGATGAATCAGGATCTCAACACGACGCAAGCCGGAATAGCCACCTCACAATACATCACCTCGGTGACAAACACTGCCGGAGGTACAGGATATGGGACGTATGGTACAGCAGCTTTGGGGACTGCGGAAGCGATGGGGAAGGTGTGCGTAATCATGTGCAATATCCAAGATGGGAATCCTTTGCCTAACCCTGATTGGTCAGAGGGTATCGATGATGCATTGTATTCAACCACGCATCCCCTAGATTCCGGATTCAACATCTCGATGCGCGACCCCTCGGGTCCTGTCGCTTTCATGGGCATGGGTGCTCCAGAGTTCTTGGTCTCAGACATCATTGCAGACCCCGCTAATTCGACCACGGTGTATCGTGCAACAGCGTACGGATATATGGCCACGATGATGATTGATACGAATGGGGATGATATTGTCGATACAGAAGTCCCAGATTATCCCCAAACCCTGATTCGAGATTGGTCCCTATATGTCCTCACTGGGTCAGAATTCCAAGAGAATGGGGGTGGTTCAGATTTCACCGACAGCGAGGATATTGGCGAACGATTGGATCATTTGCTAGATATTGATTTCTCTGATGTCGACAATCTGAATCTGATGATGAATGGAGACGGGACCGACACCCCTCTCGGTTTGCTGGCTGAGAATGCAGATGGAACCGGCTTTGGTTTGGCAACGTTCCTTGGCATGGATGTAACTACTGCAATGGGGACCTTCGGACTGGATCAGACGCAATATGATGCAATTTACACTTGGGCCAATGGTTGGGCGACCTCGGCGACCTCAATGCAACTGGCACTTATTGGAGGGACGGGTGCCGTCAATGCGGGCCAATTTGTCAACACTACATTTGGTGCTGAAGATCCCATCAACGGTGGTTATCTCGAACGAAGTCTGAATCTAGGTGGATTGTGGGAAACCATGTACGCCCTACCTGCTGTCAATCTCACGCCTGAACAATCCGCGAATGTTCTGTATGGCCCCCTAGGATTGACCACCCGAACCGGAGCGAATTTGTTCCTTTACGGGGAATTGGTGGGCAATACACCACCAGTTGATTTAGCCACGCTGCAGCCCGCAGAACCAGTGGCTTGGAACACTGAGACAATTGCCGCTTTATACGATATAGACACGAATGCTGCAAGCGCAATGCAGACTTTAGTCATGGGTCCAATTTTCGAAAATTTCGTGCCAGATTATTTGATGGATAAATTCGGAACCACACCTTATCTCACACAACCTGTCAACAACTGGCTCTACGGTTGGCACGATCCAGTCAGTGCATACTTAGCATCAGGAGATTCAACGGACATGAGTGTGGGTTGGGCCTCGTTGGAAGCAAACGCGACATACTACGGTTCGAATGGTGTGCCCAACGGAGATGGTACGAATTACACCATCTGCACGGGAGAAAATCCAGCGTGCGACAAAGGTGAGATGATTGAGCAGGATGGTTCGACCCAATTGTCGTGGCGAAACGATGCAATGTTGGCAGCTACATTTGGAATCATCACACCCGAGGAGTTGAGTGGAGCCACTGGTGGATTCATTGCCGGCGAGGGAGATAAAGTCGACGTGTCAGGATATGCAATCGCTGACCTCGATTGCTCAGGAACCAGTTCAGTCAAGAACATCCCCGTCGATGTCTGCACCGCATCTGTCGAACCAACAAGCAGATTGATTCAGGCAAAATTGCTGAAGACATTTACTCTTCTAGACGCTACACCAAGTGCCCTTCCCGTGTACTTGGGCAGCGACATTGAAGTCAAGTCAGAACAACTCTCAGGGCTAATTATCGCCGGAGAATCAACCACCACATTCTACCTCGATACACGGGATGGAAATGACATGGTAACGCCACCCACGATGGATGATATGGTGCCGGTGTTCCAGATCGAATCCGCATCGATGATTGGTGATGATGATGCGGGGGAAATGGAGAGTGCCATCGTACAGAATCAGAATTATTTCACGTTCTGGTCGAACTTCGACACGGGGCTAGATTTCATCCCACTTTTCTTGTGGATTTTTGGATTCAGTCTACTCCTCTGTCCAGCTATTCTACGCCTCTTTGATTGAAGGGCCCACAAAGGAACATTCAAAGTCAAAATTACCTACCACACGAACATGGAAGAACACATTGAGTTTAATCCAAGTTTTACGATGTTGACATTGGCCCTCGCACCCGGCGAGAGTGTGAGAGCCGAAGCCGGAGCGATGGTTTGTCAATCCGGTGTAGAAATGAAGACCGGGATGAGTGGCGGAGGCGGCATTGGTGGCTTCTTCAAGAGTATGGCGAAATCTGTATTCACGAGTGAATCATTCTTCCTCAATACCTTCACTGCAGGAGCCAATGGTGGTTGGGTCAGCCTTGCCCCCGGATCTCCTGGCGACATAGCATGGTTCGATTGCCAGCCTGGCCAGAACCTGTTTATCCAGAGCGGATCATACCTAGCCAGCACTCCAAATGTGGAAACTGACACGAAATTTCAAGGATTCAAGGGCATGTTTAGTGGTGAAAGATTATTCTTCATCCGAGCGTTTACCCAAGCCGGAGCGGGTCGTGTCTACTACAACTCATACGGTGCTGTCAAGCAGATTCAAATTCAGCCTGGGCAAATCGTCACCGTGGATACGGGGCACGTCGTTGCATTCACAGATGGTGTCGACTACCAGATTGGTAAAGTCGGCGGAATGGGTTCACTGATTTTCGGTGGAGAGGGATTGGTCATGCACTTCTCTGGCCAAGGCACTGTTTGGGTTCAGACTCGGAATATCGGTGCTCTTGCTGGAGTGTTGGCTCCATTCTTCCCGCCAAGCCGTGGATGAGCAGTTTTTGAGGACATCGCCCTACGGGCGAATCATCAAAGGTCGCCCGTGACAGGGTCGCGATGTTCGCCATGTCAATCCATATCCGAGTCCCCATGCTTCCGGGTGCTGGGAAGGAGGCGTGGCAAGCCAATGTCAATGGAGAGGCTTGCGAACATCTGGTCGAAAGCAACGCCATCCTTCTCGATGTCTTGCGTGACCAAGTCGGTACACTCGGAGTGAAGCGTGGATGTGACATGGGGACCTGCGGGTGCTGCACTGTTCTGCTTGATGGCCAACCACGTCTCTCCTGTCTGTGTTTGGCCAAGGAGGCTGAAGGCAGCGACATCACGACGGTTGAAGGATTAGCTGACGGACATCACCTACATCCAATTCAACGGTGCTTCGCCGAAGCCGGTGGAAGTCAATGTGGCTTCTGTACCCCTGGATTCCTCATCGTTAGTAGCGCACTCCTCGATGAAAACCCAGAGCCGACGCGTGATGAAATCAAGTGTGCCATCGAAGGCAATCTCTGCCGATGTACCGGATACCAGCAAATTGTCGATGCGGTCGAAATGGCTGCAGCGATGAAGCGAGATGGCGGCCAATCCCAAGATCCAACCGGGCCGAAATCAGATCCACACCCAGTGGGTCCAGACGAGCCCTCGCTCCCACCAGGGAGTTCAAAGTGAGGTTGGACCATGAGCAAGGGATACCGACAAGCCCCAGGTAAAGGTGGGGGCAAGAAACGTACAGACGGCAAACGTGTCGCTGGCAAGCAGGATTTCGGCGTACCTGGTTCAGGAGGCTCTGACCCGCATTCCAAACTTCAGGACCTTGACTACGTTCCAGAATCAGAAGGGGGGCGCAAGAAGCAGCCCCGAGGGCCTCATGTCCATGACCCCCATATCACTGGAACGACAATCGGGAAATCCACCCCGCTGGTCGATGCCAATTGGAAGATGACCGGCCAAGCCCAGTTCGGAGATGATATTCGACTGCCGGGCGAACTTATCGGCAAGATTCTGCGATCACCTCACCACTATGCCATCATCAAATCAATCGATACGTCTGCTGCTGAGGCTATGGAAGGTGTGTTCGCCGTCGCCACAGGAGAGGATTCTGCCAACTCGTTTGGCGTACTTCCTGTGACCAAGGATGAACATGCTATGGCAAGAGAGAAAGTTCGGCATGTAGGCGATTTGGTCGCTTGTGTCTGTGCAATCGACGAGGCGACGGCAATTGATGCAATGAATTCAATCTCAGTCGAATACGAAGTTCTCCCAAGCATCCACGACATGGAGGAGGGGTTGTTGGATTCGGAGAATCCGATTCATGACCGAGGCAAGTACCACATTGGAGAATCCAATGTTCAGAAGCGTGTATTCCAGCAGTTCGGAGACCTCGATGGGATGGGGGCTGCACCGTTTCGACACGAGGCTGATTGGGAGGTTGCAGGACTACACCACGGTTTCACGGAGCCCCATGCTGTAGTCGCTCATTGGGACCCAAGCGGTAGATTGACTGTTTGGAGTCCTCAGCAAGTTCCGCATTATCTGCACCGAGGGTTGTCATCGGTCCTCGACATCCCTATGCATCAAATCAATGTCCATCGAACCTTTGTCGGCGGGGGTTTCGGAGGGAAATCCGATCCATTTCCTCATGAGATGTGCGCCGCTATTCTTGCTCGAAAATGCGGTCGTCCTGTTCGCATCAACTTCGACCGTGAGGAGGTTTACTGGATTAATCGTGGACGACACCCTTCACGAATCCAGATGGGAGTATTCGCCGACGATGAAGGGCGAATTTCAGGCATTGAGACTGATGCACTGATTGACGGGGGTGCATTCGCATCCTTTGGGCATGTAACTACTTACTACAACGGTGTACTACACACTGCACCATACGAGATTGGGGGCTTCAACTACACCGGGGCTAGAGTTTGGACCAACAAGCCAGCGAGTGGGGCGATGCGTGGCCACGGTGCGGTCAACAGTCGCTGTGCTGTAGAGGTTGGAATCGATGCGGTGTCTGAACAGATGGGTGTAGATCCCATGACCTTCCGCCTTGCCAATCTACTGCCTCCTCACAGTCGAACAATCACTGGATTCCGTATCACCAGCACTGGAATGCGTGAATGTCTGGCCAAGGTTAGAGAGCAATCAGGTTGGGATGAGAAGTTCCGCAAAATGCCACCCGGTAGAGGAATTGGAGTTGGCTGTGGATTCTTCATTTCCGGCTCAGGACTACCCATTCATTGGGACCCCGAGAACTTCCCCCATGCTACCGTCCACCTTCAGTGTGACATGGATGGGGGCGTCACAGTTCACACCGGTGCTGCAGAGATTGGCCAAGGGAGCGATACTGCAGTCACTCAAGCTGTTGCAGAGGTTCTGGCTCTACCATTAGACATGATTCGAATTCGCAGCAAGGAGAGCGATACAGCGCCCGTAGATTTGGGCTCTTATTCCAGTCGTGTGACATTCATGAACTGCAATGCAGCCATCCGAGCCTCAATTGAACTCAGAGACAAGGTAATCAAAGCCGCTTCCGAGATTACTGGTTACCATGCTGATGTTCTGGTTGTCGGTGATCGGCGAATCTACTACAAGCACGATCCGGCAGTGGGTGTATCCTGGTTGGAAGCCGTGCACAAAGCACAGGCTGACGTGGGTTCACTGATTGCATCTGGCGCCTATAGAACGTCCCCCATGGGCGGTGTTCACAAAGGTGCTGCAGCAGGATTGGCCCCTGCTTATTCCTTCTCAGCCTATGTAGCAGAAGTCGAAGTAGATGTGGAAACTGGCTTTGTCAAAGTCGTCAAAGCATGGGCTGCACATGATTGTGGAAAAGCCCTCAATCCGTTGGCGGTCAAAGGACAAATCATCGGCTCATGCCACATGGGCATGGGCCAGGTACTTTCTGAGGAAATGAAGTATGGCCGCGATGGACATCTGATGAATCCCGACTTACTCGATTACAAAATCATGAGTGTGCATGAGATGCCAGAAGTTGTTCCAATTATCGTCGAGAGCAATGATCCGGAAGGTCCGTTTGGTGCAAAAGAGGCTGGCGAAGGGCCGCTGCTTCCAATTCTTCCTGCCGTCTGTAACGCGATTTACGATGCGATTGGCATCCGAATCGATGAGTTGCCGGTTACTCCCGACCGACTCCACAAGCAGATTGAGAAACGTTGCAAGCAGTTGGACATCGATGACCCTCTGGACTTACCAAGCCCAAGATTTGAGGCTGGTCCATTGGAGCAACGATTGGCGGAGCGTGCAGAGGCCCATGCCTTGCGCGACCATCTGAGGGATATCCAAGAAGATCGTTCATCATACGTGAACGGCGTTCTCTTCGGTTTCGACCCAGATGTTCCAATGTCTGAACAAAATGAAGGATGGAGAGAATCCGTGACGCCGACAGCTGAGGATTTGACCGATTCCAACAAGCGCGCAGCAAGAGCGTGGAGTCATGTCGAGAGAAGACACCGGGGTGATTCCTGATGCGTATGCCTCCCTTCACCCTACATACTCCAAACAATCTGGCCAAAGCACTGGCTTTGGCTGCCGAGTTGGATGAATTCGATTGGATTTCAGGTGGCACCGATTTGCTACCCAATTACAAGTGGAAACTCAATTCAAAACCAGATGTTATTTCCCTATCAAAAGTGCAGGAATTGACGGCACTTTCAGGCACTGTAATCGGAGCAATGGTTCGAATTCATGATTTGGTGAACAGTGACGATGTTCATCCTCTAATTCGAGAGACAGCGGGCACGATTGCGAGTGTGATGATTCGTCGTTCTGCCACTGTTGGAGGCAACATTTGCTTAGATACCCGATGCTATTGGTTCAACCAGACCGAGGAGTGGCGAAGAAGCATTGATTGGTGCCACAAGTGTGACTGTGATACAGATGCCGATTGCCGAGTAATCCCCA
>JASMFB010000003.1 GCA_030751995.1 Candidatus Thalassarchaeaceae archaeon
GAAGTATGTGTGCTGTCGACGAGGCATGCCTTGAATCCCCAATCTGTGCATCGGCCAGAAGACCAAGTTGTAAGAGATGAAGCCAGTCATGAAATGTAGAATTCCTAGTTTTTCATTCATCATTCGACCGGTCGCCTTGGGGAACCAATAGTAGATTCCAGAGTAAAGCCCGAAGACGATTCCACCTACGAACACATAGTGGAAGTGAGCGACGACGAAATAAGTCTCATGTAAGTGTAAATCCATCGCTACAGCGGGGAAGTACATTCCTGAGATTCCACCTAATGTGAATGTTGCAAGGAAGCCTAGTGCCCATAGTGTGTGGGTTCGGTAGACAAGACTTCCACCGTGCATAGTCTGCAGCCAATTGAAAATCTTAATTCCAGTTGGAACGGCCACAAGCATCGTCGTCAGCATCGTGACGAATCGCAGAACTGGGCTCATTCCTGAAGTGAACATATGGTGCCCGTAGACAATGAACCCAACAATGCCAATGCCCGCGAGCGCGAAGACCATTGACTTGTAGCCGAAGATTGTTCGTCGCGCACTTGTTGATAGCACCTCAGAAATTACACCAAAGGCTGGCAGCACAACCACGTACACCTCGGGATGGCCGAAATACCAGAACAGGTGACTCCAGAGAAGCGGATCGCCTCCTGCTGCCGCTTCGTAAAACACAGTCCCTATCGTCCGGTCTAGTAAGACTTGAATCAATCCAATTCCAAAGGCGGGAATTGAGATGAAAAGCATCAGTGTGGCAATCAGCATTGACCACGAGAATAGTGGCATATTCATCCAACCCATGCCGGGCGCACGCATCGTGCAGAACGTGGTCATGAAGTTGATTCCAGAAATGGTGGATGAGGCGACAAAGAGAATCTGTCCAGCCACCCATAACGTGACTCCGGAATGAGCTGCATGTGAGACAATGTAAGGCGCGTACCCGGTCCACCCCGTATCTGCCCCCTGTCCACTGAAAATTCCAGTGAAGATGAGAATCGCCCCGGCAGGGTTGAGCCAGAACGCCAGTGCGTTCAAACGTGGTAGGGCTAAATCAGGCGCTCCAATTTGCAATGGAACAATCCAGTTTGCAAATCCAGCAATCATTGGCATGGCTGCGAGGAAAATCATCGTCGTACCGTGCATGGTGAAGAACTGATTGTATTCATCCTGAGTCAGGAAATCGTTTCCTGGTGATGCAAGTTGAACCCGGAAAATTAGGGCGAACATACCCCCTACTCCGAGGAAGAACAGACCGTTGGCCATGTACAACGAACCGACATTTTTGTGGTCCGTACTGGTGATAAAATCACTGAACCATGGCCAGAAGTTCTCCCAAGCAAACGCGTCTGGACTCTGTCTGTAGAATACCCAAATCACACATCCGAGGGTTATCATCACCATCAGGAGAATTGCTGTAGCAAGAACAGTCAATCCACTTGCTTGTTCCGATGGTTGTGGACCAACATCTAGGGTTAGACGACCATACATGTCGCCTCCACTGGTTCCATCGCCGTTGACTGAATTTGTGTGAAGAACGAATTTAGCCCCCCCTTCTGATGGGGCGGTCCATTCGACTTGCCACTGGGTTTGATCATTGCCTTGCCCAGTGTCATCAGCATCGATACCGTTGTGCGTGACACTGCCGTCAGGATTTTCCTTCACCGAGTCATCGACAGCTGCAAGAGAACCTGCACTAGCCCAGAGATGGAACCCCCCGAGTGCTGTTGCTCCAGGATCCGTGCCCGACGGGCCACCAGTGAATGTAATGTTGAGCGTGTAGGTTGCTCCACCTTCCAACTCCGCAGGGAGCCCTTCGAGACTGGGCACAACCTCTTCGCTTGGACTCTGACCGTGACAGGCACACCCATCATTCTGGACGCCAGATACACCAAACGGATACGATTGGGCACTAGGTGCAAGTGCCACCGCAATCAAGAGAATGGCAAGGATGGCTATGGCACGAGGATTCCTAAACGCTTTCAACATAATATCACCTCAGGCGTGTACCTCGACAACAGCCGTCATGTAGCCGTGATCCTTGCCACAGTACTCAGTACACATGAGAAGAGAAGATCCAATCTCGTCAGTACTAGGAGTATGATAGAGTCGAGTGTACATCCCGGGTTGGGTATCTTCCTTAAGGCCCCAATCAAGGAAGAATGGCGCATGTGTAACATCCGTTGAAGTCATGTTGAACATGTAAGATTCCCCGGCCTTCAATCGAAGCAGAGGTCTAGTCTGACCCTCAACATCAATATTTGATACTTCACAGATATCCGCATCCAAATCACCGCAGTCGAAAGCCCAACTCCACTGGCTTGAATTTACTTTCACTTCGTGAGCGTCAGGATCTGCAGTCCACATCTGATCTATGGGGCCCCAAGCGATGAATGTCAGATAGACGATGAGGATGAACGGCACTATCGTCCAAGTCAATTCCATCTTGAGATTATCGTTTTCTGCGGGAAATACGCCGGGAGTAAAGTTGTCGATATTGTTGTCACTACCATCTTTGGAACGGAAGACGAGGGAATTGTAGAGTAACCAAACTACGACGATAATGAGGACGATGAGTGCCCAGAAATTGAACACATCAAATAGTTCCCAGAACACCTCGCCGCCTGCCTCCATTGTCTATCCTCAGCCGGCCCGGAGAGAGGACGCTATATGAGCGTTGTCTGGCCCCCCGTAGGGGGGTCAGCAAAATGAATTGAAACTCAATATCCAGCCGATTAAATCAAGAATCAACCATGTCCATTGTCTCATGATGGGAGATTGGCCCGACGGACTTCTACGTGAGGACGAGGATGGTGTGATTTTGGCCGTCGCCGTTCAGCCCGCCGCTAAACACGTAGGAATCGCTGGAATCGATAATTGGCGAGGCCGTTTGCAGGTCGCCGTCAGGACCCAACCACAGAAAGGAGCTGCCAACGAAGCCGTCCGTGAGTTGCTCTCAGAAGCGTTCGACACACCACTTGCATTCGTCAATATCGTTGCTGGCCACCGCTCACGCCAGAAGTCGATTCTCTTCAGTGAAACCCCACTCTCAAAGATTGAATCATACTTGGGGGCTTACCTTGCCGAATGACCGAGACGCGCGTTACACTACAGCGGGACAAGCATTGGGCCAAGCCCGTTTTCGAAATCGACCACCATCATCTGGAGGCTGCGGGTGCCCCATTTTGGTTGAAGGAAAAAAGGATGTGTTCGCACTCAAAACCATGGGATTCACAGGGCCCATTGAACAAGTGAATAGGGGTTGGGATCAATCCCGATTGGTCACCTATATTTTCGAGACTTATGGAATTCTCAACAAGGTGGACCAAGGTGCCTCAGTAATTTTGCTCATGGATTGGGATAGAACCGGCGGTCGCTTGCAACGAAAAATCGGTGAGCGATTGCAAGCCTTTGGAATGCGCATTGACAATGAGACGAGAATGGAACTGGTTCGTGCCATGAAACCTGAAGGTCGTACTGTAGAGGGATTGAAGGCCCACGCTGAAAAATTACGTCCATACATCAATCAATCAGACCCGGGAACAGAAGAAGAGTAATTACTCGATTTGGATGGCTATTCGAAGATCCAAGCGCCCTTCTAATCCATCCCTAATCTGATCCAATTCAGCAAGTCTTCTGGCCAATTCATCCTGTAACTTGGTGATGAGGCTATTCTTCATCCGAACCCAACGGGGATCCGGCATCCTACCTTCTGAGCGAGCGGTCCAATCCGCATCTGCTAGTTGGGCCATTTCACGCATAATCCTTCGATGCCATGCATGTTCTGCATTGTCACGCAACTCACCGATTAGCGGCAACAGACGAAGCCGTTCGCTCTCCAATAATGCTCCTTCAATCGGGTCCAACAATGCTTGTAGGTCACTCTCTCGAACTACTTCGCCCCCGCGTAAGAGTTGCAGTGGTTCGGCTCCATCATCTAGTACAGGTACACCCCCAGCATCGAGATAAAGCCAGCGTCTGACTGTGGTTCTTGTTAGACTGTCAACAGTCCAATCTATACATACACACCATGCAGCTTCTTCTGGTGTAGAATCGTCACGTTCAACTCGTAGAAACAGCGGCGAACTATCTTCAATTTCTGTGAGTAATCGAATGAGTGGGTGATGAGGTGTGATGAAGATGTGCTGGGGATTTAGTCTAGCCAAGTCTCGCTCAAAGATGACATGGAACCAATGAGGTCCTGAACTATCTGCAGACGTGGTGATGGTTTCCATCCAACCCACAGTATCCCGATCAATTCGTTGATTGTCCATGGCCCGTTGGGCCAATTCATGAACCAAATCTGCCTCCAGTCCGAGCATCCAAATTCCCGGCTCGCGAGTGGGGTGCAATTGGGCATGTTCTCCAAGTTGGTACATCATCCAATCTTGCAATTGTTGGGCGCCGACACCTAGGTGATGACGATGAACCGAATTTCGAAGCGCGGAAATTCCCGGGTCGGGCCCGACCCATTCACGTTCTTCATTTGCGCGTTCTTCAAGCCACAACTCTCGCCTGTCGAGTAGTGTCATAACACCATCTACATCTTCATTCGAAGCATCCGCAGCAGAAACCATTCGCAATCCAATTGGACGATCCAGTTCAGTTCTAGCCACCATTCGCATGGCCTGACCAAGCATCGGATCAAGCATACCGAGTGCATCTTCAAAGAGTCGAATTCGGTGATACAGACGATGCAGGATTGCTGCATCAATCGTTCCTTCGACAGCAAGATTGAGAATCTGAATTTCCTCTGCCGTTTGACCGAATCGATCTAACCTACCGATTCGTTGTTCAATCCGCATGGGATTCCATGGCAGATCGTAATTGACCAATCTGTGGCAGTGTTGTTGGTCCAAACCTTCACTGCCCACTTCGCTTGATAACAACACATCGAATTCACCATTTCTAAATCGTTCTCGAATAACATCTCTGTCTTGCATCCGCGTTCGACCTGTGATGACCTCGCAACTGATTCCATCAGCAGTCAGACGTCGTTGCAGGTGCTGGAGAGTTGCATGGAAATGGCTGAACAGCAGAATTCCACCAGTTTGGTCATCGTTAAGACTTTGTTCAATCCATGAGATGAATGCATCATATTTTGAATCAGTTTCACCCAGCGCTTCGGCAGCATCAATGAGTTCGTTCAAGTTCCCAAGCCGACGAAGCATTCGAATTTCGACTTCTTCCAAATCGATGTCATCTTCTGCTTCATCCATATCGTCCAGAACTTCACGTGCCTGAGAGTGCAATTGGCGCACAACGTGTCCTGCAAAGGCAGGCAAGCAAGAAGAAGCCATCCGTTCAGGCACAATCAATGCCCAATCGAAGACCTCCCCCTCAGGATGCCTCATTTGTATGAGAGTCCTTGCCCATGCTCGTGCAGCTTCGTAAAGTCGCCACTCCTCGGGTGTGAGCGTGATGTCGAGAGTGATTGCACACCGACGGGCCATGTGCCAGTCCAAATCCCGACGTCTGGTTCGTACCAGAAGATCGTTCAAGGGTCTTAAGCGTCGAATCAAATTCGCCAATCGTCGCCTTGAATTCTCTATTCTCTGTTCATTCCAAGCATCTTCGTCCTGAATCAAATTGATTGCCTCGACAAGTCGGGGGTCACCTGCAAAACCAATCGTATGCTGAAGCGATTGGAAGTGATCAATCGCTCTGGGTAGATTTGGCACCGGTCGTGAAATACCATCCAACACATCGTTGAGCATTCGTGTTGGCCTCATTGTGCGGAAGAATTGTTCGATTGTCGGCCATCGGTCTGGTGCCAATAAACTGAGTTGCACCCACAATTCCTCTTCTCGTAAATTGACAGGGGTTGCAGTCATCAGTACACTTTGACGTGAGCGCATGGTCAGTAATTGCGCGGCATCGTGCAACCGACTGCGCGGGTTTCGACAATGGTGTGCTTCATCGATGATAGTCAACATCACCTCGGGCAACGTATCCATCAATTGCTCTAGAGTCGCCGACCTTCGCAGAATTCCATGACTAACGATGACAATTCTTGGCTCCCCCTCCGACAATCTCTCGACGATTCTCAATAGACGACGACCACTGTCAGCCACCTCGGCCACAAGGTCTCCTCTGTGGTGTAATTCTTGCTTCCATTTTGAACGTAGGGAGCCAGGGCAGGCAATGATGATGGCACCGGTTTCACCGGTTGCGTGGAGTCTACGAATGATTCTAATTGCAGAGATTGTTTTTCCAAGTCCAACCTCGTCAGCAATCAGGATTCCTTGCCAAGGAGAGCTTGCCAAACGAGCCGCAGGTAGATGCTGGTGTGGTTGGTCCTCCCATCGACCAAAGGCGTGCATGGGTGCTGCATCACTGGCCGGATGCTTCAGAAGAAGATCGGTCCATCGGAGGTCCGATGGTAGATTATCGGCCGCTGCCGAGTCTACATCATCTCTTGTCCCGGAGACGGCCATAGGCCAAACGGTCGAGCGGGCGTTCTTGAACCCTCGGACGGGGATTCCCTTTGTTAGGGAAGTTGAACGCCATTTTGTTTGACTGTATTCAACACAACGTGCGTCACAGTTCGGATAATTCCTTCACTGGATAACACGGTCTTTGATAGATCATCCAAGTGCGCACGGTCGCGCACGCGGGCGAGAACCATTGAGTCAAATTCCCCCGTGACATCGTAGATTCCAAAGACACGAGAATCCTTGGCGATTCTTCGTTGAACCTCCATCAGTTGACCTTTCTCTATGCGAAGGCCACAGAGTACCGTCATGGTCCACCCCACCTTTTCAGCATCGATGTGAACACCATATCCATGTATGACTCCCATTTCCTCCATCCGTTTGACACGATTTGACACAGTGCCGAGCGCCACACCAACCTCCTCTGCAATCGAGCGCATCGAAGTTCGCGCATCGGCCAGCAGAACGGCAAGGATCCGCCGGTCGACGTCGTCAATCATAATTCGCGGTATTCACGACAGACCTTGAATCTATGTTGGAGGCTCTTTGTAGAGTGTGAGGTCGAGAACCCAACCACCCATTTCGTCGACTTCAATGCTCCATTCAGTTTCAATTGTGGCAATGTTCACTTCGTTCAATCCTCGCTCTGGTTTGACGCGAACGACAATCGTTCTTTCAGTTCCAGCCGGCAAATCAATCTCCCGAATTTCCTTCGCCAATCTCCACGGGGGTAACACGCGAACCTCTCGTAGATGCAAATCTCGCAGACCCGCTTTCAAGTAGGCAATGGGTCGTCCCTCTGTATCCCGACTACCCCGTAATCGCGGTAGCATAACCTCGCGTTTCCATTCGGATCTAACGATAACTGTCAGGCCAAATATGATGAATCCCAAGGCGAGAAGACTGGACGCTCGGTGCCCAGAATCCTTCGGTCCATTGTCGGAGAGCGGGACATTCATTGCGAGCAAGGCATGATTCTCTTCGGTCATCATATCTGAGAGGAGAATTACAAATCGAAGACGTTCAGAATCATCACTGGTCAATCCGTTTCCAGGGACGAGTTCACGCTGAATCGTTCCATTCTCATTGGTAATGGGCGTTGGGTCGTACAGTCGAACAACAGCATGTTGCGAAGGTGTCCGTCCAAACATCTCAACCCCATCTTCAATTAATATCAATCGTAAAATCCCATTTTCAATTTCAGATAGAATCTGGATATCGACAGTCACATTGAGCGTTTGTTCATCAGACCATCGAACCATTGCATGCAGTTCTGCATTGGCTGGTGTTGATGCGTGATCGACTACTTGTAATTCTCCAAGTTCGAGATAACGGTCGTTGGTCTTCAGCGTTCCCAACCCACTGTCTTCGGGGTGCCACGAAATTCGCAGCACCTCATCGAGTGGAACCTCATCATTTACATCTGTGGGAAAGTGTTCGATAAATCGAGGAATGTCACCTTCCGAACTACCCTCTAATTCCTCTACGTTCTCCGGGATTGTCCACAATCCCCACCCCACCATAGCGAGTAGAACGAATGCAACGCAGATGGGTGCCCAAGACCCCACCTTGTCCGCGTCCATGCACAATGCGAGTGGTCGATGGCGCATGAATGTCGCCACTACAGCCCCAGTTTCCATTTGAGGATGAATTGCTCTGACTCAGACATCATGAGACTGAGCTTTCCAGCCAACCAAGCGGGAATATTTTCACCGGCATAGTTCAGCAATATTCCACCATCGCGTTCATTCTGAAAGACATCACCCAACGTCGAGCGTCCTGGTTCTTCCCCATCCAGCAGCCGTTTGAGTAACGTTTTGTCTATTTCGAATCGATGATGCTGTACGCGATTCGCTAGAACGTGGAGCCCAGTTGAGACCAATCGATTGTGCCCACCCCTCAACTTCCAGACCGGTTGACCTGCTTGCAAAACTCGCATCGGTTGCCAATGGCCACCGGGATAGAGGCGATTCTTAGCAGTCAACCGAGGTGCGGCCCACATCCAATCTCGAATTCCTTCCGTACTGATGTGTGCAAAGTGCCCTCTCCTCCACATTGCCAGTCCTTGTGATTCGATGCCCCATTCATCAAACAGCACCATATCTTCTTGCTCTGCAATTCGTAGGTCTTTCTGCCCGGGGGGTTTTGGTTCAATTGGTTTTGGTTCTCTTCCTTCATCTCGCGGGTGTGCGCGCGTGGCGCGAGCCGAATCATGTTCGATTTCTGTTTGAGTGAAGATAGCTATGAAGAAACCAGAACCGTCATTTTCATCATTCCATACCCGAATACACGATTTTGTCAATTCGGTCATTCCAGAACGCGTTTTGAGTCCCGGAAACATTTCCTCACGATTAACTTCAGATAGGGACAACCAAGGAAAGCGTTCGAGAACCATCTCGACGACTTGCTCATTTTCCTGGGGGTCGATGGAACAGGTCGAGTATACCATTCTCCCCCCGGGTCGAAGAAGAAGAGCACCTCTAGAGAGAATGCCCGCTTGAAGTCGCGACATTTGCATCCCATGCAGAGGTTTCCACTTCCTCCAGACATCGGTATTCTTCCGAGTCGTCCCACTTCCCGTGCAAGGTACATCAACCAATATCCGATCAAAGCCCGGCTCAGCTACACGTGGAAAGTGACGGCCATCTTCACGAACGACAACCATGTTCAGATGCCCTGAACGCTGAGTGTTCGAGACTAGATGATTGGCTCGTCCCGGATTGGGTTCATTTGCCACAACCAACCCTTGCCCGCAGAGCGATTCTGCGATTTGAGTGGCTTTTGATCCGGGGGCTGCACACAGGTCGAGAACCCGATGATTTGGTTGTACATCTAGAGCCTGAACAGGCATCATCGATGCCGCTTCTTGTTGGGTAATTCGTCCGGTTGCGTGTAGAGCTTGAATCTTTGAACGCAGTCCGGCATCTGGACACTTTGCCTTCTCCCAAGGAAGGGTGTATGCACCACCCATTCCTGTGAACCATTCAATTGGCATTGCTCCCATCTGTAGCAATTCTGCACGTGTCCATTCCAAATCTGAACGACAGGGGTTCATTCGAACGGTTTCAGGAAGCCTCGGCGTTGCTGAATCAAGCCAAATGTCGAGTTCACCGGGTCGGAGTTGTTCCACCAGTTTGGCCAACTCACTAGCCGCAGCATGGGCGCGCCAATCCGAAACCATCTCGCCCATATCCATATGCGAAGTGATGCCAAACTTCAGCGCATCGGCCACGCCCAACCTTCAACGGCCGTGAATGAAAGGACACACCATGGCGAGTGCCACAACCCTGGTCCTGACGGTGGCCCTACTCCTCGTCCCAATCCTACTCCTAGTTAGAGATTGGATGCCGGCATGGTCACACAAGATCCCCTTTGCAATCATATCATTGGCAATTCTATTGCGAATTCACGCATTCTGGACCATCAATCTGACCGATGCACAGGTGGTTGGGTATCTTCCGGAAGATGTATCTGGATTGGCAACAATCTTGCATATCTTCGATGGTCCATCTGGCCTCATGCTCGGGTTGCTTCTCGGATTTTCCGCAGGTATCGCTTTGGCTGTACCGAACCCGATTGAGCATCGTTGGGCGACCCTTTGTTGGATCTTGCTATTAGGGTGGGGCATGGATTCAGATGCATTTGCTACCATTGCTTCAACACCCCTGACCAATCATCCTTCGACATTGAATTGGTATAGTGCCATCTATCCGTTCCTAGGATTGGGATTATCTCTCCTTGTTATTCCCACTCTGGTTAACATAGACACCGCTTCCACTCCGCGACTTGTCGCTGCAATTAGCATATGCATCATCTTCCTGGATATTTCATCCAGTCCCGTCGCATGGATGTTAATGGGCCTAATGGCACATCGACAGTCTTCTTTGAGAATACACACCAGTCGTGGCGCTGCATCACATCGTCGTTGGCTGGGTCTCATGACGACATTTTTCCTTTCGGCAGTGTTGCTCATCATCGGTTTGTCGTGGTCTTCGATATTCGATGGAATCTGGATTTCAATTTGGCCTTCACGTTGGGCCATCGGTTGGATACTATTGTGTGGGATTGGTGGTGCCATGACGCCGACCATGGGTTTTGATGCAAACCCCCGTCCAGAGGCTTGGGGGTTCCATACGGGAATCATACTAGCACCGGCACTCATGCCTGGAATCGCATTGATTCAACATGCACAACTGCCAATTTTCGTCATCGCAATCGTGATGCCCATTATCGCAACACTTCCCGAATACAGACCTTCAATCGATTGGAAGCGACGTGGTTTGGAAGCCATTCTTCTCATCTCAATTCTACCATTCGCACTCTTCCTAACGGACACCGTTCCTGTTTCATTGGTCGTTGTAATCGCACTTCTTCCTCTGCTCATTAAATTCAAGCATTCGGTGGGTGAAGAGGAGTGAAGAAACATACATTTCACACATTGGTTCATCCCGAACGGTTATACCTGTATCGTCTCCGATGATGGCTCTGTAACCATAGGTTGCAGGATGGGATCCAAATGACAACACAGCGAAAGCCGGCTCGCAGGTATGCATCTGAGAGCGAGGTAAAGAGAACGAACGCAGTAGAGACTGCAGTGAAACTGACACAATTGACCGACCGTGCTCGTCGTACAGGTGCTGCACAAGGACCACTGGTCCCAGTAGAAGCTCTCATGACCATTGAGTCCGATGCTTGGGTTTGGCAGACTGTGGATCGCAAAGTCCTCGAAAAACTCAGCCACCGTCTGGTGCTACAGACCGAGGATGGACGCCGTCGCGAACTCTTCATGACCAACGGAATTGATTCAGCAATGGATGCCGCAAGTCGGATTGTTGAATTCAATAATGGCGTGGTCCTAATCGAGACTCTCGACCCCTGAAAGGGGTCATTTCCCAATATTATTGGATTCGGCGTCTTGAAATACGAAAGGTGGGTCGGCGAACCGCATGGCTGTAAAGAAGTCGAAGAAGAAGGGCGGCCCCAACATCCAGCAGGCCGCTGGTCTCATTCGCTATTTCGATGAAGAGAGCGAAGATGCTATTCAGATTTCCAAGGGCGCACTCTATTTCGCTTGTATCTCGGTGAGTATCGTCATCTACCTGCTCAACCATGGTGTCCTACAGTGGGCATGGACACAATTGACTGGATTTTGATTACTCCTCTTCGGAGAGATCGACAAACGGAATCTCATCCATTTCGATTGCCCCATGGGTTCGTACAGATTCATCGGGCAACTCTTCTAGTTCCAGTACGGTATCTGAAAGGTCGATATCGTCGGCTTCGATTGCAGCCATCTCCTCTAATACATCCCCTCCCTCGTGTTGAGCAGAAACTTCGGTTCTCGGATCTGCTTCGATGATGTGCGCTTCTGCACGTGATAATGCACGTTCAACTCCAGTTGCAGAACGATCATGCAGAGCATCGCTCGCGATATCACACTCCGCAAAGGCAGCGATGATTTCTTCGCCAGCAAGATCACCACTCCAACCATCTGGAGCCTCTTCGGCAAGCGTTGGCATTTCTTTCTCAAGTGTTTGAGCCTTTGAGCGGATTGCATCGATTGAATCAACCAAATCTGAATGTCCTCGTTCGATGAGTGCATCCCATGCATTTTTTTCATCACTGGCTGAGACGCCTGTCGCTTTGGCAAATCGACCCATCCACTTTGCCTCCCATGGATTACGCCCAACTGCCGCGCACAAATCGAAAGCAAGTCTTGCGCGACGATTGAGTGGACCCGTCATATGAATCGAATTCAGAAAACAAGAGGAGAAGAGCCCAAATCCCCAATAAGAACGACTCTCAATGGTCACGCTCATCTCAAAATCAGAGACGACGATTTTCCATCGTTGTTGATCAAATCCAGGTATTTCGATGACCCGCGGAGGTTCGTGGGCTCCAAAACAGCGAAGCAGAGAATCCCCGACATCACCCAGAAACAGACTTCCTTCGGCCCCCGGATAATTTGCGTGACGAAGTCGACCTTCATCATCGATTTTCATCTCAGGGTCACCGGAACGAACCTGTGCAAACAGTTGACTCTCTAGAGTATCAAGTTCGACTTCGCTGATGATATCCTCTCCTCTATTGGCCCACTCTTGACCTTGCGAGAAGAAGAACAACTTCAATACGTCCCACTGTTTGTACGGTTCGGAGCGGGAATCATGGCGAAGAAGAAGTCCTCGGGCGATGAGAAAGCAATAGAGAATCTACAAGCGGTACCAGGTGTCGGAAAATCAACAGCACAGAAGTTGGTCAATTCGGGCATCCGAACGTCCAATCAATTGGCCAAAGCGAGCATGAAGAAACTTCTTGCTGCAGGTCTCTCATCTGGAATGGCTACGAAATTAGCCGCCGCTGCAGTCAAAAGTGCGGGCAAAAAAGCGGTCTCGAAAGCGAAGGCGGCTCCGAAGAAGGCCGCAACCAAAGCGAAGACGATTGCCATGTCTGCCAAGACTGCTGCTGCCAAGGGTAAGGCCAAAGCAAAGAAGGCCCTTCCTGCCAAGAAGAAGGCCCCAGCCAAGAAAAAGGCAGCCGTCAAAAAGAAGGATGCCAAGACAGTGGAAGTTCGAAGCAAGACCATCCCAACTCCGGATTGGAGAGCCCTAACAAAAAAGTGGAAGAAGAGCGATAATTAATCTTCAGATTCTTCGTCATTATCTTGAGCTCGACTTGCTGCTTGTGCACGATGGTAAATCTCTCGTAGGCTCTGGTCACTGATTTCAAGATAGACTCGAGTTGTTGAGATATTGGCGTGTCCGAGAAGCCGCTGAATACTGACAAGATCCATTCCTCGTTCTAGGAGTCCCGTAGCGAAATTGTGTCGCAGTGTATGGGGGCTCAATTTGGAACGTGGAATATCGGCCGCATCGGCCAATGAATCCATCAACTTCTGTACAGCCCGTGGAGTTAATCGTCTACCTCGTCGGTTCAGAATGAGTGCATCCCGATGTTCGTCTGAAGGCACATGTCGGGAGACAATAATCTCTCGAATTTGCCCATAGGCTTCAATCGCAGCCACTGTTGCCTCAGTGAACAACACCAAACGATCCTTGTTTCCTTTGCCTTCACGTACCGTTGCAGAAAGATCTTCAAAATCCATTGAAGAACGATTGAGTGCACAAAGTTCGGAAACGCGAATTCCGGTATCAAGGAAGAGAGTGATGACCACATTGGCAAATGGATTCTCGCTCGTAGCCGCTGCTTCCTTCAACCGTTCAATCTCTCGATGTGTCAGAGTTTTGGGCAAACTTCGCCCCTTTTGTGGACGGGTAACCCATTCAGGAATTCTATGTCCTACCCAATTCAACAGATGACTAACCGAAGCCAGTCTTGCATTGATTGTTGATGCCGCCAAATGAGAGATCGATTGAACCCAAATGTCGAGGCGCCCATTGTTTGGGTCTACCCAACGTGCGAGTTCTTTGATTGGAATTCCCTGCAAAGCATCCCATGAAGGGGGCAATTCACCAGGCAACACCGTCAACAGGAATTGTTTGGTTGCTGTTCGATAGGAACGAAGAGTGTGTGGACTTTTCTTTTCACTAATCATTTGCATTTCATAACAGCCGTGCCAAGGCATTTCAGCCAACCTTACGAGTCTACTTGGGAGACTATAGGGCACGCCTAACGCTTCTTCTGAAAAAGGAGTCGCGAATTGACCATTTCTTGCTGGATCTGACCAGCCATTTTCTGTTGTTTCTCGTTGATTTTCATCCTGCATGCTTCTACCGTCCTAGGGCCGAACGGCCCCTGCAATCCCATCCCCGAAGGGATTCGGCAGTCAGGGGGTGAGGGTATCAATGCTACGCAGACCCATTCGGATTATCCGCCCTTATGGCGCGTGATTCAATCTTGCCGAGCACTTCAGCGGCGTCGATATCGCCAATGGAATTCCGGTGTCTGGGCTGCCCAAGCAGCTTCATTCTCAGCGAAATCTTCGATTTCCCATGGCTGTTGTTTCTCGGGTGCAGTGAATCGAGCGTCAATCGTTTGCTGAATCAGTGGACGAATTCGCTGGTACAAGGTTTCAATCTCTCCGTAGAAAATGAGTTCATCCGCTTCACGTAGTACAAGATCTTCAGAAGGATTCCAGATGTGGGCTCCAGCTCTTCCAATCGCAGCTATGGTCCCATCATCATCAAATGTCATCAAATCACCTAATCGACGTCCCACAAGTTCAGGATAGCGTCTAACTTTCAGCGATAGTGTACCATGCCCCTCTTTGTTTGAAAGCAATTGGTTCAGATCGACGGGCGTAAAGGCGTGTGCTTCGGCTACGTGAGCCATAATGTGGCCTGCGACATTTATGCCACTCGCTTTCTCGATTCCCTCCAAACCCGGGCTTGAGTTCACTTCGAGAAGCAATGGCCCCCGGGCGGATTCCAGCAGATCTACACCGGCGATATCCAATCCGAGAAGACGGGCTGCCTTGCATGCGATACGTGCGTAATCATCGGGCAAGTCAATACTCTCAACACTGCCACCTAGGTGGAAATTAGAACGGAATTCACGACCATGTGCACGCCGACGCATGGCCGCAACGACCTTTCCGCCGACCACTAGAACTCTAACGTCACGACCATGGCTTTCTCGAATGTATTCCTGCACCAGAACACCTTCTGGGTTATCTGCCAATACTTTCCAAGCGATTTCACTTGCTTCACGCTCTGTGTGGGCCAGGTATACACCACCGCCTTGCGTACCCTCAAGTTGTTTGATGATACAGGGAACCCCTCCAACTTGACGAATAGCTCGATCTACATCCCGCCAGTCACGAACGAGTACTGCAGTTGGAACTGGAATGTGATTTGAGGAGAGAATTTGGGCAGCGTGCAACTTATCACGACTGTTCTTAATTCCATCACTGGTGTTCGCGACATATGTTCCCATGAGTTCAAATTGGCGAACAATCGCTACACCGTGATCGGTAATTGAATATCCGATTCTTGGAATGACTGCATCTACTTCGACATTCCAACCCTCATGCAGAATGCGTCGCCCGTCATTTCCAACAGAGACAGATAACTTGGTTGGGTCCAATACATCGACAGAGCAGCCGAGGGCATTTGCTTCCTCTACAAGACGTCGTGTAGAGTACAGCCGGGGGCCGCGAGACAGGATGGCAACGCGCAGTGTCATCGGACCCCGGCGGAACGGCTTCCGTTTTGAGTCCTACGTAAGAAAACCGCGTGACCGCGCGCCCGCTCGCATGCCCGCTCGCGCGCGTGTGAGAAGCGAGGCTTTGAAATGGCGTCAGGTAGTCGACGATTCATGCAGCCGGTCGCCGGACCCTCTGGTTCACCCGTCTCCGGACCCTCTGGGGCCCCTAGAGTAGCGGGGCCAAGCGGAGCTCCAGCGGGGCCAAGCGGTCCTCCAAAAGACGTCAATCCAGCACAATTTGACCCTCTTGCAGAGATTGAAGACGCCCGTGCTCGAAGACAAGATCGTGAAGAGCGCCTTGAGACACTGGAGAAAAAGCGTAACAGTGCTCGTACCAACGTCTACCTCTTCCTAGCTATCACCGTTATTTTAGGAATATTCTCATTCTTCCCCGGGCCGATCCATGGCGATGTCTCAGACAATCCACAGGCCCAAATGAGCCCGAACGAAGCCGAGGCTTGGGTTCGTGACGGTGGAGATAATGAATACCGTGACAAAATTTGGGATGGCTCAACCAATGCTAGTTCGGCACACATGAACATCTACATCCCTCCTCCGTTGCCTGATATGGGTTCAACCACTGCCGTCCGTGTCGATGTCACTTTCTTTTCATATCGCAATTCGGGCTCAACAGACTTCAAGGCCGGAATGTTCGATGGAGAATGTGGCGTTCTCCCAGCACACGAGTCTTTGCATGCGGATTCTTGGCACCTCAGTGAGGAAGACCTCGGTCCGGGTGAGAGCGTGGAATTCACTTTGTATACACAGCCAGGGAAGAAATGTATCCTAGTTGAATGGGTCGAGCCCGTAGCGAACCCTGGAACTCTCGCCACGATGGATGTGGAGGTTGCAATATATTGGCCGCGCATGTTCACGGTTCCAGTGGGCCTCATCACCTTCGTAATGGCTGGTTTTGCCTTCATCGGAGCACAGAAAACGGGCAAGGTGTACAAGGGACTCAAGTACCCCGAAGGTCGCCCTGAAAAGAAAGTAGAAGAAGAGGTTCTAGAAGCCGCTGAAGCAGAACAGCGTGGAGATCAATTGGGCGTCCCTGAGGTTGAGACACCCGAAGATGCTGATGCTGTTGTTGTTGAGGGCCCATCCCTGGCTGAGGCTGCGGCAAGCCCTGAACAGGATGATTCAGCCCCTGTTTCTGAAGAACCGACGACAGAAGATTCGCCATTAGAAGCGGAACCATCGGCCGCAGAAGAAGAACCAGAAAAGGCCGAAAATACCGCGGCAGCATGGACCGATGAACAGTTGCTTGGTGCTGGGTGGTCGCAAGAACAGATTGATGCCATGCGAAATGGCTGAAACCTTCTCAGAACGCAGTATTGGTTCACACGTTGAGCGAAGAGGTTGAAAGCGGCAGGCATCGCCATCCTCTCTGAGGATGGCCTATGGACGAAGACGAACTCTCCGCCATGACCGTTGTCAAACTGAAGGAACGACTCAAAGAACTGGGATTGCCAACCAGTGGGAAAAAGGCAAACCTCATTGCTCGACTATTGGAATCAGATGCAGAAGAAGAAGCCGTCCTCATCCTAGATGATGATGAAGACGATTTCACACACACCTCAAAATTTGACTCTGACGAAATTATAGAAGCGGAAGTTTTTGAGGCTGAAATCCTCGAAGAGGAGGATGAATGGGATGCTGTGGAAACTCTTCCAAGTTCAATCAAAATGAGTCCTGCTCCATTGGCATCTCGTCCAGTATGGTACAAGGATGGAACGACAATAGCTACTCTTCTCGTAATCCTATTGCTGGCTGGAGCCGGGGGTTGGTGGTACTTCAATGAAGATGCAGTCGCTTTCCAAACCGCCCAATCTCGCTATGGTGATAATCTTCAATTCACAGTTACCAATGGCTTGCTCTTGGCAGAAGGCGAAGACATGGTTGGATACATTAGAGATGCTGCAGGAGGTGGCTTGGATCAAGTCTGTGGAAAACTTCAAATCGATTTTAGTGGAACTGGATCAGCCTCAATCACTGATGGTTCACTAACCGATCTCAAAGATCCAGGTGACACATATCTAGAGGGTGCAGTCATGACCAATGGTGCCTATGGGCGAACATGGAATGCTGTCGAGTCGAATTTGGTCTATGACCTCAACGCCGATCTGGAGGGATACACATGGTCTGCTATCAATCAGGATTCTTGTAGCACAAATACGGTTTGGACAAAGAGAAACAATCAGTTAGACATCGAGATGACTCAATGGAATGAAATTACAGAACGAAAATTACTCCGTTCCGACACCACAGTTGGATTCGTCGATTCAGATGGCCAACTATCTAGTGCCACCACCACTACCTTTGGTGGCATTGTCGGTTCCGACACCGTTTCCAATTTGATTGAGGATGCTCTGTTGCCACTACATCCAGTAAATCTGTACGATATCTTCCAATTGACAATCCTCACTGAAGGCCTCACAGGCGAATATGGGGATTGGGCATGGGAAGTTGGTTCCACTAGTACAATTGGCGGCCAGGATGCAATTCAAATTTTCATGCACCACATCGATATCGGTAAATGTCTCGGTCGAGCCGAGATGGCCTTGTGGGCAATTCCAGGGCAACCCTTGCCTGCTAGACAGGTCGTTGAGATGTCCATCGACAAATCGGGGACACACCCCGCCTGTTCTTTCGCAATGTCTGAGGCAATCGAACTTGCCTTTCCAGAGGGGACCTTCACAGCTCGATACACGATTGAGCAAACCTCATTCAAGCAAGGAAGCGAGGATGTGAGATGGCAGCAAGGCTACGCAACCCGTCCACTTGCTGGTCAAGACGTTCCCTCGGATTGTCGGCAGAGCATACCCCACGATGATTGTGTGCCATGGGCCACCCATATGTGGGACAATTCCTCAACGCGACCATTCACTCTAGAGCAAGCGGTGACTTGTGTGGCCACCGATAGTGATGCCTTTGGAGCAGCCCACACCGCCCTCAATAGCGATGGGTACGTCTTTTCTGCGTTGGACGATCGTACAGGAAATTCTCCGGTGTGGAATCTTTCATGGGTCAGTTCCGTTGAAGCCGGTTGGGTCCGAGTAACATGGCCAGGTGGCGAGAATTGCTTGAATTCAGGGGATGGCCCAATCAGTGGCGATGACAAACCCGAACATGCACGAGATCGAATTCCAACCACTCATAGAATCGCCGCACTAGAGAGCCGCATGATTTCATCCACATTGTATCCTGATCTGTATCCTCAAGTTACGACATCCGGGGTTCTTCGCGATGATGTACAGATTGGATACGCATTGGTTGTTCCAGAGGATAACGCTGTTTCAGAATGGTTGGATGAAATCGACTTCTTCGAGGGCCAAGTCACAGTTTATCTTGAACGCACTTGGACCTCAGGAGATACAGATCATAGCCTTCGAGTTGGAATGGATGGAAAGACTGGGCGTATGGTGGGGTGGGCTCAAACTTCGACACCGTCCTAATGTTTGAAAAAACCCCATTTCAGGCTTAATTTGTCCCGTCACCCTCAAGAGCGCAGCAAGAGCGGAAGCAATTGGGATGCATCATGGATGAGGAAGATGTGCTGCCCGAGGCGGTAGCCGCGCCCTTGGTGGTCGAATTCACTGAGGAGGAAATAGAAGGTCCCGTATCTGACCCATTGAGTTCTGCCGAACCCCGTCCTGAAATTGAACTCCCAAGAGGGAGACCGACTCCTGCGAATCGCGGGCGTGTCGTCACTGTCATGAATCAGAAAGGTGGTGTCGGAAAGACGACCACAGTCATCAATGTCGCAACACATCTCGCTATGCATGGCGTCCGAGTCCTTGTGGTCGATTGCGACCAACAAGGAAATTGTGCTACGGGCCTTGGAATCGACAAGAGTCGTGTCAAGCATACGACTCGTACTCTATTCACTGACCCAGAACAGGCTCCTGCCTGTCGACATGCTACCGCAGTCCCCGGCCTTCACCTAATCGTGGGCGAGCGCTCATTGGTTGGACTTGAGCAAGAACTCTCCACCCGACTCGGTCGTGAGCGTTGTCTATCTGAAGGTCTTGAGTCACTGTTGCCACACTACGATCTCATCCTACTCGACACCGCGCCCAGTCTGGGATTGGTAACCATCAACGCCCTAGTTGCCAGTGATGGCGTATTAGTCCCTGTACAAACTGAATTCTTCGCATTGGAAGGCGTTGCCATGTTATCTTCGACCATTCGAGAGGTCCGCCGTCGCCTCAATCCGGAACTTGGTTTTGATGGTGTCATGATGACAATGCATGCTCCAACCTTGTTGAATGGTCAGGTGCAGGGACAGTTGAAGGAAACATTCAACGATTTGATTGTTGAACCACCGATTCGTCGTAATATCAAACTCGCTGAAGCTCCAAGTGAAGGCATTCCTATACATATCCACGCACCGGAATCAAAAGGTGGGAAGGATTATCGCGAACTTGCGGTTAATCTTGCTCAGCGGTGGAATCTCACCTTGGAGTGAATCTAATGACCAAAAAGCGCGTTTTGGGCCGGGGCCTCGATGATTTGCTGGCCCAACACGATCAGGATTTACCATTCCTAGATGCCTACGGTCCCTCGATTGGCGATTCCGAAGGTTTACCGACAGGTACCGGGGCGGACCCTGTTGAACAGTTGATGGAAGCCATCACGCGCCTCTTGCAGGCCGAAGGCCACCAAAATTCCGAATTGATTACACGTGAAGCGAAGGAAAATGGCGTTCAAATTATTGTACAGAGTGGCGGGGAGAAATTACCACTTGTCCCCTCCGATTTGGGTGCACCTGGATTTGAAGAAGGGATTTTGGCCACAGATAGAAGCGAAGCCTCTGTCACCATTGTCCAGTGGGGTATCCCAGCTCGTCGCCTACTCGAACGTCTTTGTGAACATTGGTCTGGGTGATTATTTGAGCATCCGTAGTGCGCTGGTGTCTACCTTCGTTCTTCGACCGAACAAGACCATCTACCGGTTGTTACGTCCATCTCCACTCTTGGCTCGTTTTTTTGTTCATCCACAAACATGGTTTGCGGGGAAGTTGTTCAGTCCGTTCGGAGTCCGCACAGAGAATACTCATTTTGGAGATGTACCGAGTGTTACCTTCACTCCGAAGAAGAACGTACGATCAAACACCATCTTCGTGTTTCTACATGGTGGAGGCTACTGCATTGGTTCATCACGCACAACACATCGAATTGGGTTGGCAAATCTAGCCAAGACGACCTCCTGTGTCTGTCATTCCATCGACTATCGCTTGGCCCCCGCGGACCCATATCCTGCTGCCTTGGAGGATGCAGCGAAAGCGTGGCAGGAAATCGTTGCTGAAAATCCAGATTCACAAATAATCCTCAGTGGAGATTCCGCAGGTGGTGGCCTCAGTCTTGCGTTAATGATGCATCTACGCGATGAAGGGTCACGGCTACCTGATGCAGCCGTTTTATTCTCACCTTGGACTGACCTAACATGTAGTTCACCGACATACAAGACGTTGGCAAAAGCGGATCCAATGCTGGCTCGTGTCATTCCCGATGATTGTGCTGGCCATTACGTCCCTGAATCTGTTAATCGTAAAGACCCATACATCTCTCCAATGTTTGGTGATTTCACCGGCCTGCCAAGAACGCTCATTCTCGTCGGCGACCGAGAAGTCCTTCTGGATGATAGCCGAAAGGTTGGAGAGAAAGCCAAGAACGCTGGTGTAGACATAGAAGTCGACATCTGGCCGGGGATGTTTCACGATTGGTGGTTGTTCGGCCAATCCGTCCCTGAATCCAAGCAATGCCTTCGTAAGGTTGCTGAGTGGATTTAGTTTCTAGCAAGTGAACCCATTGGGTCCCATGGCGACAGAACATGAGGCTCCTTCGATAACGCTGCACGCATCTCATCGGTGAGATACGAAGATGGCGCTGCAATCTCGAACATGTACTCATCAAACCAACTATCGTTCATGGTGTAGAAGCCCTTGATACCACTCTTCTTGTCCCCCCAGGAATTCTCAACACGCCATCGACGAGCATCACCATCGACAACATCCACACCTGTGAACAGCATTGCATGAGTCATCATGGTCTGATGATATCGTAAGCGATCTGCCTTCTCTAGACCAAATTCCATCCCATACATTTCCTTGAATGAGAACAATTCTGCATCCCATAACCCTCTTTGTCGATGCATCTGTTTGCCGACATCACAACCCATCCATACAGGCAATCCATCTTCCAACAGTCGCTTAGTGATGTCTTTCATGTCATCCATGCCAATATTGAGGTAGACGACGGGCGGCCCTCCTGCGACATTCTGTAGGAAATCTACGGTGTAGGTTTCCAATGTCTGATTCCGTGGATCATGAACGAGACAAACATAGTCCTCATAATCAATGGTGACGAATTTCTGAGCAAATTCCTGAGGCGTCATTTCTCCTTCTCGATGGAACTTGTCATTCTTGTCCCTCCATTGCCAATCAAAGGTCTCAGGTGGAGTCCCAAGGTGGATGCAGAGTACCCGCCAGACATCTGCCAACCGACCATCCTTATGACTATCAATTTCTGCATTGGAGGCTCCACTGTCAGTCATATTGCGCAGTTCCATGGCCGATGTTCGAAGCATATGGTTGAGGGCGGCATTCATACGACGTGTTGCCGAGGAGGAGTACGATTCAGGGTAGGCCGCCTTGGGGACAAGTCCATGCTTTCGGACGAGATTGACCGCCATGTTCCACTGCCCCCCATCATCCAATGGGTGGTCGAGAAGGAAGGCGACCGTTCGATCATCTAGCGGCCGGTCTGCGGTTTGCACAATGGCATGCAGAAAGTGGTTCGCCCGTTCGAATTTGTCCCAAAAATGGATGTGGGCCTGACTGAATTCGAATTCTTTCAACCCCATTTCCTTCATTGCGCCGACCCGGAAAAGATTGAGCATGGCGAATAGCCAACATCGTCCACTGCTCTTTTGATTTGTCACTTTCCAGTCATCGAGTTTGATTGAGAATGTAAAATCGGTATTGGCGACAATCTCTCGATTCAATGCAATGTCCAATACATCACTGGCCGTTACTGCGTTCTGTACGACTTTCGCATTGGGGTCCGCATCAAATGCAGCTCGAAACCGGGCAATCTGTTCTGGTGTGACGACGGACATTGGCTCACCTATGGTGAGCCGTCCCCTTCACCGGCGACGCTTAGTCATCACGCTTGGCCAACAGGGCAGCGGATAGCCCCACTACTATGGTGGCAATTAACGCGGGTGCAGGCAATGGTTCATACCCACTATCCATAATTACTGGACAATTGTTTCCACCACTGTCCTCTCCAGATACCCAACAATCGGACCAAATTTTGCCACCCTCGGCAAATCCGCCTTCAGGGAATTTCTCATCTTCGCCGTCAGAATAAGTCAGAACGATGTCATAATTGATGTAAGAATGCGTTTCAACGGGCGTGATGGTACTCGTCCAATCCGCACCAGATCCATTCATGGCAATTTTCTCTGGTGGATTACAGACACCGCTGTTGATGCATTGCTGCACAGTCCACTCTACAGTGGTTCCATTTTCAGCAGCCTGACTAGAGAGAACTAGATTGATGGTGAATTCAACCCCGTCAGTAGATACCTCTGGCACTACAATAGAATCGATGGGCGTTCCCGCGACGTCAATCGTGCGATTGATTCCCGAATCTCCCCCCGCCATAGCGTAGGGCAGACAGAGGGAAAGTGCCAGAGCCAGAACGAACAGCCGGCGCATCATGCGATGCCGTTGACGCCATTCATTGAATAATGCTGTTGTGCCACGATTCATTCTGCACCTGTCGTGGCACATAGTTACCTCCACAATTATGGGCATTTTCGGAAATCAGTTAGGGTACTCCCTCAATTAGTATGAGCGTGCGCGCGGGTAACATGGCACAAGGTACTGTCAAGTGGTTCAATCAGTCGAAAGGCTTCGGGTTCATCGAACGCGAAGGTGAAGGAGACCTGTTTGTCCACATCACGAATGTAGAAGGAAGAATAGAAGACGGAGACTCCGTAGAATTTGAGGTAGGCGAAGGTCCAAAGGGACCCAATGCCATTAATGTACGCAAGGTCGAGTGATTATAATTCGAGCTCCCAGAGCTCGTCACCGATGTGGTGCAACATCTTCACCGCTTTGCCCTTGGTCGCTTCGACCATATCTTCTGAGTCCATCATAGCCCAGCCTATGGCCAGCGGTTTGCCGTGAGTTTGATCACGAATCCAGATGAGGTCGCCTGTTTGAATGCAGCCACAAGCGCTGTGAATCCCAGCAGCCATGCAATCGGCCCCATTCATCAAGAAAGGAATCGCTCCGTGATCGACCTCACACCATTTCAATGTGGGATTCCAGGCAAGAATACCTCGCAGCGTTGGAAAAGCGATGGTTTCGCCTCCCTCGTCCCCAACCTCCATCCCCAGGGGTGATTTGTTGACGATTAACAAATTCCAAGGACCAAATGTCGCGGTTTCCAGAAAGGCCGAGGAAAGGTCGGTTTCGATGCCAAGTGGTTCCGTGAGTCGCTGGATGAGCCCCTTGATCTTCTTGTGACGCACCGGCTTGCGGGCCTTGAGTTTCCAATCTTTCTTGGCCACGATTCAAACGGGTGATGGGCGCTCCTTGAATCCTCGCTTTCATGCAATATGGAGGGTTCATAAGGGACGAGAACATATCTTGGTCCATGTGTGATTTATTCGCAATGAGCTGCAACGACGAAGACCGAGCAACACAAAGCCTTCCACGCTTTGCTCGATATGCAACGAGAAACCCACACGGTTGGGGTCTAGGTTGGTATGAAAACGGACAAGCCCGAATTGAGCGTGAGCCCTGTCGAGCCGATTTTTCTGATAGATTCTACGATTCAATCGAAGAAGCACGCTCTACAAACATGATCGCGCATGTCCGCTATGCTACACACGGAGAGCATACGACTTGCAATTGCCATCCTTTCACGCGCCATTACCGTGGACGAGATTGGATTTTTGCCCATAATGGATGGGTGGACGGGGTCCCTGACCACCCACTTTCAGAAGGAGACACAGATTCTGAGCAAATTTTCAATCATATCATGGATGAGATTGAACGTTATCAGAGTAGAGGGGAAATTCGAGGCACATATCCTGCCCTAAAGCATGCAATCGGAACCGTGTTTGAACGCTATGGCGATGACATCAATCTGAATTTGCTTATCACAGATGGCAACATGCTCTATGTCTATCACCACTATCCGGGTAAGCCGATTTATCTGGTGCGCCGTTCAAAGGAATACGGCGATGCTGCACTAGTGTCTACCAGAGAGTTGTCAGGAGAGAATTGGATTGAACTCGAACCTGATCGTTTATTGGTCTTAGATCGGGGCGAAGTATTCGTGTATTCGACCCCGCTCATTTGATGCTTGGACCTCACCTCGGCTTGCCATGCCGAGCATCTGGTGCGCGCTTCGAACCTTCGCTGCACATGCCATAGAAATGGGCGGTGAACCCCTCACCAACCCTCGCTTCTTCCTCAAGCCGTGGGCTGCGCTCGCACAACCCCCGATGGGTTGTGAAATGGAGTTACCTATCCATCTGAATGAGGTCCATCACGAAGTTGAACTGGTTCTCAAATTGGGCGAGGATGCGACACTTACTGAAATTGCAGTGGGCCTTGATTTGACAGATCGTTTCACGCAGGACGAGGCCAAGGATGCGGGGATGCCCTGGACGCAATCGAAAGGATTTGCGAACAGCGCCATCGTGGGAAATTTCGTCGAACCACCCGTTGGCCTCGACCATCTTCGATTGGAACTCGCGATTAATGGTGAACCACGCCAAGAAGCATCGATTGGCGAGATGTCGTTCACTCCACTCAATCTTCTAGCCAATCTTTCCCAATGGGCCCCGCTTGAAGAAGGAGATTTGCTGTTCTGTGGCACTCCATCTGGAATAGGCCCGGTGGCCAGAGGTGACCACGTTCAAGCACGGATGCTACGTGAAGATGGTACCGTACTTTCAGAACTGGACCTAATGTTGGTCTGATTCAAGGTGGCACGGATTCGTGCATGTTTAGTACAGCACGAGCCTTGTCAATATCATCCACTGAGAAAGCGAGTTCAGTCGCTCCTTGGATTCTTGACAATACGTAAATCGAAGTGATACTAACTCCGGCTTCAGCCAATCGTTCTGAGAATTCAGCCAAAGCACCGGGTTTGTCAGGCATTGATTGAGACAATAGTGCGGTTGTTGTGTATTGAATGCCCAATGAATTCAATGCCATACGTGCCTCTACGACTTGGTCGGTGACAATTACAACGTTTGTATCAATGGCACACATTGTTTCAATATTGATGTCGTGATTCGAAAATTCACGGCTCACTCTGGCCAGTTGTCCTGCTTCATCAGGCAATTCTATTTTGAATTCCAGACGTCCTTCACTCATGGTCATCACCAGTTTGGCGGGGTCATGTTTTGGCTATTTACCCACCGGATAACAAAAAATCGCCAATCGCGCTCTTGAAATAAGGGAAGCAGGTCGCCCGCTTCCCAGAGGGAAGCAGTATGGCACAATGGCACGGTATCTCACGACGCAAGCCATCCGGTGGTCGTCTCAAGCGACCGAGCAGTTATCGCGGAAAGCGTCGCACTGAAATTTCATCTGAGAAGCAGTACACCAGAATTGGTGATACTAGTCGCAAGGTGTACCGAAAGCGCTCCGGTTCACAGAGCGTCCGTGTTCTATTCGACACCGTCATCAATGTCGCTGACAAGAAGACCGGCAAGGTCATCCAAGCGATTCTTCAATCCGTCTCAGAGAATGCAGCGGATCACAACTTCGTTCGCCAAAACATCATGACCAAGGGCGCCGTAGTTGAGACCGACAAAGGCCCAGTAAGAATCACCAGTCGACCTGGCAGTCACGGCGTCATCAATGGCGTTCTGCTAAAGTGAAGGTTCACAACAGAGGACATGTTCCCAGTCTCGGAGGACCCGGGATGGCCAACAATCCAGAACGCATCGTCGTTTGGCCTGGTTACTTCGATTCAAAGACCAGCCGTCGCGCAGGTCGTCGTGTCTCTAAGGGCCGTGCAGTAACCAATCCTACTCTCGATGGCTTGGCTTATGCAGCGCGCAGTGCGGGCATTCGCAAGATGAAGAAAGAAGAGAACACCAGCCACCCCTCTCGTCCGAATGAACAGGAGGGCCGCCTATGGATCTCGATTGCAGATGCGCTCTCTGCCACCGGAGCAAATTCCAAAGAAGGCGTTCTTCAAGCAATTGGCACAGCATGGAATAGTCAACAATCCGAGATTAAGGCCTCAGAGAAGGCGGCCAAGGTCAGTGGGCCCAAGACGGGAGACAAGCGCGGACGTAGCCAACGAAAGTCGTTCAAGGGCTCAAAAGGAACCAAACCGAGCGAACGTCGCAAGCGGCGAAAATGAGAGTGGGATTGAATGACGAAAATCAATCTCAAAGAGAAACTCTCTCTGTTTTCAGACCACTGGTCTCCCAAGGTCATCGCTGAGATGAATGACTATCAGTTCAAATTGGTCAAAATCCAAGGCGATTTTGTCTGGCATCATCACGACGACACCGATGAAGTGTTCATTGTGATTGAAGGCACTATGAAGATAGAGTTTGAAAACGAGACTGTTGAACTGAATGAAGGCGACATGTATGTTGTTCCCAAGGGTGTTGAGCACAAACCCTACGCTGAAGAGGAATGCATGGTCATGCTTGTCGAACCTCGTGGTGTTGTGAATACAGGCAACACAGAAGGCGACCTCACGGCCTACAATGACGTCTGGATCTAGATGGATTATTCGACTTCAATCTCTGGCATGGGAACCGCCCTAATCCAACCGAAGACATCTGCTTCAACCTGTGTCTGAATCCCAGTCAAGGCGTCGTACAACTCACCTGTTACCGGCCCAACCTCGTTGTTGTGGTACATAGTGCAGATATCTCCCTGACAAATGGATCCAATCGGGCTAATCACCGCAGCAGTACCTGCGCAGAAGCACTCATCCGCCTGTAGGACGAATTCGATTTCGACCTTCTCTTCACGGACTTCGTAACCCTTGTGTCTAGCCAATTCAATGATCGATGCCCGAGTGATTCCGGGCAAGATAGTACCTGTCAATTCGGGCGTGTATACGATTCCATCCTTGACACAGAAGAAATTGGCCGCCCCCACTTCCTCGATGTAGCGATGCTCAACCGCATCCAGATAGATGATTTCAGCAAAACCCTCCTTCTTGGCACCCTTTGAAGGCATCATTCCGGGGGCGTAATTTCCAATCGCCTTGACTCCACCTGAGCCACCTGGGCAAGCGCGATGATACTCATCGCTCACCTTCAGAGAAATTGGATGCATTCCTCCCTTGAAGTAAGGACCCACCGGGCAGACGTAGACCATGAAAGTGTACTCGGGCGCAGGAGAAACACCGAGAATCGCCCCAGTTCCCCACAGGACTGGTCGTACGTAGAGAGCGCCCTTGCCTGTCGGGGGTACCCAGCGCGCATTTGCTGCCACGACTTTCTCAACCGCATCCAAGAACATCTCTTCAGGAATTGGTGGCATACCCAGACGCTTTGCCCCGGTGATGAGGCGAGCAGCGTTTCGCTCGGGCCTGAATAGAACAATTCCACCATTTACACTTCGTTGCGCTTTCATGCCCTCGAACAGGCCTTGACCGTAGTTCAGCACGCCAGCTGCCGGTGAGATCGTGATATCGCCATAAGGCATCATATCACCTATTTCCCATTCCTCTCCAAGTTTGCACTTAGCCACATACATGGTATCGGTGGGCGTGAAGGAGAACGTCAGTGCATCCCAATCAATCTGCTCCTCCATCGAAATTTCCTCCTGCTTCCCCGTATCTGGTTGAACCCTCAACGCAAGGGGTGGTTCTCAACCATTCCGCCTGCAATTTCTCTGACAAAAATGCGCGGGCTACACCCATAGAATTCAAAGACACCCACTGCAAACACGGTTCATGTCCGCCGAAGAGGAGGCCTGCATCGTCGCGGCTTCCTACCAGAGTTTCGGATCGAAGACCGTGGTCGAACTCTGGCTACGCGCACGCGAGGGACACTCTACCCTGCTGTTGGTTCATGGATTGCGACCATTTCTCGAGATTGCCGTACGTGGGAGTTCAACCGATTTGCCCGATGATATCGATGAGCGGTTGGAGAAGGTTCGCAACGTGAAGGATGTAACTTTGATTCATGACCCTGTTGACAAATGGACCGACAAAGGGACCAAGCCGCATTGGAAGGTTGAGGTACGCCAGCCCTACAACGTCCCCAAAATTCGTGAGACATTGAGGGGTTATGATTGGAAAGTTTCCAGTGCAGACATCATCTTCCCCCAGCGCTTGTTGTTGGAACTCGATTTGGGCCCCCACATAGCATGGAAAGGTGAATTGCTTCCTAGCGACGGTGATGCGATTCAGGACGCGGGTGGCCGCGGTCTGTATCCTACCAATCGGGTGGCACGCTGTAATATCGAGGATCTACGTTCCATCGACGCATTCGCGGCCCCACTCATCACATTCTCATTCGACCTAGAGACTAGCATCGAATCGGGGCACATACTGTGTGCAGCTGCGGTAATTCAACAGAATGGAAAGAGTGAGACACACACCTTCAGGGGTGATGAGCGAAAGATGTTGGAGGACCTAACCCGTCTGGTTCGGGACAGTGACCCAGATATCATTACGGGATACAACATCGACAATTTCGATTTACCCAAAATCAAGGAACGAATGGAAGAACTTGAGGATGGCAACGACAAGTTGTCCCGCGCAATCCTTGCAGGATGGGGACGTGTTCCAGTCACAGAAGAGGCCTGCAAGGGCGGTAGGCGCGGAGCCCCAATCATACCAAATCGTCAACAGAATCGAAAATGGACTCTGACCGGTCGTTGTGTGATGGATGCTTGGTGGGAGGCGCGCATGACGTTGCGCCCCAAACGTGAGACCCTCAAGTTCGTCTCGGAACTGTTGTTCCCTGACCGTGAGGAATTGCGCAAGATGGATGTCGACTCTAGCCGCATGGATGAGGAATGGGCTGCTCGCCCAGATGTCGTTCTCGAGTACTGTGCACAGGACGCTCTGTTGCCCATTGAGATTCTTGATGCCATTTCTGCGACCGCACGCAAGGAGGCACTGGCCGCAGTCGGCAAGGTGCCGTTAGAGACTGCAATCATAGGTACCACAAGTCAGTGGGTGGACAGTTTGGTCATACGCTTAGCCGATCGGGAAAATATCGCCGTGCCGATGACACGTCGTGGTGGCAAGTCCGATGCCATCACCGGAGGTTACGTGCATGAAGTCAAAGGTGGCCGTGAAGAATGGATTGCCATTCTCGATTTCAAATCGATGTACCCCTCAATAATGATCTCAAACAACATCTGCTATACTACCCGCGTTGACAATGACTACACATCTACCGAAGTACACCAATCTCCAAGTGGAACGAAATTCCTGAAAAAAGAGATTCGCGAAGGACTTGTACCCCGATTGCTTGAGGATTTGATGGGACAACGCGACCATCACAAGGCGATGATGAAGGGTGCGACTGATGATTCCAAACGTCTATTCCACGATCAGATGCAATTTGCCGTGAAGATTCTGATGAACACCTTCTACGGTGTATTCGCCTCTGCATTCTACAGATTCACACACCAAGATATTGGTTCAGCCATCACGGCATGGGCACGTTCCAATATCAAGAAAATCATCAGCGATTTAGAAGAAGAAGGCCACCCAGTGGTCTATTCAGATACAGATTCTATATTCGTATCGTCACCAGAAGAAGGGAAGGAGGCGCTGGTTAATTTCGGTCATGAACTGGCTAACCGATTCACCAAGGAGGGCGCTGAACTAGAATTTGAGAAAGGCCTCTCTGTATTCTTCAGTCACGGTGCAAAGAAGCGCTATGTCGGTCGTGTAGTCTGGCCAGAGGAAGATCTACTCATTCGTGGATACGAAGTCAGACGGACCGACTCCTTTGATTTGCTGAACAAGACGATGATGGGTACCTTTGAGCGAATTCTAGACGGCGATGAAGAAGGAGCCTACCAGCATGTCATCAGTCTGATTCGTTCAGTGAAGGCCGGCGAGGCCGATGTGGCCGATCTCATTCTCAGCCGTTCCTGCAAGGGCAAAGTCCTCAAGGATGGTACTGTTGATTTCTCTGTGTATTCCAATCCCGATGGATTACCTTACGTTCAGGCCGCAAAGAAACGAATCGCCCGTGGATTGCCCTTTACACCTGGAATGAAGGTCAGTTACATTGTCACGGCTGCAAAGGGTGTTGATGGCCGTCAAACAGTCGAACCATGGTTGGTCGCAGAGACTGGCGATGCTCCACCTGTTCCTGATTGGTCATTCTACGCTGAACGACTTGCTCGAGCCATGGGTCGCATCACAGAAGTGTACGGTTGGAGTAAGAAGGATTTACTCCTCGGAAGTCGCCAACAGACCTTCGATTTCTTCTGACGCCGTAGGCGTCCATCTTAGCGAATGGTTGATGATGGACGAACGCCCCCTTCCATCCATGCGACGCGCCACCGTGCTGCTGGTCACGACTCTTTTCATGGCCACTGCGCTGGCAGGATGTCTTGAAACATTCTCAAGTGATGCGCCTCCCACGGTTTCGATGTCAGTTTCACCTTCGGGCACTGTCAAAGTAGGTGACAACGTCAATTTCGATGCGACGGGCTCTTCTGACCCAGATGGCGACCCACTTTCCTTCAATTGGCAATTCGGCGATGGTGATACAGCCAGTGGCATGAGCGCCAACCACGTCTACACATCTCAGGGCACGTTCAAGGCTAAACTCTGTGTCAGTTCGACGGACTTCGAGATTTGCGAAGAGAAAAACGTTGTTGTCGCTCCAGCCGATGCAGCACTCCCTACAGCATCGATTGACCATTACAAAGACGATGACTGCACTGGAGAAGACCCACCTGCTGGTACTCTGATTCTTGCTTGGATTTGTGAAGAGGAGATGGATACCAGCGATGATGTGGTCGACACGACCACCACCATTCAGTTGGATGGCTCAGAATCCTCAGCCGGTGATTCCAGTTCATATCTCACTGATTACGAATGGGATCTCGACATCAATGACGACAGTGATGGCGATGGAGACATGGCCAACGACGTCGATAAGACCGGTGAGAATGCAGAGTGGACCAACGTCTGGCCAGGCGAATACGAGATTCGGTTGACTGTCACAGACAACCAAGGATTCACTGACACCATGGATATGGATGTCTTCGTCAATTATCGTGGCGCTTGGGCAGAATTCACTATTGATTCAAATGGCTCATCTGGTTCAGGAATAGCCTCTTTCGAATATCCAGTGACCTACAATCAGGATACAGGTAATACAATCCGCTATGTCAAGATTCAATTCACCTATCCAAAATTAGACGATGATTGGCCTGCAGGAACATGTTCGGAACAAACAGGCTGTTCCAACAAACTCGATGCCTACGTGTACAACGGTTCCGATTCAGATTCAGATACCGAAGAAGTCGCGAATACGACCTACCTTGATGATGAACAGAGAACTGCAGGCAATTGCGATGATGAGGATCGCTGTGTAGAACTTCGATTGAGTACTCAGCACTTCCGCAATTACCTCGATGGCAGTTGGCGAGTCGATTTGACCAATGAGAAGGCGCATGATACGACGGTCAAGTCGTTCGTCATCAGTTTAGAGTACAAATAATGCCAATTCAACATTCATTTTGCTACTCAGTGCAACATTTGATGGCCTCTTTGAGAATCTCTCAGCCTACCCTACCTTGAAATAGGGGAGTTGGGTCGGCGGGCCTGCACATTGAGGTGATATTATGAGTTCACAATGGGAAGATAAGAAGAAGCCGCACTTGAACATCGTTTTCGTAGGGCACGTTGACCACGGAAAGTCGACCACTGTTGGTCGCCTTCTTTTGGACACAGGCCACATCGAAGAACACGTGATCGAGAAGAACGAGAAGCTAGCAGCAGAGATGGGTAAGGCCGGATTCGGTCTCGCTTACGTCATGGACGGTCTGAAGGAGGAGCGCGAGCGTGGAATCACAATCGACGTTGCTCACAAGGAATTGTTCACGCCAAACTACTACTTCACAATCATCGACGCACCTGGTCACCGTGACTTCGTGAAGAATATGATTACCGGAACCAGTCAAGCTGACGCCGCAGTTCTCTGCGTAGCAGCAAACGACGGTGTTAGCGCACAAACCAAGGAACACGCGTTCCTTGCTAAGGTGCTCGGTGTGAAAGAACTGATTGTCAACATCAACAAGATGGATATCTCTGGTGTCGATTATTCTGAATCACGATACAATGAAGTCGTTGAAGAAATCACAGGGCTACTCAAGATGTCTGGCTTCAACCCAGCTGACGTACCGATGGTTCCTTGTTCGTCTTTCAACGGTGAAAACCTGTACAACAAGAGCGACAACATGGGCTGGTACAAAGGTCCAACGCTTTTCGAGTGCATTGACGGTATTCAGATGCCACCCAAGCCCACCGACCGCCCTCTACGACTTCCAATTCAGGATGTCTACAAGATTAGCGGAATTGGTACAGTGCCAGTTGGCAAGATCGAAACCGGTATTCTCAACGCTGGCAAGACAGTTATCTTCAACCCCAGCCAACAATCGGCTGAGGTAAAGAGCATCGAGATGCACCACACGATGGTCGACAAGGCAGAGCCTGGCGACAACGTTGGATTCAACGTCCGCGGTCTATCCGCACAGGACATCCGCCGTGGTGACATTGCAGGATACTCAAACAACGAGCCAATGTTCGTTCGACACGACGAGACCTTCGTGGGTCAAATCCAGTTGATGGACATCCCCAAGGCTGTTGCAGCGGGTTACACTCCTGTATTCCACGCGCACACGGCTCAGGTTGCAGTTCGCTTCGTCGAACTCTTGGAGAAGACCTCCAAGGGTCAGAAGGAAGCCAACCCGGCATTCCTTGTGACTGGCGACGCTTGCCTGATTCGGTTCCAGCCAACCAAGCCGATGGCAATCGAGCAGATGGACGCTTTCCCCGAACTTTGCCGCTTCGCAATCCGCGATATGGGCAAGACGGTTGCAGCAGGCGTTTGCATGAAGATTGAGAAGAAGTGAGAAACCCACTGATTCAAACCATCGGACAAGGGATGTATCATGCCAACGGTTACCACTATCAAATTGACTGGTGAGAACCACGTGGACATAGACGAAGTCTGTACACACATTCGCAGCATTAGCGAACAGACCGGTGTGAAACTTCGAGGACCTATCCCGCTACCGACTCGACGCTTGATCGTCCCATGCCGCAAGGCACCCGACGGCGAAGGCAGCGAAACTTGGGATCATTGGGAGATGCGAATACACAAGCGACTCTTGGAATTGGTCATTGGAAAGACCACAGATGAGAGTGCACTTCGACAAGTGATGCGTATTCCTATTCCGGACACAGTGACCATCGAACTCAGTCTACGTACCGTCGCTTGAAACCCTTCATTCTAGGGTCACAGCTTCTGCCCAACCAGCTGCGATGAGAGTCTCAGCCATCAGTGTGACACAGTTGAATGAATCTCCTTCAAGAAGCTCGATTTCTTCTCCTGATTCATCGAGAATTGGTTCAGGCATATCTTTGAGAATTCGGAGTCGCATCATCGTACCCACTGCGGTTGAATCACCTGATTCATTTTCGTCGGAGGATTCATCGCCCCCACCCGTTTCTGAAATCTCTGGATATTCTTCCATCATTGAGATTCTATCCTCTTCGTCAACATCAGGATCCTCCCACTCTTCTTCGGGATTCGAAACTTCGATTGGAGGTGGTGGTTGTTCGGTCAATCCTCCTTCGACGAATTCATCCAGTTGTGCATTCCCTGATGGAGTGGTGGGAGTTGGTGTAATCGTTGTTTCAAGTACCCCTTCTTGCAATCCTCTCCATGAAACATTTCGTTTGTATTGTTCAATGAGTTCAGATACACCTGAATGGAAGGCACGTTCCGCACCATCTTGCCGTTGCCAATCAACTGGCACCATATTCTGACTCGATTCTGCAGCTGCATCTCCGAAGGGTGTACTGGCTAGATTTGCTAGTGCAGCATGATTGACAAATGCGGTCAATCGATGCCTGGTTAAATCGGCAACCGCTCTTCGCAGATTTGCTTGACGACGTGACAATGTTTGAGCTCGGGCAGAAAACCCTTCCAATCGATTGGTTTCAGCCAATTCCATTTCGATTGATTGAAGCAATTGCGAACAGATATTCCAGAAATCGGGCCGAGGCAAATCTACAGGTAGGGCGTGTTTTGCTTGTTTTCTCAGCAGTGCATGAAGTTGAGCTTCAACAGCTGCAAGTTGAGGTCCCTGTAGTGCTTCTTGCTCAACCATATCCCCACCGCGAACTGCATCTCCTCCGTGCCGGTACATGAACCATTCACTTCATCAGCGCCCGTAGGGCGCTCTACTCAGTCATCCGTCGTGTTCAAACCCACAGCCGAGGGTGGACACCCTGAGGTGAGACCATGCGTGCAGCCCTTCTACTGGTCCTGCTCATGCTCGTGGCTCCCTTTGCTCAAGCCATGGAAAGCCCATATATTGGAGATTCAGAGATTATTCTCCAATCAAATGGAGACGGCACACTCTCCAATTTATCCGAAAATTCATTCGAGGTTCCAGTCAATTCGACCATTCTCGATGGATGGGTCAATGTGTCAACTGGCGCCAATGGAAACGGCGGGACAGGTCAACATTGGATGTCTGACGATCCCACACTCAATTTCAGTCACGGTACTTTTGATGACACGTCGGTTGCTGTTTTTGATCATGAGTTGACTTTGGGCGTCAATCATACGGTTGGTCGACTCGATGATTTGGAATCCCTTTCACTCCAATTCCAACAATACACCGTCGGTGGTTCTGCTGACATTTGGAGAATGGCCGAGCCCGGACAATTCAACGGCGCATTTGCAATGAATTACAGCGCCAGACAGGCCGCAGGTGGACTCATCCCCTCTCTTCCCACGGATGGTTCATTGATTGCAGCGACTTTGCCCGAGGATTCATTGCCGGCAGGGACCCATGCTTGGCTCACATCACCCCCCAGTTCCGTGCCCAGTATTGCCAATAACTGGGAATTATCATTCAATCACTGGTATCACTTGCACCACTCAAATTCCAGCACCGGTTCATCAGGTGCTTGGGTTGAAGTCAGTTTGAATGGGGGGTTGACTTGGACGTATGTCGAACCTGTTGGGGGATACAACTGGAACATCTCCATTTCAGCCCCTGTCCCAACTGGCGCATCTGGGACTGGATTCGGTGTTTTCGGGGGTCCTAACGCCAGCGGTTGGGTGAATTCAACCTTCGATATTTCACATCTTCACAATTCAAATTCAACAGGTATGCAACACCGGTTTGTCATTTGGACAGATCCCCTTGGTACTGTTGATCGCCCCGGTTGGTACGTCGACGAGATTACAATTTCTAATGATGGCGAAACTCCGGGCTCATGGTTCCATGGTTCACTCTTTGGGGAGTATGCAGCTGACGCTTACGCACACCTGACCTTGCCTGTTCAAATCAACACAAGTGGTGGTACTTCGGGTGCATGGATGGTTCGCTATTGGACTGATTTTGATCTTGAAGGTGGAACTTGGGACAAATTCGAAATTCGAGTCTCCAGCGATAACCTCTCGTGGCATCGAATGTCACCAGTCGGCGGTATTCCAGGACCGAATGGCCTCACAGTCTCCGGGAGAACAATCATGGAAGATTCAGGTGGCTGGGTCGAAGTTGCACATCCATTTCCTTCGGCCTTCACTATTCCTTCCAATGGTAGTTTCATGCTGCGTGTAATTGTTGAGACCGATCAGATGCCATCTTCTGGATACGGCGGAATCATCGATCCTCCAGAGGGAGTATTCATCGATGACATCAGCATTACTCGTACGCAAGTAGGGACGACCGACATTCTGTGGTCGGAGAATTTCACAACAAATGCGGGAGCCTGGCACGACAGGTTACCCGGTGGTTCCTATGATCAATGGCAATATCTGAATAATTGGGGCAACAATGGACCTTCGGAATCGACCTGGTCGTTTGAAGACGCACCTTCGATTGCAGATGGTTGGTATGTTCACACTCCGCACGGACAGGCGTGGGAATTTGGCGCCGTGTCCAATGTCAGTGGATGGGGTCCATCTTCATGGCCTAGTGGACAAACCGGGGTAGCTATGGGTCTCACGACTCTGCACGCGGCGAATTCATGGTCTCACCTCATCAGCCCCTCCTATCACATTCCACAGGGTGCTAGTGCACGGGTTGCTTTCGATCATTTCATCTGCGCTGAACCGGGATGGGATGGTGGTGCATTGTACACAAGTGTTGACAACGGCACGACATGGCAAATATACGGCCAGGACATCCCTCTATTCTACGACGTTCAACATTGGAACAATGCGCAATCGCCATTATATCAGCAATGGGTATGGGATGGATCTAATCAGAAAGGCGGGAGTTGCACCACCAACAAGTCATTCACGCACGTCGAGGGAGACCTCTCAGGTTTCGGCGGCCAAGATGTCATGTTACGTTTCTCATTCTTCTCTGACACCTTCATCGAGATGGATGGTTGGTATATCGACGATGTCGGTGTGATTGTTGATTGGTTCGAATCCAATGGATCGTGGACCAGCGACCTCATCTCCGAAAACTCCCGGGGGTTTGCTCCGACAATAGACATCGATGCCAGCGTCCCGGATGGATCGTGGGTGAAGGCATCATTGGTCGATGCAAATGGTGCGCCATTGACGGGTGCGTTTGAGTTTGAGAACCTCACATTTCCAATTCTTCCTTGGGGGGATTCATATCGAATTCGAGTAGAATTCGGCACCAATAATAATCAACTCACGCCACGAATTGTTGGATTGCATTCAGGTGCGGTTCGAATTCTGAATACCGCCGATGGAACGAATGGATGGGACATTTCTTCTTCATTGCAACATGACAACGTCGTGGGCAACATATCGAACCCGACACTCAATACTGTTCGAATCTCGGGATCCTCCGTCTATGGAGATGCTCCAATTGAAGGGGTGTCGATTATCGCTGAATCTGCAGGTGCGTTGTATCAACTGTGGGATGGACAAGGTGTTCTCATTGCCAGTGGCATGTTGAACAATCAGAGTGTCGTATTCCCTCATGCCGCCGTCAACCTTCGACCCACAATCGATCTTCAACCAGGTGGCTGGGTTCGCTATGCCTCGTTCACTGGGCATTTGGGGGCTCCGATGAACAACGGTTCTCTTGATGTAGGCGGCGATGGAATCATCGATTGGACTTGGGAATATGAGTCTGATGGCTCCTTTGGGTGGTACGATGGAACCCAGCAACAGACATTTCCATGGACTTCGAGGTCGATACTCGACCAAGGTATGGCTCTCTACGCAGATGATGACATCACATGGACTTGGGCCAATGGCATTCATGATTCGATGGTAGCTGGAGAACTTCGGATTCTAGAATATCCTTGGACAACAATTCAAAATCAATCTGAACCATCGGATTTCTCATTCAGCGACATCGCAATTTCATGGGAATCTACTACAACAATCACGGGTTTAGGTCCAGAACTCAGGGATATTCAATCCGATGCCGTCAATGGGACCGGGCCTGCAACTATCTTTTCGGGAGATTTACAGATTCCGATTGTCCTTGAAGCGGACCAGGGAGGCGTGGCTCTTGAGGGATCAATCACTCATGCACAACGCATTGTCAATGAGGTGACTTCCGTCCCTCTTGGAACCATGGTTCCCGATCAAAATGTAACCATCATATCGCTGCACTCCCATCTCTTTGATCGAGGTTTATTGGATGCAGCCATATTGCGGCTGCATACCAGCAATGGCCTCGATATAGAAGCGCATATAGACGATTTATCTGGACAACCCATTGCCACGCAGGTGTTCGGTTCTGATGAGATATCACTTGAATCCACCACCGTTTTGCCCGTGGGTCCCGATGCTTACCAAATTGAATGGAATTTCCATACGGAATGGGCCTTTGATGATCAGGATTGGATCCGCGTTCTTATTGAAGCAATCGAATCTAACGGATTCACTCTCGGGCCCGCACACGCGATGATTGGGGGTTCAAATCATCAAGCGATGGAGAACGACCTCGAAGTAATCTCTTGGGAAGTTCGCGATGAACAATCCCGCCTCCTTTCCAATACATGGGATGCGAGATATCCACTACACGCAATCGCAGGCTCGACAATTGATGTATCGGGTACTCTACGATTTGAAGGCCAGGCAAATCAACACCCCGCCATCGACGCTTATCGAGTGGCTTTGGAATTAACCAGTGTCAACGGAACAACTCAATCTATGGGAACAAGTGGTTCAGAGGGTAGTTTTTCTGCTAGCATTGTACTACCCGACGAACCCGGCAACGTCACTATTTCACCGTGGATTCTGCAAATAGGCCCCCCCGGTGTCTCCACTCTAGGTGCCGAAGACGCATCTGGTGGCTTGTTATCCATTGAGGTGCAAATCGATTCAGAGGCACCCACACTCGGTCCATTGATGATTTACACCTCGGAAGGAGGCCAGTTAGCTGATGAAAATATTCTATCTCCCGACAGAATCATCCCATTTTGGATTGACGTTCACGATGCTGAACTGCTAGAACCCTTCGTCAATCTACGATGTTGGTTTGAGACCTACGATGATATCGACCATGATGGGATTCCTGACGAGAGTGAATATGGGGATTCATCACAATTCCTCGGAGGTGCTCCCCGGGGCACCATACACGTCGATTTCCCTGCTGTTAGTATAGCTGGCATGGAAGACGACGATCGAATCTCATGTTTCATCGAAGGTGGTGATTTCGCTGGATACGATTTCGTTGGTTCAGGCAGCCCAGGATTTGATACGGATTTGGCAACAATGACCATCCAAACGCAAGACCCAACACAAGTTTCCTTGCCTTCAATCTCCTTGGATCGTCACGAAGAGATGTCCTTGTTGCAGGGCATTCAGCACACCTTTTCCTTCACCTTCCAAGATGGAAATGGACTCAATTCCATTGACCTCATAGAATTCGATATTGCTGGAGATGGACGCGGCATCATCCAATACTACCCTCTGCAGAATTTGCTGACAACTACTGTTGACAGCCCAGTGGTTCCATTGGGTATTATGACCGAGTCCATTGGTGACGATGCATACCTGGTCGAACTGTCCTTTGCAATCAATTTGTTCGCCCCCGAAGATTGGCAGGAGGGTGCGTGGGTTCCCTCACTCAGGATGATTGAGGAAGGCGAATTGGTTTCAAGCGGCGCGACAAACCTCGAACACCTTGCTTGGGCACTAGATCATCGATTGATGTGGCGTATCGAAGAGATTCTTGATTTGACCGCTCCATCAATGTCCGCATTTGAGAACCGACTCAATTTACAACCGGGCGATTCGATGTTACTTCGGGCTACTATCGTCCATCGTGAAGTGAACGAACCTCTGGCGATTGAGATACCTTCATCATCCGAAATCGAAATCTCAATCGAAGGTGGCGTAGTCCCCTATTCTTCTTCTCATAACTCCAATGGTCATGGCTTCAATGCAACGATTGAATTTGAATTAGGGAACTGGCATGGCCCGATTCATATGGTACAATTCGGATTGATAAACAAGAGTTTTCTGAATTCTAGTTTACCGGATTTGGCCTTTGAAGTTGCAATCGATGATGTAGCCCCTATAATCGAGTTCCATACGACCAGTCTCATCCAACTCCGTTCAGATTCCCTGAATAATCAGTTGGTGGCATTCTCGATTGAAGACGAAGGCGGAATGGGTGACCAACCCATAGAATTGCATTGGGTTTATCGCCGTGATAGTGTCGATATTGCGGGAACCGAGGGGCAGGAATATCTTGGTCTTGGTGTTTATTCAGATGATTCATGGGTCTATTCAAAATATGTTGATTTCAGACCTAATACAGAACTTGAACTAGGGGACATACTTCTGGTCTGGGTAGAAGGTCAAGACCTAGCAGGAAATGCGCTAGATGGGCCTGGGACACACGATACACCCAGAGTCCCCGCCTTGGAAATCATGCATTTTACTCCTGAACTTGTTTCAATTTGGATTAATCCGCCTGTGCCAGAAGTAGGTCAACATGTTCGAGTTGATATCCGAGTCAGCAATATTGGTAATTTAGGAGGCAGTCTCAACGTTGGCCTTTGGGCTTGGGAGCCACAACCCAATTCTGAATCTCAAATCATACGGCTCAGTAGCCAGAATATCTCTCTCGATTCACGCGAATCAATACTGTTGAGTTTTGAATTTGAGACTTGGAGAGAAGGCGATCTTCAAGTGTACATTGTTGTAAATGAGGATGAGGATTCTCGATTACCAATAGATATCCCCCCCATTCGCGAAGAAGGTGCTAGCCTCTCGTGGTTTGAGCGCGTATTCGGCGATGGCCCCCTTGTTGTGAGCTTGCTCATTCTTGCATGTACTGGACTTGGATTTGGAATGGCCATGCTTTGGTTACGTGATGAGGATAATGAATCAGATGAAGAATGGGAAGACGATGATGAGGACGATTGGCCCGAACCCCCTGATGAGTTCCCTGATGAAATTCCACCCCCTTTACCACCCGGCATAGGGGATGTCGATGAAGAGGAAGAATGAACATCAGGAATTTTGTCGCCGACTTATCGCAGGGGTTCCCGAGTGGTCAAAGGGGGCGGACTCAAGATCCGCTGTCAAGCGCTTCGCAGGTTCGAATCCTGCCCCCTGCATCAATTGAAAAATTGATTTTCCAATTGAAAAATTCAATAATTGCAATTACCAAACCATCACGATAGCGAGGTTCAAACCCCCCGCACCTTTCGCAGAGTCATGGACGGACCCGACGATTTCATCCTCGTAGAGGATGATGAAGAGATTTCCCCTCCAGTTGAACCACTTCCAGAATCCACACCGAAGTTGGAGAAAGTCGCTCTAAGTGAACGCCTTTCTCGTCTTTCCAAGGGCCTTTCAAGCCAGGTTGAGGCAGTCAAGGATCGACTCAAGCCGAGAATGGTAGATGTCGAGGCTGTGGCCACTTTGGAAGCCGAGGACCTCTCTCTAGAAATCGATGGTGTTTACACCTTTGAATGGCCGTTGAAAGGTATGGATTGTCCCGATTGTGCTGCAAAGGCGAAGAGGGCGACTCAAAGATTGCCAGGCGTCAATAAAGTCATCATTTCTGCAACTATGGGAACTGCCTCAATTTCCATTGATTTAGGGGTCGGCCATACGTCCAAAGCCTCCTCACTTCTGAGCAGCCTTGGACATGAACCTGACCTACCGTGGCAACGAATTCAAGGTGTGACAGCCACGGGCCTATCTGAGAAGAATGGTGTAAGTCGAACTGAACTCAGACAATTGCTGATGCAAGTCCCTGCAATCTTGGATGTACGATTTGAGGATGCCAGCGTAGAATTACAAATTGTACCCAATCTTGAACAGAAACTCACGGTTGAATTGGAGAATGGATTGGAGCGAATCGTAGGTTCATCTGTAATTCTGAAAGAGGTTCAAAATCAACGATTGGATTCAGGTCAATGGCGCCTTGTATCGACCATTCCTGCTATAGTCATTCTAGGCATCATAATTGGAGCGAAAAGCCTCAATGAGAATGTGTTGATGTCTCTTACGTTGCTCGGTGTTGCACTGTCCGGTTGGCGAATGTTCTTTGACGCATGGGGTGGCTTAAAGAACAAAGAATTGGGATTTCAATTGTTGACATCTCTTGCAGTTCTTGGCGCCCTATTCGGTCAACATTGGTCTGAAGCGTTGATGGTTTCCATCCTCGTTGCAATTTCATCTCATATGGAGGAATCAGCACTGAAAAAGGCTAGAGAAGCGATGCAGGGCGGCCTCGATCGATTACCACGTCGCGCGCGAAGAGCCACTGAACCAAAGAAGATTACCGGCATTTCCATTGCCACCATCACCACCAGTATCCGTCAAGCAGCCTGTTCACAAGATGATACGGTTGAAGATGACAACATGGTTCCCATAGAACTGCTTGAAGTTGGCGACAGAGTGGAGATTCGTAGTGGCGAAATCGTTCCTGTTGATGGGATTGTCAAGGAAGGCATTGGTTCGCTGAATCGCGCTCCATTGACGGGCGAAAGTATCCCTATACGCGTTGCAAAGGGAGATGATGTGCATGCAGGTCTCGTACTTGATCGGGGCCCGATTGTGGTCGAAGCGACTGCCATCGGAGCAACTACTCGCCTCTCAGGCTTGATTGACGAAGTTCGAACATTCAGGGACCGCCCCCCTCGCGTACAAGCAACGGTTGAATCATTCTCACAATGGTGGGTCCCTATCGTCTTGATTGGCGCTCCACTCATTGGATTGATAACTGGAGATGTCCGAACGACGCTCCTCTTGTGGGTCGTCGCTTGTCCTTGCGCTCTGTTGCTTGCCGCCCCTGTTCCTCATGCAGCAGCTCTCTCAACCGCTTCATTATCTGGAGTTGTTGCTCGTGGGGGCGATGCGTTAGAGGCCGCTGCTAGAATCGATCTAGCGTTGTTGGATAAAACTGGGACACTGACTAGTGGCCACCCCCGTCTCGATGAGATCCGCATCCTCAAAGGACAGAAACGCGATTCCATCTTGCGATTAGCTGCCGGACTAGAGCAACGCTCTAATCACCCATACGCTGCTGTCATATTGCGTGAGGCTGAATCTGTTGGCACTGAGAGTGTGAAATCCCTCAAGGATGGGGATGCTGGTGTCGAGGGAACACACAAGGGCAAGAAGGTCTTGTTTGGTCGAAAGGATTGGTTGATTCGTGAAGGCGTTGAGATTGCTGATGATTTACTTGCAGACCTTCAGGCTGAGCATGGCCTCTCATTGCTGGCCAAAGATGGCAAAGCCATTGCCGCATTCACATTCATTCACGACGATTTGCGACCGGGAGCGGCGGAAATGATTCATGATCTACAATCGATGGGTGTAGCGGTCGAACTTCTATCTGGTGATGCTCAAGCCGCTGTAGAGCACCTCGGGAAACAGGTGGGCATTCCTCCAATGCATTGCCGAGGAGAAATTGATCCAGAGGGCAAGGCGATGTGGGTTGAACGACGAAGCCAAGGACGCCGTACCTTGATGGCCGGGGACGGTTTCAATGATGCAGCGGCATTGGCGGTTGCCGACCTCGGTATTGCTGTTGGAAGTGGAGAACAGGTCAATTTAGATGCTGCCGACGTTCTAGTGCCTGGCGAAGATCCGCGCGCAATAACCACGTTGATTCGCATCGCCAAGCGAACTCGAGCAATCGTCCAATTCAACATAGCGATTTCAGTTCTGGTAACGACCTTACTGGTCATTGCCGTTATCATGGGAATTACAGACAACCTCGCCGTCGGAGTGGCGATTCACGAAATGAGTGCCTTCATCGTAATTCTAAACGGCGCGTTTGTAGCCATTTCTGGGAATCGATTTTCACTTGTTTGGTCGGTGTTCCAATCCCTTTTCAATGACTACGTTGAGGCTTTGAAGTTGTTAACATCCAAACCAATCCCAACGGAAGCCTGACCCTGTCCTGTCGCCGCCTTGATATACGCGATAGGCCAAGCGGTTTTGAGGGGGGGTACGATGGGCAAGATTCGTGTCGATGGCCGCACCATGTCGCTATCACACCCAACCCGTCTTGCAATGTATGAAGAACTCCTAAATGCCGAAGAAATGTCTACCGTGATGCTCCAAAAGAGTACAGGGGTGACTCGCTACCATCTTTACCATCATTTGCAATCTCTCGAGAAGAATGGATTGGTTGAGAACCATCGTAACGAAGGTCGTGCGCGATGGTGGAGGGTCACAGAAAGAGTGACCCTCACACCTGCCGCAGGCAACGATTGGTTGGACAATATACCAGCAGAAGTTCAATCACTACTCCAATCTGGCGCTAGAATGCATTACATCGCAATACCTTCTGGTCGTGATGTTACCACTGCGAAAAAAGCATTGGACACAATCGCGGAGATGTATGGTGCGGAAAAGACAGGTGTTACACTAATGCCAAATGGCATTCTTGTTCTAGGTCCACCGAAACGCTCCTGAGTAGGCGATACCATGAGTGATGAAATCCGAGAAATTGAATCGAAGGTTGCACCACCTACGATTAATTGCCCTAACTGCGAAAGCATGCTTCCTCACGAACTTGGCGAAATTACATGCGTCGTATGTTCAGCGATTTCACGCATTGATCACAAACCAACTCGCGATAATTGGATAGACGAGAAAGTCAGTTGCCCAAATTGTCCGAAAATTCTCCGTGTCGGTGTTGATGAGAGACCCTGTGCCCTACGTTGTTCGGGCTGTGAGACCGTATTCAAGATTACACCGAGCATTGTCAAAGTGGAAGTCTCTTGCCCGTCATGTGAGCGCCAACTTCGTATTCGTCCGCGTCCAGGGCGCCGTCGATTAGATTGCCCAGCATGTTCGGAATCATTCCATGTCACTTTCTGAGTAGATATTGGTTCATATCGCAGCATCCCAGAGGGTCTGATAATCCACCTGCGAAGATTGTTCAAACCTGTGGCGGTTAAGTATCAGAAGAATTCGAATGCGAACTGGGGATGGGACCCTAATGAGTGTCAGCAGGGATAACTTAGCGGAACTAAGAGCACGGCATACTGCCGGGAAATCTGGTTCATCTGAAATACGCACACCTTCGCTTGACGACGTCCAGTCTCTCGATAATCGACTCAATGAAGAGCGAAGGATGCGGACTTCGCTAAAGAGAGAACGTCGACTTCGATTACAAGAACAGGCTGAGCGCCTTTCTGGAATGAAGAGTGCTCTTGCAAAAACAGCTGGAATGCAAACAGAAGGCGCACTTGCTGAGATAGAAGCCGAACTTCGTTCAGACATGGAAAACGAACTTGAGCGTCTTGAAAGAGACGTACTAGAGCGCGAAGAAGCCGCACTTCGTGAAGAAATGAAACTACGACTAACCCGAGAAGAAGAATCCATACAATCTCGTCTTGAACTGGAATCCACTCGCCGCTTAGAAGCGCGTCGTGATCAACTCCGAACTCAATTGAAAGATGAAATGGATACTGAATTTGAGCGTCGTCGAGCATTCCTTGAGGAACGCCTTGAAATTGAAGCAGGCCAAGAAATGCAGCGACAGATTAGCGACATCGAGGATCAACTCAAAGGTGAAATGGCTAATCGTCTCGATGAAGAAGAAAGTTCCCAGGCCCGCAGAATTGAAGATGCGCAGCAGGCCCGATTAGCAGAGCGCGAAATCCAACTTCGAGACGGGATTCGCCGTCGCCTAGAACAGCAACTCCGCCAACGTCTTCGCGAGCGCGAAGCGCGCTTGCGTGCGGAATACGAACGACGCGCACATCGACTAGAAGAGCAAATTGCACAGGAACTTGCAACAGAACTTGAAACACGCCTCACACAAGAGACCGAACGCCTCGAGGGTCGAATGCAAGAAGATCTTGAACTTGCAGTTGCACGAAGACGTGAGGAACTTCAGGCATCGATTCTCAAGAGTCTTGATTCCGAATATGGCGAACGCCTAGCCCTACGCAAGCAGAGACTTAAGGAGCGATTCGACGTATCCTTTTCCCATGCAATCGATGAGATTGATCGTGCTTTGCACCTCGAACTTGAAGATACAGTTAGTGAAAGAATAGATTCAGAATTTGATCAGTACCAGACTGACCGTGACGCCGAAATCACTCAACACTTGAGCCAATTCAGACACGATCGCGAACTTGACCTTCGCGAACAGTTGGATACTCAATACGATGAAAAGAAGACTGAATGGATTTCACAGATTGAGTCTGAGTACACTGCTCGCCAGCAGGCATCCGAGCGTCAGATTATGGCGGAAATCGATTCAAGAATTCGAAATGAGCGAATCGCCCAGGAAACAAATCTCGATCTCATCAAACAAGAGACCAGTCTTGACCTTGAAGTGGAAATGGAGGCCGAGTTGGCTTCCTTCCGCGCTCAAAAGGAACAGGAAGTTGCAGAACAACTTGAACGCCAAGTTGCCAAGCGTGAAGAAATCATGCGCAACAAAGCTCTCATCGAAGTCAGGAGAAAGGAGAGCGAGATTCGTGCAGAAATTGAAGCACAACTCGCCATCAAGCGTGCAGAAATTCGTGATCGCTTGAACCAACTCGAATCACGTGCCGAGGAATTCCGTACAGCAGCCGAAGAGAAACTCCGTGTTGAACTTGAAAAGGGCCTCATCACTGAAGAGGATTTAGAGGCCGAGGCCGAACTCAAGCATGCTGAAGAAGAAGCTGAACTTGAAGGACAGGATGGTCGATTGGACCGCCGGCAGGCTTGGATGGATGCTCTAGCAGGTGCCAAAGGACAGATGCCGGGTACAGCTGCAGGCGCCGCACCCGCATTAGGTCAAGCCCGAGGTGGTTTGGGTAGTCTTGCACGCCCAGGTGGTCTAGGATCTGCACCGAAACCAACTGGTGACGACTCACCGAAAACCCTCGCCGCTCCAGTACGAGCTCCAGTTCAACGAACAGGCGGTCTTGGCTCAGCACCCTCTGCTGCAGGCGCAGTTACAACCGGAGGGCTAGCTTCTCTGAAGCCCGTCCGCCAGCCGATTCAATCACCAATTCCTGAAGTGGAACCTCCATCCGAATCCGAACCTATGTCGGAAGAAGAATTCGATACAGAGCCTGAACCAATTGTTGAAGAGAAACCCTCTCTAACTCAGACAATTCTCGATGCGATTTCAGAAGATGATTCGACACCTGTGGTAACAACCCCCTCCTCTGAATCCGAAACACCAGATTTTGCTGATATCACACCCTCATCTCGAGGGCCACCCGGCGGAGGTCGCCTTGTTCGTGAAGGCGCCCCAGATAAACCCGCCAAAGGCCCACCAACCCGCGGACCTCCAGAATTGGATAGTGAGACACCATCAGAGGAAGAGGACGAGGACGAGGCTCTCCCAACCCTTACGCCAGTGCTTCGCCCGGTTCTACAACCAACGCCCCGAAAGATACTCACTCCAGCGGATACTGATCAATCTGAAGAACCCGAAGAGAATGAAGTCACAATCCTGAAACCGGTTACCCGTGCTGTATTGAAGCCGGTCTCATCCGACGCTTCGGAAGAAGAGTGATGCAAACGCACCCCCCCCATAGGGGTGCGATTCATCGTCTGAACCAACGATGCGTTCTTTCAAAGGGGGACGTGTATTCGTCCATCCATGCGCGCGCGGGCAATAGCGTTATTCTTCGTGCTTCTCAGCTCACTGGTAATGCCATTATTACCAACGTCCTCTGCCTCAATTGAGGATCTTGGAACTGCCGGAAAAGTAGCGGAATTAGATGCACCATCCATCGGTTGGTGGACTCTTGACAATGGAAACATCCTAGTTGCAACATCCAATGGTTTGGTAACAGCCTATTCAGTTCAGACGAATGGAAGTTATGCCGAAGTTTGGACTGTAGACGCAAACACGACACTGTATGGTGGTGCATACAATTCAGTGGACAAATTGTTGGCCGTCGGCACCTCATCGGGAGCCGTCGTCGTATCGATAGAATATATGGATGAAATCTATCGATTTAGTGTAGGACAACCTGTAGATGCTTTGGCTTGGGACCGCGACGGTGATCTTTGGGTTACCATGCGAACATCAAAACAAGCGATAGAGTGGGATGGTGAATTCAATACCCCCTCGGGAATTTCAACAAGCACCCACACCAACGGTATTACTGATGTGATTACCCTTTCAGATGGGAAGATTCTCACATCTGGTCGTGATAAGCAGATTCGAATTCACGATGAAAATGGCACATTCATCCAAGTACTGGCGAATTCAACTGCGCCACTACTGAAAATCATCGCCAGTGCAGATGAGTCGCTATTGTTCAGTTTGACCGACACCTGCAAAATGGACATTAACAACACCTCAAGTTGGGCTCGAGAACATTCCTTGAATCTATGTTCAAACGGTCAAGGGCGCTCAATGCACGAATTGGGTGAACGCTTCATGGTCGGTATGTCAAATGGCAAAACATTCTCTGTGGATCTTACCACCTTTTCAAAACAACAGGAATTCACTATTCAGGGAGAAGTGGTAGGTTTCCGTGCAGCGACAGGTGAAGGGGTGTATGTCCTAACATCGTTCAGTAGCACTTCTGAGATACATCTCCTCGATACAGACCGTGACGATGATGGCGTTGTCGATGGAGTAGATGTGTTCCCTGATGACCCAACTGAGTCGGCCGATTCAGATTCAGATGGTGTTGGAGATAATGCAGATGAATTCCCTCTCGATGGAACTGAGTCCGCTGATTCCGATGGAGACAATGTTGGAGACAATGCAGATGTGTTCCCGAATAACTCGGCGCAGCAAACCGATTCAGATGGTGATGGGTATGGTGACTATGAATACGGCCAAGATGGAGATAAATTTCCTAATGATTCCACTCAGTGGAACGACACAGATGGCGATGGTTATGGGGATAGCCAAGAAGCAGGAGCCACAGAACCAGATGCTTGCGTCAATCAATCAGGCAGTTCGACAATGGATCGCCTAGGCTGTCAAGACACGGATGGGGACGGTTGGTCGGACCCAGGCAATGGTGATGAAGCACACCCCTCTGGAAATGCTGACGCATTCTTCATGGAAGGCAATCAATGGCGTGATTCGGATGGAGACGGCTATGGCGACAATCTGACCGGATTCCGAGGTGACGCATGTCCGACACTTGCAGGAACGAGTACTCGTGCAATATTGTATGACCCAGGCATCAATAGTTACACTTCAATCAATCGTTATGGTTGTGTTGACGATGATAATGATGGTTACGATGACAATACCGAGTCGGCGTTTGGTGAATGTACGATGGTCGGTAATCGCACCGAATGGCTTGATCATGACCGAGATTGTGCTGGAAGCAACAGCGATTACAACGACACAGATCCTGAAATTCAAACTCTAGCGGATCATTGTGCAAAACATGTGAATGATACAGAATCGTGTACTGAACTAAGTGACACTTCCGATTTAGATAATCTCACGTACTTGGAAGAAGAAGAAGGTGTTGATATGATGGAATCTGTCAAGGAATTCGCTGTGATAGCGGCATATCTTGTCGGCGCTATGGCAGTTGCCATGGTAGCAATCGTTGGTTCCATGAGGATGATTGGTCGTGCTCGAGACAAGCGCAAACCCGATGCCCAATACACACACCAAGATGCGACCAAAGAATTGGATGCATGGGAAAGTGGAGACGATTTTGAAACTCGGGGCGGCATCGATGAGCAGAAAGGATGGGGCGACGAGCCTATTGGTGATGGAGAAGAAGAATCCTCAACAGATGATGATTTGGAGACTGACGAAGAATCCGAATCAGAATCCGAATCGGAGTATGTCGCAGAAGAGATGGCTGTTCCCGACTCATCAACAGACGATATTGCTGAAGTTGAAGAGGACGAATCAGCATCGGGTGATACTCCCGAATCCAGCCCTGAGCCCACGACTCAACAACCACCAGACGAAACTCCCCCATTGCCTTCAGGTGGTCTTCCTGAGGGTTGGACTATGGAACAGTGGCGATGGTATGGGCATCAATGGCTTGAACAGAACAAAGACTGATCAGTGGAATACCACTGGTAGATTGTTCCGTAGTGAAGCATAATCTCCACCAGAGTACGCCCCACCAGTTTCTTTCAATGCAGTGGAAATGAGCCACAAAAGATCGTTCCAGTCCCCTGCTTCAGCGTGCAACTCAATTTCATTTGCCGCAGCTAAGTCAAGAAGAATTCTAGCATTGCTTCCTCCATCCATCAGCCCACGGAAAAGCGTGGGTGCATCGACAGAATAAGCAGGAGGTTGACCCTTCAATTCAACCACCGTAAGGAGAATGTCCCAATCTTTCAACAAGCGCTTCGACATCTGTTTGACCAATATCTCGTAGTCGACTTCGTAGTTTATCTGCCTCAGCCCGAAGCTGTGCCATTCGATATTCCTGTAGCACTTGCGCTAGGAGTTCATCTACACTGTTGTGGTTGCCCATTGCTCGCATTGAATTCAGTTGTCGCCTTACATCAAAGGAGACACTTACAGAGGTCATGTTCGGAGAACCCATGTTGTCACCGATGCGAAGCCCTGCCCGAAGCAACTTGAGCGTGTCGGTCTTTTGTGAGGCTAATCACTGGTTCGGAGTTGATGTTGTCGAAGGCGACTCGGTTCGTTGATACCGTATTTTTGCCGAATCTTCAGCACGCGCCGATGCGCTTCCTTTGCAAGTGCCCAGTATTGCTGACTACCTTTGTTCGAGCGAGTAGGCCTCTTCAATACAGTAATTGGCGCTCCTTCTGAAGGAGCTGCAGCAATATCGATATTTCTTGGAATGACCGTATTGAAAACTTGTGTAGTGAAATGTTTCCTAACTTCATCAACAACTGTATTACACAACGTGGACTTTTGATACATCGTCAATGCAATTCCGAATAATTTTAGATTGGGATTAATTCTTTTTTGAACCATTTTGATTGAATTCATCAATTGACTCATACCCTCCAGTGCGTAGTATTCGGTTTGAACAGGAATCAACACCCAATTCGCTGCAGCCAATGCGTTGATTGTGAGTAGGCCAAGGCTGGGGGGTGTATCGATGATAATGTAGTCGAATTCATCGTAGGCTGGACCCAATCCTTCTTTCAGGCGCGTTTCCCTACCAATCCTTGTCGCCAACTCTATCTCCGCACCTGATAACTGAATATTGCTTGGAAGAATCCACAGATTCCTCACACCCATCGTTTTCGGCGGATTCTTGTCGGGATTGGATTGCCTCCACGCATCATGCATGGAATCTGTAATCATTTCCGGTGCGATGAGATAATCCTCTAAGATTGGCAATTCTTCGCCAAGGTCATTCATGAGGAGATTATACACGGTCCGATCCAACTTGCTCTTGTCAATTCCAAAAGATGTTGATGTGTTTCCCTGAGGGTCGAGATCTACGAGTAAGACCTTTGCAGGAGGGAAACCATTGCCCTTGTCTCCTTTTGCCAAGGCTGTTGCGATATTGACAGCGGTGGTAGTCTTCGCACATCCACCTTTCTGATTGGTGACTGCGATGACCATCTTGTAAGGATTCATATCAACAACCTCCTGTAGAACACAACGTCCTCAGACAAGCCCCTCTTTCAAACACTCGCATAATCGAGTGGCCGCCAATCGTTTGCTGAAGATTACTGAATGACCGGAACAGGTACTTCAGAGAGAATCTTGCGCATGATGTGCATGCCTGTAATCCCTCGAATCTTTGCTTCAGGTTTGAGCAATACACGGTGACTGCAAACTTGGAGAGCAACGCGCTTGATATCATCGGGAATCACATAGTCTCGACCATCAATGGCGGCGGATGCGCGGCCGGTCTTGAAGAGTGACTGACTGGCTCGAGGCGATGCGCCCGTAATCACTCGGTGGTCCTCGCGAGATCGCTGAACAACTTCAACGATGTAAGATAGGATTGCAGGGTCCACGTGCACGGTTTCCAGCGCCTTTTGCATGGCAACGACCTTCTTCGGCGACGTAATCTGTTCGACATCGTGACCATCCTTCCCTCTCAACTTACGTCGAGCAAGAATGGCCTTCTCTTCAGCACGATCTGGATAACCCATTGACATCTTCATCAGGAATCGGTCCATCTGTGCTTCTGGCAACGGATAGGTCCCTTCTTGTTCGATTGGGTTCTGGGTTGCCATTGTAACGAAAGGAGCAGGCAATTTGTGGGTAATACCCTCAATGGTCACCTGTTTCTCTTCCATTGCTTCCAGAAGTGCGGCCTGAGTCTTGGGTGGTGCACGGTTGATTTCATCACCGAGCAGTAGGTTTGTGAACAGAGGACCAGGTCGGAGTTTGAACTCACTTGCTTGTTGGTCATACATGTAAGTCCCCATAATATCAGATGGTAGTAAATCAGGCGTGAATTGCACACGCTTGAATTTGCAGCCAAGTGACTTGGCGAATGTATTAGCAAGCAAGGTCTTTGCCAGACCTGGGAAGTCTTCCAAGAGCATATTTCCATTGGACAAAATACCTACTGTTACACGCAGCAAGTTTTCCTCCTTGCCGATAATGACTTTCGCAACCTCGCCCATCAGTGTGTGAGAAATTTGACTGACAGTTGAGATTAGGTCCTTCGTACGGCCAGTGCCTGCTGCTTGTGCCATCCCTGCTGACATGGTACCATCTCGGGTGTTAACCCACTACAGGACCATTCCAATTCGTACTTCAACGTTACCGCTCTGGGGGTCACTGTATCATCGAACAAATCAACGGTACATTCCAACGGTGGAATGCTATACTGCGCCCCATCAACGGCCCCAAAAATGGTCCTCTGCTCTATGCAGTGTCGTGAGTTCGTCGAGAATCTCTTGTTCGGAAGAAGTGAGCTCAAGTTTCCTCAGTCTCCGGGCATGGCTTGCGGGTACATCTACTAGAAGAATATCCTCTTCGTCAATACCACGTCCAACAGTTGCCCCTTCGATTGCAACCGCAACTTCGTCTCCTTCCTTTGCTTCCTTATGAGAAGAATCTCCAGTTCGAATGGATTTGATTTGACCTATACGCGTTCCGTCAATTGTCAGGAGTCGTTGCCCGACATGAAGACGCCCACCTAG
>JASMFB010000040.1:0-11679 GCA_030751995.1 Candidatus Thalassarchaeaceae archaeon
ATGGGCGAATAGAATGGAAACTCAGCACCCTCTCATCGCATGGATTGCTTCCACACCTACAGATCGGTGGCCAAGGTGGGAACGAGTGGGGGCAGAGTTGGGAGATGAATGGATTGATTTGATGAATTCCTATGATATCCCTAACGAGGCTCTGGGAAAAGCGATTATTCAGGCTCCATCTGAGTGGCGCCAACAATTAATCGAAGAAATTAGAAGTCGAATTCGAGACAATTCTGAATTGGCACATAATCTCCGACAATCATCTGAATCATCTCCTCCGAATGAGGCCGCATGGGTGGCTCACATTCTCTTGTCTGAAGTCGCATGGTTGACATCGGAACTCCAAACAGATCTTGCGACTTGGGGGATTGATCGTTTCCTAGATGAACCCCCTGCACGTTGTTCGGCCGTAATTTCTGGATTGGATTGGCTTGCTACTCAATATCCAGAGAGAATGCAATCTGAATCGGTAGATTGGCGTCTCAATGCACGTTCCACTGGTTTTTCAAAACCTCAAGACCATGATTTACATCTATGGGCAATCTTGGATGATTGGTATACAACGGGCAACCGTCCGCATTCATCGGTAATGGCCCTCATCGTCGAGAGACTCCCAGGGGAATGGTGGGCACCGGTGGCTGAGATTATCCTCACAGCATTATCCGATGACCCGGATAGAATCTCCTTCATCTCTGAAATGGATATTGCATGGCCCGCCCTTATTCTTCGTCCAGAGCAAGAGATGCATCGCATTCCCGGAAATTCATCTATTCAACACGGAGGTGTGCGCCGAACCCTTCTTGCTCGATTGGAAAGATTGACAGAACACAATCAGTGGATAGAAGATTTACCTGGCTCACGAATGATTCGTGATCTTGGTGATGCACTCCGAACCAGTCGCGATATTGCAATCCCGGCCTTCGGACGCACACATCCTATGGTCGGTTGGTTAGCAATCCCGACCCATCGATGGCCACCCACTGAAGTCATTCAAACGACGGAGGGGGATGCTCGAATCGCAGCACGATTGGCCAAACTGTCATCAGGATGGCACGTGGAATTATCTCGAAATCCCATGGATTTCTGATACATGAATTCAAAAAACCCCCCTGCATCGGAGGATTGCCCGGCTGCAACACCGCTGTGAGCCCTCCCGTCGCCGGGTTGGGCGATGAGCACCGGTACCAATGCTGGGCCTAACCCACCCCATCGAAGACCGACGGGACCCCTCGGGGAATGAGCGTCGGTGCAAGCGGGTGGGCAACGAACCGGGTTATGGGTCCCCAGATGACGACAGGATGATTCATGGGACAACCCCCCGGTCCGACACATGCCCTGGGGCTGGGTCAGGATTACGAGCTACGGCGATGAAATGGTCCGTTACGCCCCGGGGCACACTTTCTCTTCCGCCGGATTGAAAGACTGTGAACGGCACGAATCAATTGATGAGCACAACCCTCTGTCTGGTCGGCGGTACTTTCGATTGCTTTCATGCTGGTCATCAAGCCCTACTTGAGGCCGCATTGGGTTGTGATTCGGCCGAGGTATGGGTGACTTCAGATGCCATTGCTGCTGAGAAAGATCCTAGGATTAAACCTCAATCCGAACGTCAGAACGATATTTCAGATTGGGCCGGAGACCGTTCTCTGACTACACATTCCCTAGAAGATTCGTGGGGGCCAGCCCCAACAAGAGGTGATGCGACACACATTGTTTGCACCCCTGAAACACGTGAGAACTGTGAAAATATCAACCAAATGAGAAGTGAAGGAGATTTACCCCCCTTGGAAATCGTCGAGGTTCTTCATGTGCTTGCCGAAGATGGCGAACCAATTTCCTCATCTCGAATTCGCCAAGGGAGCATCAATCGAGACGGAAATCTATGGATTCGAAAATCTGATCTCGAACAAGTCGTCTATCTTCCAACCTCGCTCGATTCTGAATTGAAAGAGCCCATGGGCACACTTTTCCCGGGACCAGAAGACACACCCGAGGTAGCCATCCGAGCCGCTGTCGAGGCTATTCCCGCATTTTCTCCCTGTCTGATTGCAGTGGGGGACGTCACAGTGAATGCATTGCTGGAAACAGGTTGGGTGCCTGATGTAGGTTTTGTTGATGGACTAACCAAACGAACTGCTTGGGATGGTGAAATAGACATCACTTCTTTTGTGGGCCACCTTACATGTGAAAATCCAGCGGGACAACTGACTCCCGATTTGCTACAAAGTACGGATTTAGCACTCGAATTCGCTTTCTCAGAAGAGGGTGGCCCCGTCCTCTTAGAAGTTGAGGGAGAGGAAGATCTTGCTCCAATAATGATACATCTTCTCGCTCCACTGGGCACAGTTGTGCTCTATGGGCAACCCTCTGCTGGAGTGGTCCTTCGGGTGACCGATGAATCGACGAAGGCCCGATGTCGCACACTACTAGATGCTTTTGAAGTCAGGTGAACTCATGTCCGATGGACCCTTGATCAGTCTCACAGTATGTATGCGCAACGCAGAACATTGGGTGGATGGTTGTCTCCAGTCTCTAACCAAACAAACGTATCGTCCATTGGAGATAATTGCAGTAGATGACGGTTCAACTGATGGCGGATTGGCAAAACTGGAATCCTGGCACGGTGAACACAATGGCATCATGGTCACCGTCCTCAAACAATCTCCAATCGGCTTGTCGGCAGGTCGGAATTTAGCCCTTGAACATTCAAAGGGCGAATGGGTCGCCATCACCGATATCGATTGCCGACCTGATCCGTATTGGATATCTGAGATGTTTCAAGTCAGTGATGGACTTGAAGATGAACGAGTGTTGGCTGTAACCGGTCGCACCATCTTTGACGAAGGCAACACCGCAACCAGCCGACTTCGAGCGCGCTCAATCGCTCGCAAGTACATGGGGCGGCCAAGACTCACAAGCCTTGCCAATGGCCCATGTTCGATGTTTCATCGAGAGGCATTGATTGATACCGGGGGATTCGACCCAAAGTGGTACCATGCCGAAGACATGGAAGTCAGTTTGCGGCTGCTTCAGACAGGCGGTGTCATCGTCCACGCCCCTGCTGCAGTTGTGCATCACGTTGCCGAGTCCTCATTACGCCTTTTCTTGTTCAAAAGGAGCCGTGACGCCCGAGCTCACATGCGAATTCGCAGGCACTTCGGTCGTCATGGTGTTCGCAAACCCAACGGCTTCATTCTCTTACACGATTTTGTGAGTGATGCCAAAGAAGTGATCTGGATGCTGCCTATTGCCATTATTGGTTTGGGGATGGCTATTGCCTTACTGCTATGGTTGCCTCAGACGAGTTTATTGTGGTGGATTGCCGCGTCAACCGCTGGAATCTGGTGTCTGTTATACGCTTCACGCTGGCTTCAATTGTTGTGGAGTGGGGCCTTGTGGGCGGGGGCTGGTCTGGGTCTAATCGACGCTCTTCTTGGTCGCCACGGGCATTCCCGTTTGTTTAGGATGAAAGAGTGATTATTCTTCCATCTCAGCCTTGGCTGCAAACATCAGGGCCGCACCGAAGCCGAGCAGGGCAGCGGTGACAGAGTAGACGCCGACATCAACCCAATTCCAATGCACAATGCTCTGGTAAACGTAGAATCCTAGGCCTAAGACAATGCACCACATGGCCGCGGTCATTTGACCTCCCGCTTCTTTTGTAGACATGAGGCTGAGCCAAGAATCGCAGGTAGCCACGCTCTTGAACCATGCCACAATACCTCCTTCTGTAGAATTGTGTATACATCGGCCACTCCATGCCATCAAACCGATGGAGAGGGCCATGAAGACGGTATCACTCATTGGCCGGTAGACCATATCACTGGTGAATAGATCAGGATAGAGTTGCCCAACGCTGAGATATGCCGCCCACACAACTTTGAGTCTGTTTTCTGATGTACCTCCGATTCCGCACGTGATATTGAGGATTCCGAGAATAGTTGCCCACAGGCCAAGGGCAAAGGCGAGTGAAGCGAGCCCGCGCCCACCGTGTCCATTCTCTGCGGTCATCGGCTCGGCGACCCATGTTCTCGTCATAACCGTTGCCCGCAATACACGCCCTGCGAATACCGACTCTAGAGCCTGTTCTGTAGCCGATATCGAGCATCGACTACGTCATCCATCACTGGTTCAGCAGAACGCATGACATGCAGAGCATCAAACGAAGGCGGCAAGCAGGTATTGATTCGCTTCGACATCCCATGCCGCCCACGACTCGTCGTTTTGGCCGTGATGATTCCAGCCATATCCAACCCCCGGATTAGTGATGAAACTCGGCGACTTGTTAACGGCCTTTCACCAGCATTGTTACATGCCAATTCATACGTTCCGTAAACCTCTCCAGTTGAGATATTAGAAAGTCCATTTTTCTCGTTGATTATGATTGAAAATAATACTAATTTTTGTTGCAAGGGTAGATTTTGAATTGTCGGCGTTATCTGGTCGAATTCGAGCTGATTCTGGGCTTGTCTGACATGATTAATTCCGACCATAGAAACCTCATTCTGTTCCGCTTGTTGAACCGATATTCTCAACAAATCAAGCGCCCTTCGTGCATCTCCATCTTCTTTGGCAGCCAGAGCAGCACACAAGGGAATGACTGCTTCATCCAAAGCATCATTCATGATGCCCCTGTGCGCACGAGGCCTCAACACATCCTCCAATTGAGACGCATTGTACGGTGAAAATACAACATCGATGGGAGCAAGACGAGATTGGACCCGGGGATCTAACATTTCAGTAAAAGCAAGGTCATTGCTGATTCCAATTACGCAACAAAATGCACCGTCGAGCAATCCAATGTTGAGACTGGTTAAACTGTACAGGAGATCATCTCCTTCCTTTCCTTTCTTGACCAAATGATCGATTTCATCCAACACGATAACGTGCACGCCCGCACGTGCCTGCATACGCGCGCGCACACGATCAAACACTTTGTCAGCCGGCCACCCTGTGAATGGAATCGTATCATCGCCTTCTTCGGCCAATCTATTTCCAATTTCAGCCAAGACCCTGTATTTTGTATCGATATTTCTACAGTTGATTTCAACGGTGCTGATATTGCATCCTTCTGCTGCGCCTTTAGATTCTAAATCACGACAAACGAAACGGGTTACAGCCGTCTTTCCCGACCCAGGTCTACCGTACAGATTCATGTTCGAAGGCGCATGCCCCCTCAGTGCTTCCACAAGGTTGTTTACAAGAGCAGAAATCTCGTCTCGACGGTGAGGCAAATTTTCAGGATTGAATGCATGACTGAGTGCTCGCCGATCTCTGAATAGACTCTTCACGTGCAGAAGATTATCGAAAAGATTTTCGCTCATTTTTTAACACTTCCGCTTTCCCATTAAGTCAGACCAATGTGAGCCACACTCGGACTTCCAAACGCTACAGGGATGTTCCCGAGACCGAATGAGATAATTAAACATGGCCCTCACATCTGCTGGATTATTGGGATTAGAAGGCAGGAGCACACTCCTTCTGCCTTCAGCCACATAGATGTATTTCAACGCCGAATTTAACAAAAAAAAGCCCTTCATGCCCCCGATTTCGGAGACACACTCCCCCCGGGGTTGAGACAAGTAATGTACTTCGATTCTTGAGTGAATGCCATTCCAAATTTCCCCCCTATATATGGCAACTACAATGTATTCTCCATGATCCTTATTTCTTTCCTGAAACTCTGGTGTTTCCAATTGGAATCTTTGGATAATGTGAGAATCTACCCACTATTTTATCTCAAAAAAAAGATAAATTATGTTTAAGAATATTTACAAATTAGAATGAGAACGATTCTCCATCTTCGACCTCGATTACATTTGTTGGGAGGTTCGATGATACCCCCTTCTCCGAAAAATTGTGTGTGGCCAAGAAGGTGGTGCCCGGGTTCTCTAATGCCAATGCCGTCAGTCTAGATGGGGTGTAGTGATATGGACTATCTACATAATCTGGGATGCCGAGTTCAATGATCATCACGTCTGCCTCAGGGGCGAGCCGTTCGATGTTTTCACAAGGCCCGGAATCTCCACAATGCACTAGAATGAAACCACCCTTCTCAAAACGATAGCCGTGAGGTTCTGTTGCAGGGTTATGACAGACTTCAAATCGTTCAAATTTCCATCCCTGAGTTTCCCCATTTTCTGTATTGTGCGAGACCCAAGAAAGATCACCCAATGATTCGGGATACGCCAATTCACATAGATGAGTCAGCCTTGCTTCACCCCCAGTGTGCGCATGAATCCTTAGTCGATTCTCAGCTTGACGATCCGAAATCCATTTTCGCTCCAATAGAAGAAATGGCAGACCAAAGGTGTGATCTCCATGCCAGTGCGTGATGAATAAATCTGTGATTTCAGCCGGCGAGATACCCTGTTGACGCAGTTGAGGTATGACGGTCGGTGGGGCATCGACGAGCATTTTTCCGTCGATGAGAACGAGGGAATGAAGCCGCCCAGAGGGGCAGAATGCATTCCCCGTCCCAAGGAATGTAATCTCTACCATTGGCTCCCCTCAACACCCCCAAACATTTGACAAAGGTCAAGTTTGTGCCTCGCTTTTCCGGATTGAATATTCAGGATGGCTAGCGTCTGACCCCTTTGGTTGAAATATGAAAGACGAGGCGCCCACATCACTTCCCTCGATTTGGGTCGGGCCAAAGGTGATTCAATGGCAGAATGGAGCGCAAAGAATCCCTACGATTCCACAGTCACAGTGAACCACATCCTGAATGGTGAAGGTTCCAGAAAAGAAACACGACACGTCGTCTTCGATCTTGGGGACTCCGGTTTGACCTACAAAGCTGGAGATGCTCTAGGAATCATCCCCGTAACTTCATCGGAGTTGGTGGAAGATGTCATCGTTGCACTCGGTGCTGATGCTGATGAAATTGTAGAAACTCATGCCGGAGAAATGACTCTTCTCGATGCCCTCTCAAATCATTGTGAAATTCATCAGGCGAATCGGAAATTTGTTGCCAGTATCGGAAATAAATTCGAAGCCATCGGCGGTCCAACGGAAATTAGAATTGTCAAGCGAATTCGAACCTCTGTGGATTCGGGCCACCCAACTATGCATTGGGCATGGTCTGGTGACGACGATGACTATCCCGAAGGATACAACCCCAATGGAGGCGGTGTTGATCCAGCGTTTGAACTATGGAAATCATTGAGTTCTGACGACAAAGCTATGGAAGACTATCTATGGGGCCGCGATTACATCGATGTTCTCAATGACTTCGGACATCTAGGGTTCAGTGGCCAAGATTTCGTCGACCAAATCGGTCGTTTGAAGCCACGCCTCTATTCGATTGCTTCTTCCCCAGATTTCGAACCAGGAACTGTTCACTTGACCATTGCAATCGTTAGATACGAAGGCCAAGGAAGAGAAAAAACTGGACTAACAACTGGATATCTTGCAGATCGAGTTCCCGAAGGTACAAGCAACGTTCGTGTATTCATGTCGCCGACCAGATCATTTATTCTCCCTGAGGATGGAGCCAAAGACATCATCATGGTTGGTCCAGGTACAGGAATCGCGCCATTCCGCGCATTCTTACAACAGAGAAAGGCGGATGGTGCCACGGGTCGAAACTGGCTCTTCTTTGGCGATTGGACTGAAGAAGGGGAATTCCTTTATCGAGATGAAATAGGGGCATACGTAGAGGATGGAACAATCGACAAACTCGATTTGGCATGGTCTAGAGAAGGTCCCGACAAGGTTTACGTCCAACACTTGATGGCTAGCCATGCTGCAGAAATCTGGGAATGGATTGACAATGGCGGTTACTTCTATGTCTGTGGTGACAAAAATCGGATGGCACGGGATGTCCATTCTACACTGATTAACATCTGTATTGAGCATGGTGGCCTTTCCGAGGAAGATGCCAAGCAATTTGTTGAACAGACAATGATGAGAGAAGAGAAGCGCTACTTGCGCGACGTCTACTGAGGGAATCCGCCCAAAGGGCGGATGCGGCACGCCTTTGAACCAGTCGCGAATGCCGACATTCATGTTCAAGCGTGTCTTGATTGCCAATCGAGGCGAGATTGCGCTACGAATCAGTCGGGCCCTCCGGGAACTCGACATCGAAGTTTGCATTATCCATGGTAGGGAGGATCGTCTTTCCCTTCCTGTTCGATTTTCTGATTACGCCATCCCACTCTATCGCCCCAATCCCTTGGATTCATATCTCGATTATGAAGCCGTCATTCAGGCTGCAAAGGATGTGGGTGCAGAAGCCATTCACCCAGGATATGGATTCCTGGCTGAGAATGCTGCATTTGTCAAGCGATGTCAGGAGGAAGACATCACCTTCATTGGCCCAAGTGCACATGTCATCTCCCTCTTGGGGGATAAAATCGAGGCTCGGAAAGCGATGGAAGCAGCGGGCCTGCCCGTGGCACGGGGCAGTGAAGAGGCCGTTGATGACGCCCAAGTCGCAAGTAAGTTGGCCGATGAGATTGGATACCCTGTCATCATCAAGGCTGCTGCAGGTGGCGGTGGAATTGGAATGCAGATTGTCCACAAATCCAGTGAGTTTGAATCCGCTCTGAATTTATGTCAATCACGTGCTCAATCTGCATTCGGAGACAATCGAGTTTTTGTTGAGAAATTCATCGAAGGGGCGCAACATGTCGAGTTTCAAGTTCTCGCCGACGGAGAAAATGCAATTCACTTCGGTGAGCGCTTCTGCTCTATCCAACGCCGTCATCAGAAACTCCTTGAGGAGGGCCCTTGGCTTTCGGACGAAGTTCGAAATAAAATTGGCTCCCAAGTTTGCGAAGGGGCTCGCGCTGTTGGGTATAGTGGATTAGCAACCTTTGAATTTCTGCGTGACAAACATGGCAAATTCTACTTCCTTGAGGTTAATCCTCGAGTTCAGGTTGAACACACGATTACGGAGATGATAACCGGTGTTGATCTGGTGAAATTGGGTATCCGTGTCGCTGCAGGTGAAACCCTTCCTCTCTCTCAAGATGAAATCAAATTTTCAGGCCATGCCATCCAATGCAGGTTGAATGCAGAAGACCCGATTCATTTCGTACCCTCGCCAGGAAAACTGTGGGATTGTCATTTTCCGGGTGGCAGAGGAGTTAGAGTAGATACACACGCGCACATCGGCTACGAAATGCCAGGTTGTTTTGACTCACTTCTCGCCAAACTCATCGTGTGGGGCCAGAACCGTGATGAAGCCATTGCCAAGATGAAGGCCGCCTTGGTAGAGACGACACTCATTGGAGTTGAAACTGTGATTCCATTGCATAGGGCTATTTTGGATGAACCCGATTTCATCGCACGCGATGTGACAATTCAATATCTGGAGAACCATCCCAACCTGTTAGGGTGAAACCATGGACATCGTCATTGTTGGCAGCCTCGCGTATGATGACCTTGAGACAGAAGTGGGCACAGTTACCAATTCATTGGGGGGTTCGGGCACATTTGCTGGTATTGCTGCGGCCTTTCACGCCAGTCGAAGATTGGACCCCGGTGGAACGCTCCCGGTTGGTTTGGTTTGTGCTGTTGGGGACGATTTTCAAGAAGAAGACTCCAATCTTCTTCGTCAAGCCGGCCTCAATCTTGACGGCGTCGAGACAATTGAAGGTGGCCGAACATTCCGTTGGCATGGCCGGTATGAAGGCGATATGGGGCAGGCCATCACTATCGAAACCCAACAGAACGTTCTGGATGGATACGAACCCAAGGTTCCAGCGGCTTGGTGGTCCCCTCGCATCCTATTCTTAGCAAACAATCATCCATCGATTCAGTCTCACGTATTGGATCAATGTGAAGGAGCGAAATTCATAGCCTTAGATTCAATGAATCTTTGGATAAACATCGCCTTTGAGGAACTCTCTGGTGTATTGAGGCGTGTGAATCTAGCCATCCTAAATGATATGGAGGTCCGAATGATTGCAAAGGACGAAAATCTAATTCGGGCAGGTAACGCGATTCGTGATGGTAGTGCCCTCACCGGGGGCACCGAGGTTGGACCTGGGCCATCGATTCTCATTATCAAAAAGGGCGAGCATGGTAGTGTTGCTATTACAGACAACGGCCTCTTGACTCTTCCTGCCTTCCCTACATCCGACATTGTTGATCCAACTGGATGTGGTGATTCATTCGCCGGGACGTTGCTGACATTCCTGTCGGAATCAGAGGACATTCAACCGTCTAATGATGAATTACACAATGCACTGGTGCATGCCACGGTGACCGCTTCGTTTACGATTTCTGCCTTCGGTACGGACGCCTTGATTGGATTGGACCGAGGAGAATACCATGCCAGATTGGATACTTATCGGCGCATGGTTGGGCTGATTTGATCAGCCGAGTCTTGCGATTCCGTGGTGACCGGGCACTTCCTTGGGTGGAGATGTACTCGAAAGTTGACCGAAGGAAAGTTGCTTTGAATCAGCCGCCTTGAGTAAACTGGCAATGGGAGCAAGATCACCGCTCGCCGACAGGCGTTCGATGAGAGCATCCGCATCATCATCAGCCAAGGCACCACCGGAAGATTTCGAAAGCGTTTTGATTCGCTCTGCAACTTCGGCTTGATGATCTTGATCCGCTCTCAGGCGAAGAATTTGACCTGAGCGAAGTGAAAGTTCACGATATTGCCCATCTCCAAATCCATCATCATCGCCATAAATTTCTGCATAATCATCCCCTTCGATTCGCACGGGTCGTACCGCCTTTCTTACTGGTCTGGCATCCGTTCTAATGAGCGATAGGCCTCTCTTGGTCAATCTAGCAAATCGCCCTTCTTTGGGTGGTACTGAGCTACGCAGCCGCTTCTTGGGCGAGTTTCTCAGTAATGCACCTAGGGCAGGAAATTCCTCAAGATTGTGTTGATTGGCAGGGGTTGTTTGCAATTCCGGCTCCGGAGTTGCAACCCGAGCCGCGGCGACCACACCAGGCGTACACTCTTCGCGTAGCGCATGCAAGGTCGGCTCAGGAAGAGTTGTTGCAAGCGCACTGGATGTGGGCATCGCCTCTCGAATAGCTTGGCCCGACCATGTGTGACTTGGTTCGGGAGTAGCAACAGACTGAGGTGTGAATGAAGGGGTTGGTGAAGGAGATGGTGTATCGAACATGGTCCCAAAGATTCCTGAATCAGTTGCCTGAGATGGCGCCGGGTCGTCGAACATTGATCCTGAGAAGAATCCTCCTCCTTCCTCTTTCGCTTCAGAAAGTGCCGACTGGATTCGCGTTTCCTGCGGAGTTTGCCTTTCAGAATACCATTGGGGCTCGTCTCTCCCCCATGTTCGTTGATAGGCGGAATCGACAGAGGGTTGGCTAACTGTATTTTCAACCGCTGGCTGTTCCCATGGTCTTGACCAAGTGTCCAACTTCTGCTGTTGGCTCCATTCATCACTCTCTGAGCGAACAGTCTGCAATGAATCTCTGGCTCGATCCAACAATCCTCGGCCCGCTTGATCTGCTGGGCTGTCTGTTGAGAACGATTCAGTCGGCGGTGATGAATGGATTGTGGATGCGGTTTCAGTCGGGATGGGTTGCGGAATTTCTCCTGCACCCCCGTGGTACATCGCCTTGAGTGCTTGCTCTAGATCCGCTTCATCGAAAATCCCAATCTCAGGTAATATCTCGGCCTCTTCAACACGTTCTGCTTGAATCGCCGCAGCCTCAAATTTGACCGCTTCTAATGGTGATATCGAG
>JASMFB010000040.1:11689-14828 GCA_030751995.1 Candidatus Thalassarchaeaceae archaeon
TGGATTGAGTTGAATCTCATCTAAACCTTCTCTCGCTTCTTCCAATGTCTTTCCTTCACAAAGACGATTTATCATCATTTGAGTTCGTAATAGGAGACTATCAGGACCATGAAGGATGTGCCGATCACCTTGTTTCGTATCGATACAAAGCGTTGGTCTGCGCCCCAATAACCATCCAAAGATAGTGGCTGCCCCAATTGCAAGAGCATAGATTTGAATTTGACCTGAGAGTACCCTTGCCGCTAAAATCAGCGTGATGAAACCTATCCATGTCAAACCTTGAGGGATTACTGGAATATGATGGTGGCGAACGCGTCGAATTGTATTGATGTCGAGACGAAGTCCCTTCCCATCACGACGTTCCAAGAGGAGCGATTTTTCGTTCAAGAGACCCTTGATGCCTCCGCCTACTCCGGCCAGCCTGAACGTCGTGAGGATTTCGTGCCCACGCTGCTCAGGCTGAACCCCAAAGGGTTCTTCCTGTTGATGCATCCCAGAACGTCAGCGCAACCTGCTGCTTATACAGTTTATCGCCAATCATCACCGCAAGACCCACAGTTTCTGAGTCTTCTTCTCACGCGGGCGCGATGCTTTGACCAACGCCCATGATTCGCATATTGCCGGCATCCAATTGGACAATGATTACAGGCGCAGCATCACGATTTTGAATCCAAAGTGGTTGCTCCCATTCAACTGTGACATTATCACCCTCAACTTGGATTATACGCCCCACCTGAAACTGCAAATCAACAGCAGCGTGCACAATATCACCTTCGTTGAGTTCACGTTTTTGAAATGGTGCTCGTAAAAGGGTGAATTTGGAGCCATTGTGACAAGAAAGTGCGTTTTCATCCGCTAAGGTAAGAATGCATCCACGATGAAGCGACTCCTCTCTTAGGTTGCGAAGAGCCACACCCACTCTATCCCCCGCAATGCTTTGTTCTACATCATCATCCATAACCTGCAAACTACGTGCAATACCATTCTCCTGAGCTGGGAGTACGTGAATCTCATCATGTTTGGATACAGTTCCGGCCTGCACATAACCAATCGCGACCAAACCCACCCCCTTGACATTGAAATGTTGATCAATCGGGATGACTAGGGGTTCATTCTCATCTCCCGTACTCAGTTTTGATAGCAACGAATTTCGGAGTGTATGTTCATCGGGCATCTCCTCATGTAATATCCAATCTGCAAGTCCCGCCTGTTCAAGGATTACACGGACTTGTTCTGGATCGACCCAACCACCTTCTTCTGGTGAGATGATTGCATGTCCAATCGCGATATCGGCGGCGCCAAAAGCAACGAGTACTTCTCCAAGTGCTGCATCTACCTTGGCTATTTCTACAATGCCTGCTTTTGCAACATTGAGTACACTGAGCAAGGGCCGAAGTCGCTCCGGATGACGCAGCGGCCTCAACAATGAGAGGATGCGTGTTTCCCCATCTACAACTTCTTTGTAGACATAGGATTCAATATCGCGAACATCCCCTTTCTTTGCCAGAGTTCTGGCCAATTCTTCTGACCCAACGAAAGCGACATTCAGTACGGGCATGGTCTCCAACCGTCCATTGATGGTTACTGCCCAGCTGACTTCATGGCATCTCTGGCTGCCTGAGCCAAATTCCACATCCCTTGCTCTTCTTCGCCCGTTGGAGTGAACTGTGGAATTGGGACAGGTTTCATTTGAGAATCGATGGCAACCATGAAGAAGAATCCCGAACAAATTTCCTCAGTAACCCATTCACTTCGGTCCAATCGTTTTGCAACTACATGTACTCCAGCGGTGTGTGTACTCGTGTGCACCACTCGAGCAGTGGTTTCGATTAGATCTCCTTGGTATGCCGGCCTTCTAAATTTCAACGCATCCACCGATACAGTCACGAATTCACGGTGTGCGAATTTACTCGAAACCATGCCTGCCGCCGTATCCATGATACTCATCAACCGACCGCCGAATAGCGTATTGTAGGCATTCGTATCTTGGGGAAACACCTCATCGATTTTGGTCACAGGTTCGGTCGAGTAGGGGCCGGACATGTCTATCTCCAAACCTTGGGCGACGCCACCCCCTCTTGAGCCTGTCACCCAGTTTTCCTCGACCCATCCCATTATGGGGGCCAAACACCACGCAGCATCATGGCCAACGAACCCATCTGCATCGCTCTGGTTTCGGGAGGGATTGATTCCCCGGTTGCCGTTTCGAGGATGGCACGCTCAGGTTGGTATATTGTCCCCGTTCATTGCTCCCAGGAACCCATCACTGGTAGCGAGGCCGAAGACAAGACCGCTATGGTGATGAAGTTCCGCGATGGGCACATCGGCACACTTTCGACCACGACTTCAGCCTATCCAGGCATCGGCGACGACCTGATGATCCATGGCGAAAAAGGAAGCATCCAGGTCAAAGACGGCAACCTGTCAAGGTGGGTCATAGAGAACGAAGACAAGGACGCCGAGAAGGCTGAAGAGGCGCAGATGATGGCCACCTACGGCCCCAAAGATCAGCGCGACGAATCGGTTGCCAACGATCCGTTCGCGTTTAGCTGGCGGGGCCATCTCCTCATGTTCGAGGACATGGTAGGCGCGATCCGCGAGGATAGAGACCCGATAAACACCGGCGAGTCGGCACGTCACGCGGTTGAGATCATTAACGCGCTCTATGAATCGTGTAGGCAGGGCAAGCCGATCAAGCTCAACACTAAGTACTAGACCAAAGACGCTTAATGATGCCTGTTGTGGGACAAAAGGCTGGGCCCAAAAAATAGATCCAAGCCCCTGTGGTACTCACGGGTTTTCGTGGAACATGTAGAACTCTCTTCCCTGGTGGCATACCACACCGATGAACGCACAGGTCCGTCCTCCCAACAAATACCACCCCAACACTGCCAACGACGAGCCCTCGGAAGAACATCTGTTCGTGCTTCCCAAAGCTCCGTTGTGGCGCAGGGTCGCCGCGCTGTTTATCGACATCGGAATTACTGTGGTTTTGGTCTCGGCGTTCGTCGACACTCCCCAGTTTGACCCCGCGGACATAGAAAGTCTAAAAACGGGTCAGACTACCATATATGACCTCATCGAGCAGATGATCACCCCAGGCCTATTGACTGCAGGGCTGATAGCACAGATGTTGTTG
>JASMFB010000041.1 GCA_030751995.1 Candidatus Thalassarchaeaceae archaeon
GGTTGCTGGTTCAACGACTGTACTTGATTCAGGTTCTGGCAGAGATTCTGACGCCTCAGCAACTTCAGCCACAGGTTCTGCAACATCTGCCCCCAACCCACGTGCCTTTTCACGACATGCAGCCGCCTTCTCTTCACTACCCGCAGCGCTCAGTGATTGAGCAAGGCCTAACCATAGCGAGGAATCATCCTTGTTATTTTCAAGCAAACTCTTCCAGATTGTCACAGCCTCTGCATGCTCGCCCGCGAGTGAGTTCGCACGAGCACGTTGGGTGTGAGCAGTTTCCGGTAGGAATTGTAGTGCTTCCCTAGCCATTTCTGGACCTGCTGGAAGTGTCGTTGGTAGTGTCACATCCAGTTCAAGCACACGCCCCTCTCCTTCAGCAAGATCAATGAGCAACTCGGCAAATGAAAGGCCAGCCTCGTGAGATGGATCTAATGATAGCAAAGACCTGAATCCATTCATCGCCAATTCAATTTGACCCATTTCCATTGCTGCAAGTGCAACTCCGTTGGCAGCTTTGACGTAATTGTGGTCCCGATTTAATGCGTTTTGGAAACAAGATAATGCACCCGCAACGTCATCGTTTCGTCGTCGCAATGCCCCAAGATTGTACCACGTCGATGCATCTTCTGGTTCTAGGTCCAGTGCATATTCGAAGGCATTAATCGCAGCATCTGCAAGATCAAGACGTGCCATGGCGCCAGCAGCCACTCTCCAGCATGGCGCATGTTCTGCCGCAGCTTCTGGCAGGTGTGCTCTGAGGGATTCCAGTGCGCCAGCAGGATCTCCTGCCCGAATCATTTCCGTGGCGGTGGATGCCAAGCCATCAAGATCTATTCCGCCCTGAATGGCAGGCGTTTCCGTCTGAATTTCAGTTTCTACTGTTGGAGCCTGAGATTCCAAGGATTTCACTAGACCTTGGGGTTCAGCCCAGGACTGTTCAGGCTCAGTCACAAGTATTTCTTCCACGATTCCATCTTCAATTTCTGGCTCTTCTATGGCTATGGGCGCCACAGGAACAACTGCTCCAGCAGAATTCACGATTTCAAGAAGCGCGGGATGTCCGGGAAAAGCAATCAGCCCGTTTTGTGCATGGGACACTGCATCATCTGGGTGCCCCATTCGTTGAAGGAGGACTGCTAGATTCGCACTTGCAGCTCCGTGACTAGGATTGTTATCTAGGGCGATTCTAAACGCCTTGACAGCATCTTGTACATCGCCAGTGGCCTCACTAATTACACCTCTGTTGAACCACGCCATGTGATCATTTGGATCCATTGAAATGGCTTGATTAAACATCTTCATAGCATCTGAATGCCGCCCCTCAATTCCCAACATTTCCCCTTGTTGAACTAGGTCTGCTGCAGTCATCTCGTCAGGTTCATCTTGTGGACTGTCAGATACAACATCTGTTGCTTGTGAATCGTGGTTATCCGTGGCTGGCGGAGTGTATGTAGGCACTTCGACACCCCCAATCGTTGTTGTGCCAGAATTGGCTTCGGAATTACCGTTAGGGGGTGTTTTTGGCGCTATACCAAAAAGTGGGCCAGAGCATCCCGGGCAGGTGGCTTCTGCACCTTCTAGCCCCACTTCACAGTGAGGACATACTTCGTGACCGTGCTCTGGCATGGATGCGACCTATATTCTGACGCTCGCGTTCTACGCATAAGCATTCGCTGTCCTCGGTTGCGACCCATAGGGTCGATTGGTGCGGCACAAGTTCAAGAATCCATCACCACTCGCAGTAACATGGCTCGCTTCCTGATGATTACAGCAACATCCGGCACCAATAGAGATCTTGCAGATGTTTTCGCATCTACTGCAACTGCAAAAGGGCACGATGCAGAGGTCGTAGATATAGCAGAAATGAATCTGCCCATGTTCACCATGGCTCGCTCGAAGAACCCAGAAGAAGCACCTGATATTTCCGAGTTGGTTTCTGCCATGACACAGGCTGATGCTTGGGTCGTCATTGCCCCGGAATACAATGGTTCAGTCCCCCCTACCTTGAACAATGCCATTGCCTGGATGTCCATGGATTGGCAGAGTTTTCGCACCATGTGTACAGGGAAGCCTGTTGGTTTGGCCACACACAGTGGTGGAGGTGGAGCCCATGTCATTATGGCAATGCGCCAACAATTCTCATTCATCGGGGCGGATGTCATAGGTCGCGCTTGCCTGTCGGGGCGTGACAAGGAAGCTAATCCCGAAACCATCGAAGCGATGATTGACAATCTGGCCAGATAACATTCAATGGCCGGTGAATCATTTGAGTGCTAACACGGACTCTAATGGACTCGCATTAATTCTAGTAATATCTATGTTGTTTGTCGCCTCAGCCACTGGCTTGTTCCATCAGAATCGATTGCCTACAGAACCATGTAATGGTTCAGCCGAGAATTGCGACAAATCCTACACTGATGTGACATTTCCAGAAACGCACAATGCACATTCATCACTGGATGAAAATTACAACTATTTGGCCGCCAATCATCGACTAAATCTAAGTCAGCAGTGGGATGCTGGATACCGTGCCTTCATGCTCGACATACACCATTCAAGATATTCTGAATCACTTGAAAATACATCATTCTGTCACGGTGAATGTGTATTAGGGAATCAAAATGCCGTTGAACTACTATCTCTCCTTCATCAGAAGATGAACTCATCGACAAGAGATGTGGTGACCATACTTTTCGAAATCTACGTCCCCTATACACATATTCAGTACATACTCAACATGAGTGGACTCATCGAAAAGACACACATTCAGACATTGGGAGATTCGTGGCCGACACTGGCCACAATGGTCGAGAGTCAACGAAACCTTGTGGTATTCATCGAAGGTGATTTTGATTCCCAGTATCCATATCTCCATAATTTCGTCGAACACGGATGGACAACAAATTACGGTGAACGCTACCCTGAGGACATGACTTGTGAGGCCCACAGAGGCGATTCTGCCCAACCTGTATGGCACATGAACAATTGGTTATCTGTAGAAAGGGGAACTTCTGATTGGACTCGGGCTCCGGTGGTTAACGCCTATGATTTCTTACTCAATCGCTCACTTGAATGCTGGGAATATCACGGAACGAGACCAACATTCGTAGCCGTTGATTGGTGGACAGATGGTGAAGCGGTCAATGTCACCCGCACATTGAATGCGATGGATCACTGGTCCGACGAAGTTCCTTTGCGAGCTACTACCGATTCAAGATGATCCAAACTTCTTCTGGCTTGACGAGATACTCGGGGGTCATCATCTTCCAATGCCGCAGCCAATGGGGCGACAACGCGCCCATCAGAAAATCGCTGCATAGCATCCACTACTGCCACTCGAACATCAGGGTCCTGACTGCTGGACATCTCTATTAGCCGTAGCATCAATGTCTCACTACTGTCGAGAGCCAATCCCTGAAGTGCCGCCAATTGAACAGATTTCGATGAGTCAGTCAATGCGCCAATTAATTGTGGATAAGCATCAATACCGATTGACGCAAAGGCTCGAACAATTTTCTCCCGCTCACTAGGATTTGCCACTTTGAAGGCAGATTGCAATGCTGGCATCGCTTCAACATCACCCAATCTTCGAATTGCTGTCAAAGCTCCCAAGCGAGTTTGTGCATTTTCGGTTGAAAGAGCGACTAGTAGTGGGGGTAAATACCCAATAGCGACCATTGCGGCCACTGCCGTCGTATGCATCTCATCCTGTTGAAGTTTCAACATGATTGGTTCGCATGCACTTCGTTCACGCAATACTGCCAATGCCTCGATAACGTGCTTACATTCTTCACTATTCAAATTCTGATCACCGAGCATATCGAGCAGACTTGGCACCGCTCGACTACCGAGTCTGTACGCCATTTCCGGGTCTCTAACCGCAGCAGCAACACCTTCAGAAATCGTCCTCCTAATTTCAAAAATACGAATGATTCCTTGGATGAGGATAAAGTCAATTGTCAGTAGAAATCCCATGACAAGATGCCTGCCACCTAGAGTATCCAATTCAATGGAACTCATTTTCACACCATATATTTCAGACCAATCTAATATTGATCTGAATAGGAGATCTACACCTAGCAGCATCCAATCTACAAGGCTAGCATCCTCTGGAACAAGATACAGCCCAAAGATTTCATGACTGGATTTCAGTAATAGCGGGATAATCAGGAACAATTGTATTGATGATAACAATGCACTGATTCGCAGATCAGGTAATTCGTCTGGATCGGCATCCGATAGTTTCCTTGCGATTTTCGTTCTCAACTTCTCATTTGTCACCCATGCTCGTCCAACACCTATGACACCTATGAAACCAAGCCATAGCATAATCCAGGCCAGTAATGATGAGAGGAAGAAAGCCGCAGCATGAATAATCCCGAATGAAAACACCAACAATCCGAGTTGATAGTGAGTCGCTTTAATTCCGGTTCCAAAAAGTCGTGAAAACCGGACCAACAACTCTTCGATTTTGCTGAACACGTAACGTGGGGGCATCATTCCGACGATAAAACCCATCTTTCTATTCAAACCATAATCTCGATTTCAAGCGACATCCCAATGAGGGGGGAGGTTCAGCGGCGATACATGCCAGGGGGGTGGTGGCTGTTGATGGCGGCCTGTTCAATACTTGGCGTGGCAACGTGGTATATGCGAAATTTCAGTGAACGTGATGATTTGATGAGACTTTTCGCCTTTACTGGAATATCCTGCATGCTGTCCTTACTAGGATGGACACTCACCATGGATCTCTGAGGTTATCCGATGAATGAACTCGAAGGCGCCTATCCGGTTCGGCTGCCCGTTTGGTGGGCGCGGAGAGGGGCTGCTGGCCCGCATCCAGAATTGGAGGGCGTCACAGGTCGTTTCATCGTAATCCGTCACCCAAAACGATTCCGGAAATTTGAGGGTCTTCTAGCAAGATTGTTGCGTGCTCCTAAGGAGTTGCGCCGACCATTGGATGATTTGAACAGTCTATTGTGGGAATTGTGCGATGGAACGCGTTCATTCGAAGAGATATGCATCCTCATGGATTCAACCTTCCATGAACGCATTTCACCTGTAGTAGACCGTACAACTGCAGCACTCACACGACTCAATCAATTGAGTCTCATCGGTTTATCCATGAAACCATACGAAGGAGAATGGGAACGGGGCCCGGGCCACGACCCTAGTGGGGATCTCCCCCCTCCCGATGAAAGGTTGGAACTCGATTGGGCTTAATCATCTAGCCAAATTACAGGCGGGACAGTGCGTGTATACTGCAATCGCCGTTGCTGCAGCAAATCCTCCGCACCCTGAACACTGCCACCATGCATCGGTGGCCGTCAGAACATTGCCTGTGACGATGCAATTGAATGCTGGTAGTGATGAACTAGGCAACTCATTCTCAACTGAAGTTTCCCCAAGGGCATTGAAGGCATCAGTAACCGACGCGGCAGGGGCTCCTCGCAATTCTTGGATTTGCACATCACTCCACCCCGATTCACGTAATTGCTCATCTGTATAATCTGCAGGTGATGGTTCGGGTGTTGGTGTAACTACTTGGGCAACTGGGGCGGCCGATGGCATGGGTCCAGGTGCCGTTGCTGTTGGTGTTGGTTGTACGGGTGTTTGTACAACAGGCTGTTGTTGAACGACAACTGGCACCGTTGATTCGGGGGCCGAACCATATGCGATAATTTCCTCTTCATCCATATCTTCAATTTCATCCAATGTTCGTCTGCGACGATAGATGATAGCAATCATGTAAACGAAGAATGCAATGAATACGACTCCGCCCGCAATTCCTGCAATCAGCATAGTAGCACCGCCAAATCCAGCAAATCCATCACTTTCATCGACTTGTTCAGTCTTTAGATGAATCTGTCCACTTGACCAAATTGTTTCTCCCATTTCATCTGTGAGTACAAAATTGACAGTTCTTTCTCTCTCATCCGCTTCAAGTGACAAGTCACAATCTATGGTAGATGTTTGGGCTGGACCTGGGCTGGATGCCGGAATGAACAAAACAACACCACCGTCCTGTGAACGTGGTCTACAATCCAAGAACACTGATTCAGGCACTGAACTGGTGAGGTTGACTGTCACAGCCATAGTAGAATCTGTAGTGACATTGATTTGAAATGTATTCATTTCTTCAGGGGAAAATAGTTGGCTTGAATCCAAATTCCAAGTGGCTTCCACGCTCCGCTTTTGATCAACGGTGACGCGTAAATCTGTCGAAAAGGTTTGCAGTATGTCTTGGTTGAGTACCTGTCCACCCTCCACTTCAACTGTGAGCAGGACTGAATCTCCTAGTGGGAAGTTGTCAAATGTCTCAAAGACAATCATAATTTCTTCGACGCCGCCCGGACTCATTGGAACGTCAATCCACCCGTTGAGTTGACCAGTTCCTCTTGATGTCACAGCTTGGACAATCATTCCAGGCACATTCTTGTCCGATGTTATTCGCAATCTAACGCTATTGTCATACGTATTCCCCGAATTCTGTAGTGTTACTGTCCATGATTCGCTCTGTCCAATCCACAGTGAGACCTCATCAATTTCAAAATCAGAAAGTTCCGGAATAGCTGTCATTTGTGTCCGATATTCCCATGAAAACGTCGCATCTTCTGGACTGGCATCCTCTCCGTCCATCGGTGATGCCGTAAATGTCAACTCAAACACTTGTCCCGGATCCTCGTTTCCAGGCACTTCAATCCACAGTGACCCCAATGCAACACTATTACCATCGTAGGTAGTTGAAAGACTCAATGGACCGGAGATGATTGCACTGTTGAATTCCACCCACCAAGTCCACCCAGCCGGTGCATCAAGATCGAAGAGGATATTCTCAGCACCATTGCCTAGATTTTCAACCTCAAATGGAATTTCATTTGGCTGCCCAGGGACAATGTCCATGGCTGGTGTATTCATTGTCAACGTCACATCGTGGAGTTGTCGAACTCTAATTCCCGAGAACACTCCTTCGGTTCCCGACATTCCCGATTCAATTGATACAACATGAGGGGTGACGATGGGCCCCGGATCATTGGCCTGGGCACTTTCTGGTGCGGTGAAGGAAACTAGAACTCTAGCCGTACTACTGGGCCCAATGATTACTGATTCAGACGAGAGTAATCCAATCGTCCAACCAAATACACCGGTTGAATCGAAAGAGAACGTGTAACTATCTTGTTGGGTTGCATTGTTCCAAATTGTAAATGGAACGGTGATGGATTCACCAGGTGAAATCCACCAACCATCATCCGGCATATCGTCTGAATCAACTCCAACACCTCCATTGGAAACCATGGACGCCGTGACATTCACCCTCATTTTCGCCACTTTATTCGGGTCGGCCTGACTCGTGGCTACAAACTCCGAATTTACCCTCATTCCGGGCAATGCATCTTGAGGGAGATTAGCAGTGATTGAGATGATTTCTGTCCCATCTTTTGGAATTGTAATAATGGTGGCTTGATCCCATTTGAGGCCAAAAGTCCAACCGTCTTGATTCAGAACAGATGACGATGAAAGAGAAAACGTATCTTGCCCATCTCCATCGTTGCGCAATGTGATTTCGAAATCACAGGCATTTCCGGGGGCACAGGGGAATCCCGGATCCTGCTCAACCCATGCGGGTTGGTAGCCTGGGTCAACGATGAACGATGCCGTGGTAGAAGACGTGACAGATGATTCTATGCTTTGAGCCAGAACATTGACCGAAGTCGAGCCCATTGGCGACCCATCGGCCGGTTGAACCAGTAGTTTGACTGTCCGCGCCTCGCCCTTGGCCAAATCGATTCTCGATCCATCTTGAATCTGTGAACCCGTCATGTGTTGGAATCTGTGATTCCAGCCTGACGGAAGATTGCTGACACTGAGGGCAACAGAATCAGACAGATTTCCTGAATTCGATAGGCTGATTGTGGTTTCTGCCCATTCGCCGGCCTGTGCATGACCACTGCTCCCAGAGCTTGCAGATATCCCATATTCTTCAGCCCGCGCCTTTTGATCATAAAACATCACGATATCCTCGAACCAGTAACCGAGCGATGTTCCTCCGCCATCCGAATGGAAGTTGATTCGGAACTTAAATTGTGAATTCATTGTCGATGCAGGAATTCCCCACCACGGAACAACATGATTGCTGACTTGATTGACATTAATCAGCCAACTACTCCCATCGTCGAAGTTGGTATCCACTGAGGATGTGACTGTAGTTGTGATTCTCTGCCATGAATTTCCAGTCCACACATCGATGTCATATCCATCACCAGTGAGTGCTTCTCCGGTGTAGAAGAATCCGACACCAATACCTCGTGTTGGGGAGGGGTGGGCATCAGATGTATCCATGGTCGCACTTGTTAGAGAAGTGTCCCAGTTATTGCCATAATTGGATGAAGAAGTTGACCCACCAACATGGAATGAATTACTACTACTGAGGGATGCTTCATCGGATACATACCAGTTGTTTCCTAGCGCCCATGAACCGGCTGCTTCAGCACGTTCATACAGATTGCCAATTGTGAGGCTGCGAGTCCCGATATCGTTGTTTGTATTTGCATCATTGGATAGCAAACTAGTAACTCGAATTGTGTGATTTCCACTGTAATCAGGAGTCCATGTTGTAGTGACGGTCGAACTACTGCCGGCCGCCAGTGATGAGACCGTACCTCGATAGGAATGGAGAATAAAATCAGAGTATTCGTCGTGTAATATCTCCACATCAACATCGAAACTTCCTGCAGCTGAATCACCGAGATTTTCTACAGTCACCTCGATTTCTTGGGGAAGCCCTAGCATCCCATCGATAATCCACAAGTCAGCAGAACGGCCAAGGCCAATGGCCGACGGATCTTGTGAGGAGAGGGCAGCATGATTGCTGTGATCGGTACTGCTCACATAGCTGACATATGCCGAGGTTGGGGCAATATCGGGGCCTGCACGACCTTGAGTGGCATTGACCGTGGGAATGAGTGAAACCAAGAGCAAAGTGACCAACAGAGTCGCAAGACCAGCCGGGGTCCGATTGGAAAAGAAACGCATACGCCTCATATGTGGGTTTTCAGACGAATTCATCAACGTACCGGTCTAAAGACCGGCTTAGGATTCATCCGTGGTTTTGTCCAATGCCACATTCCGAATCATCTCTTCACGCCGTTCCCTTGCTCTAGCGGCGAAATATATCGATAGTGGAACGACCAATGCAATTCCAAAACATCCGATTAGGGCGGTAATAGACCACATCATCTCAGTCATCGTATCTACTTTGAACGGCTCCACACTTTCTAATTCATGTGATGTAGACTGAATATGGGGTGAGAATTCATCGGGATGAATCGAGTCCAAACTATCTAGGGTAATTGTCCAGACACGAGTTCCGTTTTGTGATGTGATGAGGTTTTCAGATGCAATCTCAGCATCAGCCAACGAGTCAGCATAGAGACTTCCCAGTCCCCCCATCGGGAGTTCAGGGGAAACGATGCCACGAATTGTGATATTACCAGATTCTTCTGCTGTGATACTGTGTACTTGGGATTCCGTGCAAACATTGTATTCCTCAAAACCCCCATCATTGGTTTGCCGGCAACTGAAACGGTCGGCTTCTTCATCTCCCAACATTTCATGGTGATACCATACCCCATCTGACACGCCGACAGAAACCACATCACCTTGACCAACCCCTGCAATAGATATGTTCAGCCATGTTGTCGATCTGTTAGTTGAGAAGGTCCAAGATTGACTGCTATTGTCATTGGACAACCCATGATCGATTGCTGTATGTTCGACTTGCTCATTGGATGTGTGATAGAGGTAATATGAGGAATCTATCGTAGCCCCATAAACAGCATATGACAGAATCACGATGAGAGTTAGTCCGAGACCAATCATGGTTCGAAGCATGTTTGGATTTTGAGCCAAGGCCTTCTTCATCAGAACGCCGACTGGAATGCACCGTTTGAACATTGGCAGATGTCAGTGAGAATACCCCCACCGTAGGTGGGGCGGTCAGCGTTAAATATGGGGTGTTGGTCGGCGACGTGCTTAGGTGGCTCTCATGACCACGTTTTACGATATTCCAGCGGACCTTCTAATCCCGGTCCTTGCCGACCGTCTTGAGGCGGATGACAAAATCAACCAGCCCGAATGGGCCGACTATGTCAAAACTGGAGCTCACAAAGAGCGCCCACCCGTTCAATCAAATTGGTGGTATCTGCGAAGTGCTGCAATTCTTCGCAAGGTCGGTCGCCTAGGCCCAGTAGGTGTTAATCATCTATCACAGGCATTTGGTGGCCCAAAAAACCGTGGCTCTGCACCCAACCGTGCAACGGCTGGAAGCCGACATGTGATTCGCACATCCCTACAGCAACTCGAAGATGCTGGACTGGTCACAGTTCGGCGCAACGCTGCTGGCACCGTGACCATGGGTCGAATTCTCACTCCCGCTGGACAGAAAATGCTAGATGATGTTGCTCACGAAGTCCGACCAGAGGCAGAGAAAGTCTACCCTGGACTCAAAAATTACTGATTGGAGAGGAGAAGGTGGGTGAGATCATGTCTGTAGAAGATGACCAATTGGCTCAGATTCGAGCCTCACGTCGTGCTGAAATTCAGAATCAAATCGATGCTCAGGCAGAACAACAAGCCCAGGCGGAAGCCGAACAAGCGGCTGTAGAGCATGAGGACAACATGCTTGATGAGGCCATGCGCACCATCCTCACTCCACAAGCTCGAGATCGATTGGCTCGAGTTGAATTGGGTCGACCCGAACTTGCCAAAACTGTGAAGCAACATCTGTTCACACTTCATCAAACCAATCAAATTCAAATTCCAATAGGTGATGAAATGCTCAAGCGCATTTTGCAGGGACTTACAGATAGCACCCGTCGGGAGACGAGCATTCGCAGAATTTGAGGTGTAACAATGTCAAGAAACAAGCCCTATGCGAAGAAAAAGCGCCTGAACAAGGTGACAAAACAGAATCGTAGAGTCCCTGTTTGGGTAATGATGCGTACCAATCGCAAGGTTACAACACATCCAAAGCGTCATCACTGGCGACGCAGTAAACTACAACGCTGAATGGAGGAATGAAGATGGCTGAAACCAAAGAGATGGTAGTTCCACTTCGGGCTGCATGGGCTGTACCACGAACCCAGCGTGCCGCACGTGCGATGAAGGAAATCCGTAAGCATGTATCCCGACATATGAAGGTCCAAGAGGATGAAGAAATGTGGATTGACGAAGCCGTCAATCATGCGATTTGGGCTCGTGGAATTCAGAAACCACCACGCAAGATTCGTCTTGTTGTTACTCGCGAAGAAGGCTTTCCGATTGAAGTCAAGTTGGTTGAGGAGTGAGAAAAATGGGTAATATTCGACCGTCATTCATCAAAATCCGCGCTATCCGCCTTTGTGAAGAGTACCCAGACATGTTCAATGATGACTTCGATAACAACAAGAAGTTGGTTGAAGAATATACAGATGTCGACAACAAGCGTATGCGCAACTGGATTGCTGGGTACATCACCACCTACATGCAACGCCGAGAGGACTGAGGTGGCGACATGTCGGCCCTAGAGGTCGATCAATCAGGGGAGATAGGCCACGTCCATCATCCACAACGACAGACTCTTCTCGAATTTGTGAAGCATCTGAAATCGAATGGATTTCTCCGTTATTCATACCCGATGCCCGACCAAGAGCGAGGCGAAGGCTGGATGCTATTCCTCTACGAGCGCTTGTCCGATGAAATCATCAATTCATTTGAGGCGTGAGTATGGGCAACAATTCGAACATCCCAAATCCACAATGGAATTGCGAACTGGTCATCGTACTGGTAGAGCCACAAATTGAGGGAAACATCGGTGCAGTGGCCCGTTGCCTACGCAATTTTGGACTACATGAAATGCGGATACTACGTCATGCAGGGGAATTCACCGAGGAGACACGCAATCGTGCCAAGCACGCCCAAGGTGTTCTGGATGACTGCCAAATCCACAACGATTGGCAATCCTGCTTTGAGGACATCAATCTGGTCATCGGCACGAGTGGTAAGCGCGAGATTGGAGATAAGGTACAATTCCGCCATTTTCTATTGCCCACGGAACTAGGAAATCGATTGTCGGAGACCGAAGGCAAGGTCGCCATCGTCTTTGGACCAGAGGGCATGGGACTGACGCAAGAGGAGTTGCGTGCATGCGACCTCCTCCTTACTATCCCAACATGGGAGGGCTACCCTATTCTCAACCTGAGTCATACTGTAGCAATAGTATGTTACGAGTGGTTCCAGACTTTGCTACCTAAAGTCGGCCATGACCGAGCATTGCCCAAAACAGTACACACTGAACGACTCCTCGACCCAGGGCTCAAGCGCGAGATTCGCAGACGAGCTGAGGAGATTGCCAATGCATCGACCAAGCGTGAGGATCAGAAGACCGCAGCAGCGGATACTCTGAGTCGAGTCATTCTTCGAGGAATGCCAACAGATGATGAAGCCCACAGCCTACTAGGTCTTCTCGATGCAGCCACCAAGGCTATGCAGAACAGCGATTAATGGGTAGCGCGGAGAGTAATTTGGTTGTTGGACAAGGAGTATGTTCATTGTCCTTAGGCCAACCGCCACTGTCGTGCCTGTTGATTCAGATGAAGCCTTGCGACGAGCAACATTGGTTCGCAGTGATCCCTCGTTGACCGGCGTAACACGACAAAACATGGCGGTAGAAGAAGGTGGGATTGAGTGGGGGTACCTAGATCCTGACGGGCATCCAGTGGACGAGCCAGACCTTGTTGAGCGATGGAATTCACTTGGTTTGCCACCTGCTTGGGCTGAGGTTTGGATTTGTCCAAATCTAAGAGGTCATATCCAAGCGACTGGTTTAGATGTCAAAGGTAGGCTTCAATATCGCTACCACCCTGATTGGACTGAGATTACGACGGAAATGAAATACGACGACGTTGTCTATTTCGCATCGCAACTCCCTCGCCTCCGCAAACAAGTCGAACGTGACCTCGAGGACAGTTCAATGGCCCTTCACACCGTTTCTGCCCTTGTGGTTCGTCTAATTGATCTATACAACATTCGTGTGGGCAGTGACGAGTATGCTAGGGCTAACGAATCATATGGGTTGACCACACTCAAATCCATGCATGTAAAACACATCAAAGGTGGCGTTGCTGAAGGCCGTCATGATGCTGTCTTTACCTTCACTGGGAAATCCGGCAAGGATTGGAATATAACCATCGAAGACGACCATCTTGTTGATCTTATTTTGCGAACTAACCGTCTCGGGGTAAAGGAAGCTGATTTATTCATGTACATCTCAGAGGCTGGTAATGAGGTAGACTTGAAAGCTGAGCATATCAATCAATATATTCGTGCAACGAGTGGGGAAGGATTCACAGCAAAAAATTTCAGAACTTGGGGGGCAACATACCGATGTGCGGAACGTTTGGCCTTTCTCTCACAACCGCAGAATGAAAAAATCATGAAAAAATGGTTACTAAATCTACCCGTGGTTGAGTCGATGGGCAAGCTTTGGTCTGAAGGCGATTGGGAACCCCCCTCCACTAATTCGGGACGAAGTAAAGCCATGTTGGCCGTGATTGACAC
>JASMFB010000042.1 GCA_030751995.1 Candidatus Thalassarchaeaceae archaeon
AACATCGAGGTGAGTGTCGGATCCATCATCTTCAACGAAGCATGCATTCCGCTAAATCCACCGACTTCGCCCAGTGCAACCCAACAAAGTAGACCCGTACCGATAATCATCACACAGGATTGTGCAGCATCTGTCCAAATCGAAGCACGAATTCCTCCCGCGTAACAATAGGCAACAACCAGAACAAAACCAAGTAGGATACCGACGATGTTAGACCACCCGAGAATTGCATTGAGTGCTACACCACCTGCAGTGAGTTGTGCTGCAGCGTAAATGGATAGGAAGATGACAGACAGGATAGCGGCAATTTTTGCTTCTGGTGCTCCTTTCACATTGGCAACGAGTGAGGAGAGGGAGCGAACATCTCGATCATGCGCTTCCGTTTGGATAAATTTGAACACCCAAATCCAAGCGATGACTTGCCCACCCATTGAGATGACTGAAATCCAAATCGCAGAGTATCCGTACAGATAGACAAACCCAATAAAACCAATGAACATGTAACCGCTATTCCACGTACTGACCGCAGAAAGTGCAGCTAGGCCCGGGTGCATTCCGCGCCCCGCGACTAGATAATCATCAGTCGTATCCTTCTTGACTCGCATCGATGAGAGGCCAATCGCTGCGAAGAACGACATGAAGAGAAGGAACGAGAGAATGAGTACAATTTCCATTTTTCGATACCTCACTCAAAGAGATCCGGTCGCCAAGCGGTAATCTTCCCTGTGAATGCCGAAGCCATCACCGTCAGCGGACTTGCGAGATACAATTTCCCGGGACCTGAACGACCTTGGAAATTTCGATTGATGGCCGAGACAGTAACCTGGTCTGGATTGTCACTCACACCAGGCCCCGCGCCGATACAGGCCCCACAACCGGGATCGATGAGTTTGACACCCGCCGTTTCAAACATCTCAGTCCAACCTTCACGCTCAGAGAGTTCCTTGACCGTCTTTGAACCGAATTGGATGTAGCAATCAACGCCTTCAGCAACCGTAAGCCCTGCATCCAATGCAGCCTTGGTCACCATTGCGTAATAGGCGAAATCGTCGTCCTTGCCTGCTGTACACGAGCCTGCATAGGCGATATCGATGTTGACATCTCCAATGTCATCGATGTATGCCCCATTGGTTGGATCCGAAGGGATGCCTTGGTCGGGATCGCCCGGATGAGCTACCATTGGTCGAATCTCATCGAGATTGATGGTATGGACCCCCCCATCGTAATGTGCGTCTGAATCTGCATGAACGAAGGCTGCACGAACTGCTTCCTCCGTCAACCCTTCTCGCCGTGAAAGCAACCAGTCGATGGTCAATTGATCTGGATCACAAATCCCAGTCTTGGCACTGCATTCAGTCGCCATATTGCACAATGTCGCCCTCTCATCCATTGAAATTGAAGCAAGACCCGGACCTCCAAATTCCATCGAACGGTCCAACGTATCGGAATGCTTCGCGTAATTCCACAAAATATGGAGAATCACATCCTTGGCCGTACATCCCGGATTGAGCGTTCCTATGAGTTCGAAGCGAATGCTCTCGGGTACCTTGACGAAAGCGAACTGATTGTAGACGAGGTTTGCATATTCTGTAGAGCCTACACCGTAGGTCAATGCGTTTGAGGCACCGCCCATGCACGTGTGGCTGTCAGTGGCTTGAATGAAATCACCTACATCGATGAATTCCTCGCGCGCGACTTGGTGACAGATACCTGGACTCACACCGTCTACTGCCGAGTAATCGCGAACCCCCGTATGTTGTTGGAAAGCGACCTGAAGGTCGCGCAACGCCTGAATCTGTTTTGCAAAGGGCCCAAATCGAGGTACACCCGTTGCATACAGCAGATGATCTTCGAATACAGCGAACTTTGGTGGATTGGGCAGGGCGTAATCCGCCCCATACTCCGTTGCTAGGAAATTGTGAACTTGTGCCGTTGTGAATTCGTGACTGTAGCCACCATCTACCGCAGCTAGAACCGCATCACCTGGCGAGACGTAACAGGCTGCTCCGTTTTGTCCAATCAATTTCTTTGCAATAATTTTCTCAGCCATCGTCATCGAGCGTTGCTCGGTGGAGAGAGAAGGAAGCCCAATTTCTCCAGCCTTGAGTTTCTTAGCGAACGGCAAGATACCACCATTCTCAAGAATCAATCGAGTGACTGGATCATATTGGTTGGTAAATTCGGTCAGAGCAATGGATTCACCATTCTGCAACCGCTTCAGCATCTCATGGTCGCCCATTACTTGCCCGAGGTTGATGTTGTTACGTTCGTGAATTGGGGCGAATGAGGCTGCAATCACAATCCGTACCCCAGACCAGCGCTCGCACTGTGCTGCGGTTTCTCGACTGCTCCCCGTTCCTTTTCGATGACCACTGACGATGACCTCAAACCCACCTTCTTTGAGCGCACCTTGTCGAAAGACCCGCTCTCCTTCATGCATCAGGCCGGCATAGGCATTTTCTGAGAGAATCGATGGTTGATGTTCAAAACAAACCCAAGCCGGCGTCATAACATCCGTGTTGATATCATCGAGAAGATCGTCGACTGAGAGATCCTCCATACGAAGATTCAGACCATTGTACAACTGTTCTTTGATGAGACTCAGATTCTTGGTCAAAAAGAGCACACGTTTGTCAGGATTGAGCTTGACAATTTCCGGAGGCCAGGACATGGACACAAACTCACCCAGTTTTGTCTAGTAGTCGGGGCTATATGACCATTCGGAAACAGTCCCATACTGTTGGGTGTCTACACAACCCCTCCACCGTAGGTGGAGGAGGGGGCGTGCATTTGGAACATCAGAATCACCCTCAAGAAGCAAATATACAATTGAAACGAGCCCATATATGAATGCATCAAATTTATATAGCATCCACATTCGGAAATATATTACTTCCTCTTAGTTTAATGCGTAGGGAGAAGGGTGATTATTGTGGCTGATGAACAGGTAGAAGACATTGTCAAATGTCCAGAATGTAATTCGAGAAAATTAGACCGAGACGAGACACGTGGTGAAATCGTCTGCCAAGATTGTGGACTTGTTCTTGAGGACAATGTCATCGATCAAGGTGCAGAATGGCGTGTGTTCAGTCCAGAACAGGGCGATCAACGCGCACGTACGGGCGCACCCATGACAGTGATGCTTCACGACAAGGGGTTGTCCACGGACATCGATTGGCAGAACAAGGATTACTCTGGCAAGACCATCAACAGCCGATACCGAAGCCAATTCTATCGTATGCGAAAGTGGCAGAAGCGCAGTCGTGTGAGCAACGCAACAGAGCGAAATCTTGCCATGGCACTCGCAGAATTGGATCGAATGGCCAGCCGACTCGAATTGCCAAAGACGGTTCGCGAGTCTGCCGCTGTCAATTACAAGAAGGCGGTTGAGAAGCGATTGATTCGTGGCCGTTCTATCGAAGGTGTAGCAGCTGCAAGTCTGTATGCTGCCTGCCGACAGTGTGGCGTTCCACGCACACTAGATGAAATTGGACAAGCCAGCCGAACCGGCCGCAAAGAAATCGGCCGCACATACCGATTCATGGTTCGCGAACTCAAGATGAAAATCATGCCAACCGGGCCCGAGGATTACATCTCTCGATTCTGTTCCGGTCTAGGATTGGATGCTGAGGTTGAGGCCAAGGCATACGAATTGATCAAGGCCGCCCAAGAGAAGGAATTGACCAGTGGACGAGGACCAACAGGAATCGCTGCATCGATTATCTACATCGCCAGCGTACTTTGTGGAAAGCGACGTACTCAGCGCGAAGTCGCCGAGGTTGCCGGCGTTACCGAAGTTACAATCCGTAACCGGTACAAGGAACTCATCCAGAACCTCAACATCGAACTTGATATCTGATGGTGTGAGCCAATGAGCGATTGGCGCGAGCAACAACAACTCTCGCAGCGATTGTTTGAGCATACACAGGGGGCACTCGATGTCGCCATGACACGTGGGTGTGAAGATTGGCCTTTGCCAGAACCCCCACTTTCAGATCCTGATTTCCCCGTTCGCCCACCAAAAGATCGGCAGAAATTGAAAGATATCGCACGCGCATTGTTGAATGCGAATCGTGCGGCCTTCGATCGTGATTTGGAATCCATTGGAGAAGCATTGATTCCACATCGACTTTCACTATCTGCTGACCCCGAGCGAGAAGGCAGAAAGTGGTTGGATAGACGAGGAGACGAAGTTGCTGAACGTGCGTTGTTCATACGAACGGAAACACTTCTCGCCCAAGCACTGGATCCAGATGCTCCAGACGTAGACCGTTGGTGGGTCGCCATCGCATTGTTGAATGGAATGTCTTCTCAGGATAGCCCCATTTCTCGACAACAAGGATACCACTTGATGGAGAGCATTGCTCTTGCCCGACCAGCTGGATATTGGCATGGCGGCGCAACACCGGGTCCCCACTTGGTCGATTGGCAAGAAGGAAGAGAGGTCACCCCAGTGGCCCCCTTGGAAGCCGATATTGACGGTGCCTTTGCAGCAGGCTGGCTCCTTGATAGAATGGAAGAAGCCGACCCCCCTCGACCAGTCTTGGTCGAGTGGCTGGACATCGCAATGGCTCGACGCACACTAGTAACTCCACTTTCCATTCTCACTCGACTCAATCGTATGGCTGGCGATGGAAGTATCGAACTGGCCAGCCGGATTGCAGCATTGGTCCCACGCGCATGGGATTTTGACTTCGACGGCGCAGCAAAACTTGAGCAAACCCTCCTCTCACGAGAGGGCCAGGTGAGGAGCGCTCTTGCCGACGCACTCGACGAAATCATCCATCGGCGAGGTGCTGCAGCACTCCCATTGCTAGACACCCTTCTTGCGGATGAATCCGAATATGTCGTTAGAATAGCGACGGGCTCAATTCGCCTCACAGCAACATTGGACCCTGATGGATTTGCCAATCGTTGCGCCCGTATTGTCCATCAAGCAGATTCAGGCACCCATCGACGATTTGCCCAAACAGCTCTTCGTGATTATTTGGTGCTTCATCCTGAAGATCGCAAGGGTTTGACCGTCCAATTGTGGATTAATGGCGACGAAATCGTTCGCTCACGACTGCGCGAACTTCTTTTGCACATGGTCGATGAGCATGCAGAGGCACTATCCAGTATTTTGACCCGTATCGTGGAGATGGATGGCGCTGATTCATTGGCTGACCTTTGGAGAGTGCTTGAGGTTCGTTCAGTGGAGTCGGCTACAGCGTGGCGAAATCACATCGAGCACGGTGCAGAACGACCGTAGTGTCGGGACAGATGCTTTCAACCTAAGGCATGACGCAAGCCCATGGACGACCCAACTCCTTCACGCCATCCAGCGATTGCGGGGCTTGGGTTTCTCCTTGTTTTATCCACCCTAGTTTCGGGTTGGGCACCAGATGGACCGTGGGGTTCCGAATCGTTCACACGCGGATTCTTTGGATTAGCGGGCGGAATCATGCTGTATTTGGCATGGTATCGTCACACGTTTGGAATGTGGGGCGTCATCCCTGCGTTACACATGTGGACTCAACCCAAGAGTTCGACTCGAATCTTAGCCGCACTGGGCGTTACTTTCGTCTTCAGTGCACAGATTATTGGTAATACGCTGGAAAATTTACCCGACCCCATGGCGATGATCATCATGCTCAGCGGCCTTCTGATGTTACTCACATCGGCCTATGCATGGCTTGTCTTTGAAGGACCATTGGGGGATGAGGAAGAATGAGTCCGCCTGATGATGAGGATGACTACGAATCGGGTTTCTCGTTTGAGGGACTCACGGGTATTGAGGAAGAAGAACCCGATCAGCCCACCCCCGACATCGACATCGAAGATATGCTGCCACCCGATGATGATTATGAACCAGGACAGGGCACTTGGGTAGGTCTTGCAGTATTCTGGGTATTCACCCTCATTTGGTGCGCGGTATCTTTTGGATTTACAGGGCTAATTGTGGGCGATATTCAGGCGGATATTGATGCAGAATCATGGCCAACAGTTGAAGGATACATCATCGATAGTGGTGTTTATGAAGAGTATGATGATGAAGGGGACTCCACATATTGCCCCTGGATTGAATATGGATATACAATTGAGAATGTAACTTACACCAATAATCGAATTAGTCATGCCGCCGATAGTGGCAGTTGCAACTCTTGGTACAATGATTGGGCCGATGATTATCCCCCGGGTGAAAATATCACGGTCTACGTCAATCCGGAAGAACCACAGGACAGCCAAATTGAAACTGGCATGATGACGGACCCCTTCCTCCTCTGTTTCGCGTGCTTCCCATTGGTTGGACTTGTCCTCTTGATATTTTGCTGCGTGGCGACATATAATTCCATCATGCATCCTGAAAAGTACATCGTAGGAAATTTTGTTCCAGGGGATACTTCTGATTCAGATTCAGAGCCGAATTCAGGTGAGGGGCCCGATTCTGATAGACACCCCATAGATTGGAGGGAACCACCCACAGATGATAACACAATTCAGATTGGTGGAATTAAGATTACCACCTCCATCATAATTTCAGTAGTCGTATTGCTACTTGGCAATGTGTTTGGAATTGCCGCTCTAACAAGTGACCCCGCGTATGCCGATGATTTTGCCGTTGCGAATGAAGCCATGGAGGAAACAACGGATTGGCCAACCACAACAGGGTTGTTTAGTGACAATTTCACCTTTTGGTGGGACTATGAAACGGGTGAAGACTACTTCTCAGGTTCAATCTTCATTTATTGCACGGAATCTCTTGAATTCAATTGGGAATGTGGGGAAAACGAATCAGAAAGTGAAAGGATAGAGATCCCCTATCGATGTACAGAAACTGAAGAGGTTGGACCATTGGAGAATCCATGCGATTGGGCCATGAAGATGCTTGTAGTCGACGCATATCATTGGGAGAAGGATATCGATTGGTTCACCTATGAGCAATGTGAATGGGAAGGCCACCCAGAAGATGACAACCGGTGGTCATGTTACTATGACTATGATGGAACGACTGAATATGAGGCTTGGTGGTGGTATTGTGAACATCGTGCAAACCAGACTATTTGGCGATGCACTGATGATTTTGGTCCTTGGGAATCCTCTCCCGAAAATCAGAACGAAACCAGATTCTTTGTCGAAACCACGCTTAATTATGATACAGAGTCCCCTACAAGAATTGCATTTGTTGAGCATTACTATTGGAACTCAGATTTTGATGGCATGGGATTCAGCCCTATGATTCCCATCTTAATCATCATGAATTTGGTAATCATTGGCAGTATTGTGGTGCCCATAGTTCGAAAGAATCGTGGCTAAATTCACCGTTTAGCGATTTCCAGGTTTCCAGAATTGTAGAGGCAGTGGCGTTTCACCGATACAGGCTCTCCAAGCGAGATGATCCGCCCGCTCGTTCCAGCGGTGGCCACGGTGCGCCCGGATATGTTCAGCCACCACAGTTCGCAATGATGTAACTTCATCCCACAGCGCCTGCACTCTGGCTGCTATCTCGCGATTCGCCTTTGCTCGCCATTCCCCCGCAGCAATTTTCAGCGCATATTGAGAATCCCCACGAATCGTTACTGAATCCGTACTTCCTTCCATGAGTAACCAGCGCAGTGCGTGAGCCATGGCCGACAATTCACCGGTGTTGTTGCTACCAACTTCTGCCCCTAGGAACCCTTCTTCCTCAGATGAGACCACAACCGGTCCACTCAATTCCTCAATGACTTCACCATCACCCTTGCCAAGCCCCGAATCACCCTGAACGACGACAACACCCCAACCCGCAGGTGTTTCAGCAGTCACGTTTCGATTCTCTTGGCATGAACCATCGAAATAGAGCGTGATTCGTTCGGCGAGTGGAATCGAATCGTCCATGCCTATTCTCCGATGAGTGCTGCGTAACCTGCCGCATCCAACAACCCATCGACAGCACTAGCATCGGCAAGCTCAATTTTAGCAATCCAAGACCCGTAAGCATCCTCGTTCATCGCTTCGGGCGCATCCTGAAGATCATGATTCAGAGCGACAATGGTTCCGGCAAGAGGAGCGTAGATTTCAGATACGGACTTGACAGATTCAACGCTGGCGAACGTCCCATGATCATCGACTGAGTCCCCCTCATCTGCAAGGAACTCAATCCAAACGATATCAGTCAATGCATCTTGGGCATAATCGGTAATCCCGATGACGGCCACACCATCTTCCATTCGAATCCATTCGTGCTCCTCGGTGTATCGTAGACCCTCTGGAATGCCTGACATTTCCTCTCCTCATGGCTTCGTGTGCGAAATGGGCGCCTCAACCTTTCGTGTTCCCTTTCCGCCGTGTGATTCATGCGTCGAACACCCCTCGCAGGCCTGATGCAGACACCAGCCCGGGCTGCTGAGCGCCTCTTTTTCGGAGTTGGCTTTGCGCTATTGTTGGCGACCGCATTTGCCTTGATTGATGGACGATTGCCACCGGATGATTGCCCTGAACCCGATGCGTCACTCATCGACGACCCTTGTACGGCTTCTTCCCCCACCGGCTGGTTGGTTCCAGGTGGTGCAGCCATTGGACTTGGACTTGGCTTTGTATATCGCACAGCACGCCTTTCTGGCACCAATCCTCCATTCAGTCAGTATTTCCCCAACGAATCCGAATCAGATATCGCCGACCGGGTTTCCGAAGATCATTCAGATGCCCACGACACCGACCGCCTCTCTGGTGCGTGGGCCGATATGGAAACTAAGATGCTAGAAACCACTCATGGCGAAGAAGAGTGACCTAGTAGGTCTCTCGAATCAGTTTGTGTATCTTGTAGGGCAACAGCGCACGGTTGACCGGCGTAACCTCAAGGATTCGAGCATCATCTCTGCGACGAATGTCTTGTAGCAACGGGTGGCGACTCTTCTTGTGTAGGGTCAGCAAGGTTGGCTTGTCAACCTCCATGGCCTTGCGAACTACTTCGACAAAGGCCTCACTCTCGACACTGAACTTGCCAATCTCATCAATCACAATCACCTCGTAATCGTCCATTGCTTCCTGGATTGCAGGAACCGCGATTTTTTCCAGAGCCTCGGGATCTATCCCATAACCAAGGACGCGCGTTCGTGAATCGATACCCTTGTGTGCCATCACAGCCTCTTCACCAGTCTGAAAATTAATGCACTTGAAACCGACACGTTCGCCATTCTCCGACACAGGTTCACAACGCATGCCGCCAAGCAATTTGGCTGCAGCAACATCATCCCCGCGTGCTCGCATTTCGTCACGCCGTTCACCATCCAACATGGAAACAACCTTCTCCATAACTGCGGATTTTCCGCTGCGGGGCAACCCCGTCACGCCTATCTTTGGATGTATGCCCATCTTCCAGTTTCACCACTCTGATTGCAGGTGTTCGGTAATGGAGGCGCCCCGATTAATGAAGTCTTGGGCGTGATGGCCAGATTTTTCCATAAACCCGAAGATAGAGACCGGAAGTCGGAATCTAAGCGAACCGTGCAGATAGAGCAGGTTCTGATTCGGGCAACGGGAGCATCTCCAATTCGTAATTGTTGACGTTATTATTCGCCGCCCACGCACGCGCCCACGCATCCAAACGCGTATCATTCAGTAGTTCGCACAGCCATGAGAGCGCGGAATTCAGATCACCACGATTCTTAGCGATTCGATTTGCAACTTCCATTGGAAGTTCTAGATGATTGACTGAATTTCCAAGGACACAACCAGCGGGAAGAACAACCCAGCGCAAACGCCGAAGTTGCTGCGCATTCACAATTGCTTGACAGGCTAATCGAGGATGCTTGGGAGCTTGAATAGGTCCGCGCCATTGGGCTTGCTTGCGTTCAGACGCCTCTTCTCCGATTGAAGAATCGAATGAGGGATGATGGAGCCAGATACCCTTCTCCTCATCATTACGGAAATGAATTCCACGAATGAATGGTGTTCCTCGACTGCCCTTCTTCCAGGGCTTGATGTCAGCACTCCACGTTGTTTGGTCGACTTCGCCGACTCTAACACGGAGGCGATTCTTGCCAGCCAGCCAGTGGTGAGATTCAGCCAAACGTGGAAGGTCAGCCAAATCATCTATGATAATGAGCAAATTCTGGCGATCGTATCGATCTCTTGGTAGGCGAGGTACGGCCCATTCCATGCGACTCCATCGAGCCCAACGAGGACGATCGAGGTCGAATCTGGGCACATCCTTGTCCAGCCCATTTCTTGAGCAGAGTTCATTCGCCTCAGCAGGACCGTGGCAAATCAGTTCCTCAGTTCGACCATCAACGGTGATTCCGAGGATGAGAACACCTTGTGTGACGCCGGTGAAAAGACGTGCAGATTCAGGGAAGGTCCAGATTCCCGTCCATTCGTGTGAGTCCACAAGCAATCGACGCAGTGGCGCACTGCTTTGTTCACGAAGAAGACTGTCTGGAACTATGAGTCTCACTCGTCCGCCCGCGCGAACCAGTTGCAAACTCCTTTCCAAGAACAAGCGGTAGAGATTGACATTTCCTCTCAATGTGCTGAATCTGAGTGAACCATCTTCCTCTCGAAGACTTCTCAATTCTTCACCCAACTCCTTTCTCAGGGCACTTCCATCGGGATGTCCACGGAACCGATCCTTGATTCTCAACCAAGGAGGATTGCCCATAAGCAGGCGTGGGGGTTCATCCCATGGCCAATCATCGCGAAGTGCATCGCCGACTCGAACCACATCTTTGAGAATCTTTTCTGCTTCTCTGCGCTTCAGACGACCCTCAACCGCTTTGTTGTCGAGGCTGACAACGCCGGCACGTATGGCTGAGAGTAGCAAACGGCGCCTCGTCATTGTGGCTGCCACTTCACAGACATCGAGGAGTTGCATTGAGGACAATAGGACCCGTGTATCTTCTGCACGATCTTCGATGGCTACATCGGAGATTTTCTCACCATGCCACTTGAGAATTCGTGATGGGAACAGCCCACCGCCGACAGCTGGATCAGCGAATGGAAGAGGAACACCGGTTCGCGTGCGCGCGCCCGTGGAAATCTCCAACTCTGTCTCTTCATCGACTTCGGCTTCTCTGGCGGCTTCCTTTTCGCCATTGATGGCTTCAGCCTGCGCCCTGAATGCGGGTGGGAGAGCAGCGAGGTTAACGTTGGTTAGGATTGGACTTGAACCATTGAGGCTAACATCAACTTTCAATTCATCCGCAATAATGGCATCAGCCAATCGCGTAGGAGTCGGATGTGCACCACGGGGGCTGCGACCATCTGATTCAGCGTCGTGCCGACACAATAGATGATCCAGAACATGTCCTGGATCTGTGAGTAGGCTGGCGGGCAGAGTGGGCCAATCACTTGGCAGCTGGCTAGCTTGAGGTTGATGGGTACGAAGCGCTTCTTCCCAAGCATCAAGCCAGATGTTCATTTGTTCGATTCTGTCTTCACATTCTCGATCCAATCTTGCATACCAACCACTCACGTTCCCGCGCATTCTGCTCCACCCCATCCCACCCCGAGTACCTTCTGAATATCAATCCGTCGCCCGCGCGCAGGCACCTATGCGCGCGCTCGCGCGCGTAAAAGGGCACTCAGTACATCGTTTTTTGAAATCAATCTAGCAAACTCTCGTCTCCGGCGAGATTCACGCCGAGGATGCCCCGGCCACGAGCCATCCAACGCCAACCATCGTCCACCCAAGAGAAGAGAGATTTGAGTTCCTTCTTGCTGATTCCCCCGGCCTTAGCAATTTGACGAATGGCTTTGAGTTCTGATTCATGATAGTCACCATCAACCGCTGCGATAATCATCGAGTCTCTCAGGACCACCCTGCAAGCATCCTCTGAGAGTTGGTCAAGCAAGTTGTCCAATTCACTTTGTTCCATCAATTGAGGCCGCAATAGTTCTCGTTGCTTGGGGCGGATCATCGCCCTCCCCATCGCCGCTTCTATGGCTGCACTCTCTTCGCGTACGAGGTCACCATCTGCGGCAGCGACATGGATTAGTACGCCGATGTATGCTTCGCGTGAACGCTCATCGAGGAGATCGACAGCATCTGGCAGCACGGGCCATCACCTCAACCGTTGAGGAGATCAAGGCCTTCTTGCATCCAATCGTAACCCTTGAGAACCCACTCAAGGAGCCTATCAACCACATCGTTCGAAAGGCCGACGTGCATGGCAATCGAATCGAGAACTTGACGCTCTTCTGGGTCAACGTGACCATCAGCCGCAGTCATCAGGGTTGCATCGCGTAGAGCCAGGCGACCAGAGATGGGTCCAAGCCCTCCCAGACACTCATCTAGAGTGGGCGGATCCTTGAGGAAAGTACGAACTTCCTTGCGCTGATTTGGCGACAGAAGTGCTGTACCAAGGCGCTGTTCGAAGATAGCCATCTCGTCGATGGACAACTCCTCATCAATGCGTGTCACGAAGGCGAGAAGTTTGGCGTAGGCGAAGCGCTCGGCCTGAGGCAACTGGTGGAGGGTGTCTGGGAGCATGGTACGCGAAGTTGGCTAGGGATGATGAACCCTGCGATGGCAAAATCGTGACTCAGACTCAATCATCTTGAGTTTCGACGTCGCTTTCTTTACCAGTCAAAATATCTCGCAGTCGCGCATTGTCGGACTGCAGTGCATCAAAGAGATCGTAATTCACACCCAGTTCTTTCGCGAGTACCCGAAGCGCATTGGAATCCTTGGGCAAACACTTGCCGCCAAAGCCCCGGTTGAGCCCGAAGATGGGATCGAGATGACTGGGACCAATGGGTTGAGCCTGCTCTGCAGTGATGATGTCACGGACTGCATACCAATCTTCACCCAATGCTTCACAGATGTCAAACATCTGATTGGCGAAGATGACTTTCATTGCGTAATACGTGTTCTTGGTGTACTTCACCAGTTCCGCCTGAGTAGGTGAAACTTGGAAGGTTTGGTCACGCTTCAGAACACCTGCTTCACGGTGCTGCTGGAACACCCGTTCGGCCACATCTGCATGGTGGGTTCCACAGACCAATATATCCTGATTTCCGAAGTCCTCTAGATGACGCCGCTCGACGAGGAATTCTGGGCTGTATGCAATTTTTAGATTGGGGTATTCTTCATGGTATCGCTGGGTGGTTCCAGGAACGACAGTGCTCTTGATTACGGCAGTGAATCCATCGGGTAGATCGTTGAGTACAGATTCGACAATTGAGAGGTTGCAAGAACCGTCATCATCCATTGGTGTAGGGACTGCAATGTAGGCCATGTCGACATGGTCTGTAACATCGGTCAGAGTAGTTCCTCGAACGGGGTCGTGAATGAATAGTTCATGGGCGTCAGAGAACCAATGCTCAATGGCACCGCCAACGATGCCTGCGCCGATGATGCCGACCTTCATGGTCCCGCGAGAGGCAACCCCTCCAAAATATCTCTCATTATTTCATCAATCACCAATCGGATATTTTCGCTTGTAGAATTTATGCTGATATTGACCACTCGTAGAAGATGTAGATGCTATAATTCATAGGGCAAATGGGTTCCCCCGAATTTGATGGTTCGGTGGCGCTTTTGGCAACGTAAATCCTTGCCATCAAACGATGCACCCGAATCAAG
>JASMFB010000043.1 GCA_030751995.1 Candidatus Thalassarchaeaceae archaeon
GCTCCGATGTCTTCACCGATGTTCTCAGCAATGGCGGCTTCGACAAGTTCCCAATGAGATTCTGCTACCTCCCAATCAGGAGCTTGGAGTTCGATACGATATTCTGGTGCACCGTCATAGTAAGCCGCGATTTCGACCTCGTCGACTTTGGATGCGCACTTTTCAACGGCGGTCAATGCCTTTCGAATGGCTTCAATCCCTTCACTACCGTGAATCTGAATGTTGGCAATCGCACGAATGTTGACGAATTCAGGAATGATGTTCTCAATTGCGATTTCGATGAAAATGGATGTCCAGTCGCCTTCAAATCCCTCGTTGGCAAGGGCATTGTTTTCGATGGCTGTCTCTTCAAAGGCAGTGTACAACCCACCGAATGTTTCAATCAATTCGGAGTTCATCAGAGTGACTTTGGCATCATCCCAACCAGATCGTTCACCAACGATTCGCAATAATTGGCCAGCGCGTTGTTTGTTCTTCCAACGCTGCAGTGTGTCTCTTCGGCGTTCGTCGCTGACCGACTTGATGCTAAGTTCTACACTTTTCTTGTCCTTGCGGACCTTCAGTGCCTTGGCAACAACACGCTGTCCTTCACGGACGTGCGATTTGATGTTCTTAACCCAACCAGAAGCAATCTCGCCGATGAAAATGAATCCCTCTCTTCCTGGGTACCCATCGAGTTCGACGTAAACGCCGTTCTGTTTGACGGTCGTAATCGTACAGACGAGAAATTCGCCTAGGTCTGGCCAACCGGCTTCTTCTCCCGTCATTTCCCTGAACCCCCGTTCACTCGAGGATCTCAGCGACGGTTGCGCCTGTCAATTGCGCTTTACCACCCGCAGGGCGGGCAAGGACGGACCCACATACACTGCAATTAATCAGCGTAGTAGCCCGTTCGAAGATAATCTGTTCATTCCCACAATCACGGCAATGTACACGAAGGAAATTACTGGTTGCCATTTGTTTTCACCTGGAATCACTTGTCGACGAGTTCGAATTTCTTCGCTCGCTTACATGGAGGAGTGTGTGCCTTACCGGTTTCTGTGCATCGATAGAGGATGTTAACCCTCTTTGTTGGCTTTTCACGACCTTCCGGCTTTGGTCGAGGGAAACCACGGTATCCCGCAGTCACTCGACGGAATCGGCGTTGACCCCACTTTAGTTCACTCGCACGGCGCTTCTTGACACGCTCAATGGTGTGCATGGTGTGGCGTCCAGCCTTGGGGCTGTAGCGCTTAACCTGTCGTGGCATCTTGACCATTGTTGAGCCTCCTCACCGTGTGGGTGCGAGCCTGCGACCATCGGCCCGTATATGAGGGTGTCGCGCGCGAGGGGCATTGAAATCGAGTGACTGCGTGGCAAGGCAGTGAAGTTGATGAACCTCTACCGAGGACGCTGTATCGATGTCGAGCCGTGCAGACCCCTGGGTTGGCTTCTGGCTACCGTTGGCGTTGGTCTGTCTGGCAACAGGATTCTGGTTGACGGATCGAAAAGATTGGCGCAAGCGTCTTTCTGGGCCGGTTTTCATTGCATCTATGACATTGATAGTAGTCTTCGGTTCAAAAACCCGAGGCGGGGATTCTTCTGAAACCGCATTGCTAGCTGTTCTACTTCACAGGTTGGGGCCAGTCGCATTGATGGCAATTGGGTCACTCATTGCGACGTTTGCTGGACCTTCTCCCGTTGGCCCTCTACCTCGTGGATTGCGCCCCCTAGGATTCCTGATGGCAATGGGGGGTTTATTCTGGATTGGATGGATGCTAATATCCATACCACCAGATGCGATTGCCAATGGAATTGGGGAAACAATCTGGGGTTCATGGGTTGATGTTTTTCTCAGTATCTTAATTCTGATTGCCGCATTGGCGGGTTCATTCTGCGTCATGATGGGGGATGAGCGGCATAAGGAAGCTCTGACGTTGGCAGTATTGACCATTGCAGGGGGAGTCATGTTCAATGAAATCATGCGAAATGGTTCTCAAGGTCTCGTTGCTGCTGGATGGCACCAAATTCATTGGGAAGAAATGATGTTCCTCATCGGCGGGTTGATTGGAACTATCACCTCCGTATTGGCTTTCATTGCGCTGGTCTATATGGCGGAAAGGAGAGCACCGGATCCGGATGTCATTGCACCGCTCTCAGAGGACGAGAAAGCGATTGTGGACGCTGTTCTAAGATTACATCTCGAAGTAGAGGAGGCTGAATGATGACTGAAGAGAAAGATGCTTGGTGGGGGCCGGTAGCTCTCCTGATGCTCCTCATCGCTTTCAGCATGGATCTCCTCGTCTGGCAACTATCGGGGGGAGTTGAATTCTCATCGATAATCGAACGGATGATTTTGGGATTCACCTTGGCTTTCGGACTCACAAGTTTAGCGTTGTTTTTGATTAGTCTGGGAGCGGTTCATCGCCACGTTCGTTGGCAAGAGCAAATCGTGGGACTAATATTACTGGCTGGAATTGGTCTGTCATTGACTAATTGGCAAATGGATGGGTCCTTTGATGCGATGCGGGATGAGGGAGTGATTCTGTTGTCTGGCATCACCGCAATGCTAGCCGCAGTGGGTCTCGTCTTTGGACTCCTGCTCGCCCTAGTCACTGGAAGAGAACACAGTCCAGACCCGTTGTTGCAGATGGATTCGACTCGTGGCGACGTCTCACTTGAACTAGATGACTGAACTCCAACGCCCGTAGGGCGTGAGGCAACCCTGATATACAGAGGGTCGGTCGCCGGCTCGCTGAGGTGATGAGATGAGCAAGGGTACTCCGAGCATGGGCAAGCGTCAGAAGTCCACTCACATACGCTGCCGTCGCTGCGGTCGCCACAGTTACCACAAGCAAAAGCGCCAGTGCGCATCCTGTGGATTCAACGTTACATCTACCATGCGAGGATATCGCTGGAACAAGCGAAACCGAAGTATGTATCAAAAGAAGTAATTCTAGAAGGAGTACATCAAAACGGGGCCGTCAAACTCTAAAGCCCCCTCATATGACGACAAACTGGGTTGCGCTATGTGTGGTATCATTGGCGTCGTCGCCCAAGTTGGACAACCCGCTGGGCCAGCCATCTATGATGGGCTGACTGTTCTGCAACACAGAGGTCAGGATGCGGCGGGAATCGTTACCTGCATGGGAGATCAACTATTCCAAAGAAAGGCGAATGGCCTAGTTCGAGATGTGTTCCAACAGCGGCACATGGACAAACTCCCCGGGCATGTGGGGATTGGACACGTTCGTTATCCAACGGCTGGAACTTCGTCCTGTGCTGAAGCGCAACCGTTCTACACCAATTCACCCCATGGAATCTCACTGGCCCACAATGGGAACTTGACGAATGCAGATGAGTTGAGGGAACAACTCTACCGAGAGGATCTGCGTCATGTCAACACCAGTAGTGATTCAGAGGTTCTCATGAACATCTTCGCGCATGAACTCTTACAACGTGGAAAGATGTACATTGAAGATAAACTACGTCTGGATGTGGAAGATGTATTCCATGCTGTAACCAAGGTCCACGAACGCTGTCGAGGCGGATATGCGATTATCGCGATGGTTACTGGCTATGGTGTGCTAGGATTCCGTGATCCATGGGGGATTCGGCCACTCATCATTGGTCGAAGAGATGGTCCGAACGGAGGAGATGAATGGGTACTGGCCTCAGAATCAGTTGCGCTGTTGGCACTCGGTTGTGAGGTAATTCGAGATGTTGAGCCCGGTGAGGCTGTCTTCATCACTGATGGTGGACAATTCTACGGAAAACAATGTTCGGATGAAGTAACTTACACTCCTTGTATCTTTGAGCATGTTTACTTCGCTAGACCAGATTCTGTCATCGATGGAATTAGTGTTCATCGGGCACGACTGAAAATGGGACGTAAGTTAGCAGCTAGAATTCCAACTGAACATCCCGATGCAGACATTGACGTTGTCATTCCTGTTCCCGATAGTGGGCGAATAGCAGCCATGGAGTTAGCCAAGGATCTCGGAGTTTCCTTCCGCGAAGGGTTCGTCAAGAATCGTTACGTTGGTCGCACGTTCATCATGCCAGGTCAAGCCATACGAAAGGAGAGTGTTCGTAAGAAACTCAATCCGATTCCCTACGAATTTGAAGGAAAGAATGTACTCCTAGTGGACGATAGCATCGTCAGAGGAAATACCAGTGCAAAGATTGTCGAAATGGCACGAAAGGCTGGCGCCAAGAGAGTGTACTTCGCCAGTGCAGCCCCGCCGGTTATTCACCCTAATGTGTATGGGATTGACATGCCGGCAAAGGGGGAATATATTGCGCACGGGAAAACACAGGAAGAGGTCAGTCAAGCGATTGGTGCGGATTGGCTCATGTACCAGAAACTCGATGATTTGATTGATGCCTGTCAAGGCGGAGAGTGTGGAGTTGTGGATTTTGATACATCGTGTTTCAATGGCGTCTATGTGACGGGGGACATTGATGAAAACTACCTTGAGAAACTTGAAGGTGTTCGAAATGACGCGGCGAAGGCTGCTCAAATCAAGAATGATGAGATCATTGAGATCCACAACGAACCCTGAGGTGATTGGATGGGCCAATGGATGGTCCGCATGGGCGAATCGATGCTCAAATCCAAACCGGTTCGCAAGCACTTCACTCGAATGCTGAGAAAGACTCTGATTGCACAGTGTCACCTCAGAGGCGCCGAAGTGAGAATCCGCGTTGAAGGCGGACTCATGTTTGTTAGCGGTGATGAGGATGCAGAGATTGTCGATGCATTGAAGCACACATTCGGTGTAAATGCGGTAGACCCATTCACCGAAGTTGAAGCCACACCAGAAGACGTAGCCACTGCCGCATTGGAATCCAATCCTAAACCAGATGGTACCTTTGCCGTGCAATGCAAGAGACATGGGGCCAAGAGAGAATGGACCAGCCAACAATTCGCCGGGGCAGTTGGTGCTGCCGTACTTGACAAAGTGGATTTAACTGTCAATTTAGGCGACCCCGAGTGGGCCATTCGCGTAGCATTATTCCCCGATAAGGTCCGTTTACTTGGAACTCGATTCATGGGCCCGGGTGGGCTACCCTCTGGCGTGCAAGGGCTAGTGATGGCACATCTGGATTCAGAGGAGGATGTGCTGTGTGCTTGGTTGATGATGCACCGAGGTTGTCGAATCAAGCCGCTCAACGGTTCAGTTGAGTCACTCAGGGCTTGGGATCCAGCCTTGGCATCAGAAGAATGTGCAGCAGAATTGGTGACAGGCCCGGGCCGGGAAAAGGATCCTGTTCCCTGGGGCATCGTTGGCCATCATCTTCCAGATGCACCAACCACCATTGACGATGATGAATCGGTCCGAACTCCGCTGGTCCATCTTGAGCCACTTGTAGGGTGGTCAAAACAGGAGATTGAGGATCTTCGAAACAGAGTTTTCGCCTGAAGCCTAACGGCGGCAATCTCAAGACAGAGTGGGCTGGTCAACAATCATGCCGATGGTCATCGACCCGATTGCAGAAATCGAGTGCGAAGCTATCGTTCGTGCAATCGATGTCGCCCCGAATGGTCAATGGTTGGCCTGGGGCAGCGATGATGGTGTTGTCCGAATTCTCGATGTTGCCGATACACCAACCGCATTGGAACCATTCAACGTTGATGATGCAGTGACCCACATTCGCATCGCTAGTGGGGGTGTGATTGTTGTCGGGACACATACCAGAGACCTACATGGGCATGAGCGCCTTGGAGGGCATCGTTGGACGCATGCACTTGGAGGTGGGTGCGATCACCTCAGAATTTCCGGTGATGGAACCTTAATCGCGAGTATCGATGGTGGGCGTCACCTGCACGTATTGACTGAGAATGGAATCAAGCGAGGGCGATTCACGGCAGGTGAACTGATTTCCATCTGCGTCGCCCGTGATGGAACGGGTGTGGCTGTGGCCGATGACGAAGGATATGTTCACGTCCTTGATTCAAATGGAAACAAGCGTTGGAGTCGTGCTCCGGAAGCGGACATTGGAGAAACTGTATCTGCAATGTGTTTCTTACACGATGGTTCACTCATACTCTGTAGAGAAGTTCTCGGCATTACACCTTCTGAGGTGCCTCAAATCGCACTCGAACGTTGGTCTTCAATAGGAGAGATGTTGCATTCTGAAGAAATCGATTCACGAAGTGTCTGTCTGATTCCGGATGGGACTGGCGCATTGTCGGGTCAATTCGATGGAACAGTGTTGAAATTGAATGATGATTTGACATCGACTCAAATTTGGAAATCTATGTACACAATCAATGATCTTCAAAGACATGGAAATGATTTGTTGGTCGCATCATGGTTCTACCTTCACCGAATCGATGAGAATGGCGAAGAGGTTTGGCGGTGCGAACACACTGGGTTGGTTCAATCGATAATCGCAAGTCAAGATGGGACTAGAATTGCCGTGAGTGGAGACAATCAGAACGATTACACACGAGAGAATAGAATTCTATGGATTGACCCCGAGGCAACCCCATATGCATTGTCTAATGATGCAGAAATCGATGAGGATTTGAGAGAATTTGCCGATGGGGCCGAACTCAAAGCACCGACAGCTTCCCCTGATGAGGACTTGTATGCAGATGCTGGAGAAGATATGGTTGGCCTACTGACGGAAGAGGAACAGAAGCAACTCAGTACAGGGGCAAGTTCGATTGATGATTCAGAACTGTTTGCAATGCTCGATGATGAAATTGAGCAAATGGCACAATTCCAAGAGGATGAATCTGATCTGATGGTAGGACTTTCAGATGATGATTTTATTTCGCATGTATCCCCCACGGCTGATGCTGGCAATGATCAGGTTGTCAATGCGGATCAAGATGGGACTGCTACCGTGCTTCTAGATGGATCTGCAACATCACCGGGAAGCCAGGGCATTGAACAATGGATTTGGAGAGATGGCCACTCAAAACAAATTGGAAAAACGCCAATGGTCAACGTGCGATTGCCGATTGGAAATCATACCTTCACCCTGACAGTAATCGACCCATCTAGAGAGAGCAGTACCGATACGGTCACCGTACAGGTGCAGGGAGAAGTTCGCGAGGATGCCTATGATTTGCTCGATGACTAATCGAGAATCTCCGAGAAGAAGGTCTCCACCCTACGAATCTCCTCCATGCAAACTTCATGGAACATTGGGTAGTGTTCAAAATCCACTGGCCATCCATTGTTACGCAGAAATTCGACTGTTCTCTCCGAAGACGATAATGGAACCATGTCATCTCTTGTTCCATGGCAAACCAGAACCGGTGTGGTTCGATTGGCATCATGGCAAGCCTCCATGTGGACTTTGTGGAAAACTAGGTATCCCGACAGGCAGACCATGCCCGCAATCCGTTCTGGAAAACGACAACCGAGGTAGAGCGACAAGGCGCCGCCTTGACTGAACCCAATGAGGGCGATGCGATTGTAAGGAATTCCCCGGGCATGTTCTTCCTCCATCAAAGAGGCAATCAATTCCGCAGATTCCTGAGCTTCAATCGGGCATTCACGCTCACTTTCCCCTGCCCCGGCCCCAAGGAATCGAATATCGAACCAAGAGGGCATGCGCCAACCATTGTTGAGGGTCACTCGACGCATCGGGGCGTTTGGAAAGATCCAACGGGTCCCGGGTCGGGAAATGAGTCTGGGCATATCTGCGAAATCATTTGCACTCGCACCTAGTCCATGCATCCAGATAATCGACGCATCATGTGTGGATGTCGGCTCGACCACGAGGGGGTCGCTCACGATATCATCTCACAGATTTGAAAGGGCGTCTGCCAATGCTGGAAGGGCTTCCTCCCATGTCGCAACGATTCCGTAATCAGCAACCCCGAAAATAGGTGCTTCAGAATCTTTGTTGATGGCGACGATGTATTTGGAAGAGCGCATTCCTGCAAGATGCTGGATGGCACCTGAGATTCCGACAGCGATGTACAGGCTTGGATTGACGGTTTTTCCAGTTTGTCCAACCTGAATACTGTGAGACATCCCCCACTCATCAACCACTGCACGAGATGCACCAACAGCAGCGCCCAGTTGGTCTGCAATGGCCTCAAGCTGGCTGAAGTTCTCGATGCTGCCCATGCCGCGACCACCTGAGATGATGATGTCCGCATCTGCAACATCCAGACGCTCGCTGGCCTTGGCAATTGCTTCCTTGACTGAAGTAGCAACATCTGCACTCTGGTTTACTGTACTAACCGCAGCACTGCCACCGCCCTCGACGGGAGCAAATGTGTTCGGGCGAATGGTAAGAATAGTGTCATCTGAGATAGTGAGTGATTCCACGGCCTTGCCTGAATAGATGGGTCTTGTGACTGAATTGCCCGAAATACTGGTGACATCTTGGACTACTGCAACGCCCTTGGCTGCAGCCATGCGAGCGGCAATCTCGCGTCCATTGGCTGTAGAGGCGGTTAGGATTCGGCCTTCGGCTACTGAGCCTAGGGCTGATGCCCATGCGCCACCATCAAACGAAGAGAAGCAGTCACCCTCAACTGAGATGACCTTGGCCACACCGGAAAGTGTAGCAGCTTCAGATGCACCTACTCCACCTGGGCAAAGGACGGTTGCATCTCCGCCTGCGGCACCCACTAATTGTGCGGTGACTGGATGTAGGCTGTTTCCTGAAATTTCTGCAATTACTGTAACCATCTTCATGCCCCCTCAAATCACCTTGGCTTCGTCACGCAATTTACTGACAACAGCAGCAACGCTTTCAGCGCCCTCAAATTTCTGTCCCGCTGGTTTTTCGGCGGGAGGAGATTGATTATCCAATGTAACAGAAGAAGAACCGATGTCGACGCCCAGATCGCTGACGGAAATGGCTTCGATGGTCTTCTTTTTGGCCATCATGATTCCCTTGACGTTTGGACGGCGCAATTCTGTGGCCATCTTGTCAAAAGCAATGACACACGGGGCGGAGACGGCGACACGCTCCATACCATTGGCACTTGGACGAAGGGCAAGGAAACCAGAGGCATCACCAGATAGTTCACTGACCATGGTAACACAGGCCGACCCAAGTTTTTCGGCGACGCTTGGTCCAATTGAACCGGCATTCGTGTCAGCAGCTTGTTTGCCACAAAAGACGACGTTTGCACCGGTCTTCTGTACGGCAGCGGCTAGGATGGAAGAAATCTGATTTGAATCGATGGTCGTCAAATCATCGACAACGATGTGCATGAGATTGGTGACACCAACTGCAGCGGCATCGGTGAGCATTTTCTTGGCGCGATCCGGGCCGCAAGTAATGGCCGTAATCGAACCACCCAGGGCTAATGCCGCCTCGAGTGCGTATTCGTCATAAGGACTCATCGACCACTTGTTGACTGACCCTTCATCAACGCGTCCGCCACTTACGACAATCTTCGCATTGGAATCTGGAACTTGTTTCAGCAATACTGCAATGTCTGCCATTAATTCATCACCTACGGTGATGCGGCACCCAAGGTCCCTCTATGAACGATTCGCAGAGATATTCCGATGATTTAGTCGACCCAAGCATAGGTTCTTGCGCCTTCAAGAACACCTTCTTCCCCAACCTCAACCAAGGCAAATTCACCTCGGGGTTTGAGAACGCTGCCCGTGTGAATGCCTTTGTGCAACTCTTCGTAAGTGATTTGATCAATTGCCATTCGTCCAGCCATTCTCTCGAATAGATTCCATCCTGAGACGATTTCTCGCCAACGTTTGTTGACAATTCCCTCGAACACCTTGGCTTTGGCACCCGAGCCGTAACCGCAGAGTCCGAATCGTTTGTCATCGAGTGGGCTGTCGGATTCGTAATCAGATTCAAAGGTGGACATTAGAGCTAGGAAGATGGATCCAGTATACTGGTTGCCAATGAGGGAGCTGGCTCTCTGTCCTTTTTCGATACGCTCAGAATGGAATTCTCGATATGCAGCAGTCTTTGAGATGCGGCGTCGATAGGCGTCGAGCGCTCGTTGAAACTCTTCTTGGCCATCGGGTGTATCATCGAAATCGTCTAGGCTCGGCCTCTGGCCAATCTCCGATTCTACTTCAGCCCAAGATGGGCTGTCTCTACGCTCATACGCAAAGACTGCAGGGAACATTCTCTTGGCTTGGAACGCATAGGGCAAGTGCATGATGATTCGAGCCCAATCTTCAGTGAGTATCAGATCGTCCTCTGAATTCCATCGACCATCGGACTCAGCCTTAGCACGGAAATCTCGGAACGCTTCTTCGACGGCAGCCTGGTAACACTGGTTGCTGAACTGACCATCGAATACAGGTTCATCTCGGTGAACCTGAACCGACTCTGTTCCGTGGCTGAAGATTCCAAGGCGGCGGACGGTAGATTCCGGTAGATGACGGACCATACGCTCAACCATACCCTCTTTGATTGAGGCGCCTGTTTCTCTAGCCAATTGAACAACGTGGGAGATGACTGATTTGAGGGAAACCTCACGGCGGGGTTTGAAGAAATCATGGACTGGAGAAGTCGAAACTCCCCATCGATCTGGAATCGAGATTAGGCGCGGGTTGTGGCGAATCATCAGAGCACCGCCTCCAGCACCTTGTGTGTACTCTCCCGCAGATTCCAAATCGTATTTCGCATTGTCACTGAAAACGACAATACCAATTCGATCTTCCTCTTCACCGCCTCTGGCAACCCAATCCAAGGTATTGTGTAGGGCATCGACAGCGCCGATACAAGCAAAGGTCATGTCAACAACATCGCAATTGCGAAAGCAGTTCTCTCCGAATCGACTACTGTATCGCTGATTCAGCATATCTAGAATGTAGGTGGCTGTTGGCTTCGCGCCATCTAGAGCGCTTTCTGTCCCAAGATACATGCGGCCAATCTGTGTTGGCTTGATGCCGTTACGATCTATGAGTCGAGTCACGGCATTTGCACCCATAGTCGCTGTATCTTCGTGAACATCGGGGATGGCCATGGCCGAAAGGCCCAGGCCTTTGTTGAGCTTGCCATAATCAGCATCGCGCATTTTGGCAAAGTCCTTCATGTCCAAGTACAACTTGGGAAAATGGATGGCAATATCGTCGATTCCAACTTCAGACATGGGTGTAACCTCGTGCTATCGCGTGCTGGGCGGACCTATTCGCTCCTTCAATGATGCCCCTGCAATTTTGATTGAAATTGCATTCATCAAACAAACATACACGCGCGAGACATATCAAGGCATGGATGAACTGTATCAAATGTGAGTAATCTCTTACTCCCCAGTAATCTCATTCACAGATTCAAGTAACTGCGGATTGGACTCGAAGTGCAATCGCATGGTTTCCAACCCTGCGGATACGGCATCGGCGATTGCGAATTTCGCATCCAATGGATGAATCGCGCCAGATTGAACTGCAGCCACAAACGCTTCGACGCTGTCGTAAGTGCTGGGCTCACCATATTCGGGTTTGGGGGTGACTGTAATTTGATCTTGTTCAGGCAAGACAATGTATTGTAGAAGTTCGTAGATTGGGCTGTCATCTTTCTCGATATCGAGGTAGGCCTTACGCATCTTCTTACGGAGTTGTTCGGGCGTGTCGTGCAAGAGTATGGCTCCGGACGGGTCCGACTTGCTCATCTTATGGTCGAACGAATCCATGCGCGCGCCCGCGCTCTTCAGACCAGATATGATTGGGGTGTGGATACAAGTCGCCTTGGTCCAACCCCAGTGATCCGCTACTTCGCGCATGTACATGTGCGCCTTGCGCTGATCCATACCACCGATGGCCAAATCGATGTCCATCTCAAAGATATCAGCAGCCTGCATAGCTGGATAGAAGAATTTTGACAAGTCGCCATCCCCACTGTCCTCATTTCTACCCATGATGCTGAATGTCCTGCGGGCTCTTGCTAGACTCATGTTCTTGGAGCAGCGTAGTACACGTGCCCAGTAATCTCCACTGTCCATAATCTCAGAAGCATAACCAAAGCGCAATTGTCCGGGCCCATCCCCTTCTTCAGGATGGTTGAGAAGTGACCGGAAGACTTCTTCCATGTACTTCGCAGTTGTTTGGATCTTGTCCATGTCTCCGTCGAATTTGTCATTCACCCATGCATGCCAGTCGGCCATGAAGATGAGGACGTTGACATCGGCATCGAGCATTCGTCGAAGATTGGTGGCCAAAACTTTCCAGCCAACATGCGCTTTTCCACTCGGCTCAAAACCGACGTAGGCACGAATGGTGCCACCATCAGCAATTCGTGCTTCGAGATGCTCGATTCCGACAACTTCAGCAGCTGCCCCCGTAATCAGGGAGATTCTAGTAGATGCATCCATTGAAATCGCCTATAGAGTGTTGTATATCAGCCAAGTAGCTTACTAAGTTTCTTTGCAGTACTCTCGGCTTTGGTATTGTCTCCTGCGTCAAGAAGTGCTTCGATTGTTGAGATGTATTCTCCTGCTTGTGTGCGAACCTCGTCAGATAGGGTAGTGGACATTTCCATGAACTTCAGTGCTTGACTGATTCCCGATTTGGCCTTTGATGCCTTCTTAGCGAATTCCTTAGCCTTGTCGCCGCGTTGCTTAGAATTGTACCCTGTGGCCTCGTCCAGAAAAGCGGACCATCGTCGACGGCTATCCATGGCTACGGCCATAGCATCAGGATCGTCGAAATCCGGACGTTCTTGAATGACATCGACAACTAATTTCCCCAATGCATTGTATTCTCCAGTAATACTGTTCATAATACCATGACTGCCTGAAAAGGCATCATCTTGGCCATCTACACTGTCGAAATGCTTGCTGGCCAATCCTGCCAGTCCTCCCTCGGATGCCAATTTCTTGGCCAATCCACGCTTCACCTCAAAGGTCTCCATGTTACCTCCGAGCGCCAACCCGTCGTTAAGGGTCGCGGCTGGCCATCATGTCGAGAAGGGTGATAATCAGGGGGACTGTCGGCGGCCCGATGGCGAACGGTTCACGCACGGCCTTGGGCTTGGTGGCCCTCATCTTGGTCTCATGTCTAGCTTCGGTTGTATCGGCCGAAGGGGCCGTCGAAATGGACAATCCCATTTGGCTTGCTGAATATGATTTGGGATTGGAAGCTGTGGCCGCAGGCGGTGAAACTACCCAGAAGGTTCTCGTCGCTGGTGCAGATGGATATGCCCGCCTATTGGATGGAACGAATCCGAATGTGCAAATCGAGTTGGCCACACCGACCGAAGACACACTGCGTTCTATTGATTGGCATCCACGTGGCAAAACTGCTCTTTTGGTTGGAGACAATGGAGCCATGTTCCGTTACGTTGCCGAAGACCATTCTGTTACCACGGTTTCTGGAAGTGCAACCAATCTGGGTGGGGTCGATATTGGGGCTGTCGCCTGGAATGCTGCAGGAAGTGATGCCTACGTCGGTAGCACAGAAGGTTGGCTGTGGGCGTATCATGAAGGCGAAGGTGGACAGGGTGTGTTTCAGTTAATAGTTGAAGAACCG